>VFZO01000302.1 GCA_016871155.1 Acidobacteriota bacterium | reverse complement strand
GGGACATCGAGGCATCTGGGACGCCTGGCGCCTTCCGGACGGCGGCATCTTCTACACGCATCGGGATGGCGTTGCGTTGTTCGACAAGAATAACCGGCTCGTCATGGAGCATCCATCGGCCCGCCGGGGCAACGAGGCCCAGTCTCCAGGCGGCGCTGTCTTGGATGGCGGCAAGCACTTCGCGATTCTCGATAGTGTCGCCGCCGA
This sequence comes from Acidobacteriota bacterium, assembly GCA_016871155.1. GTDB lineage: Bacteria > Acidobacteriota > Terriglobia > Bryobacterales > Bryobacteraceae. The sequence continues at coordinate 7,477 of VFZO01000302.1, read as the reverse complement.
GATACGGGTTATTGATCGCAATGGGGCCGTCGTCAGCCGGACGCCGGTTCCAGATTTGCGGCCCGACTCCGTGTTCTCCCACTACCGGATGATCCGTCGATCGGCCCGCGGCAATTCCTTCTGGCTCGCGCAGTATGGTCGCAAGACGGTGGTCGAGGTGGAAGCCGGCACGGGGAAGATCCTGTCGAAGATTGAACTGGCGGAACATCTGGTGAAGGCTCCGGGCCAGCACTTCGCCTTCGCGACGCTCGAACCGGGCGATGGTTCGCTTTACGTCACCACGGCGACCGGACTGCAAATGCTGCGCTTCGATGCGAAACGTAACCGAACCGGCTCCTGGACCGCCGCCGATCTCGGCTTGGTGACCCGATACCTTCTAGGCATGCAGCGCCTGGACAACGGGAATCTCCTTTTGGCCTGCGGCGACTATCACCTGAAAAGCATCGAGCAGGGCCGCGATCAGTTGGTCGAAATCAGCCCGGACGGCAGGGTGGTTTGGAAGTTGACACGAGATCAGTTGGTCGATCAGATCGATGGCTACGTGGAACCCAAGACGGGCCTGGAAGAGATGCGGATCACGAACGTGCACGCTTACGATTCCGGGCAGTTGGGCAACGCACTGATGGTGAAGAGATAGGCGGACGGGCCTTCCTTCGGAATCCCGAGGCGGATGGTCCCCTGCCCGCGCTTGGTCGCTCGTAGATTGAACTCTAAGGCACGGCCACCTCTGACTTCCGGTTAAGGCCAACATTGACAACGGCTTAGCATGTTCGCGTCGAGAGATTTGTCATCGGAGTGGGACTGGAGTGTGACAAATTTTCAAAACTGTCCCACACAGAGTCCCACAAAACTAAAGAAGCCCTCCGATGGAGGGCGTCAGAATCTCTGTAACTTATTGATTTTATTGGTGCGGATGAGAGGACTTGAACCTCCACTCCCTTGCGAGAACTAGAACCTGAATCTAGCGCGTCTGCCAGTTCCGCCACATCCGCACATCGGCAGACCCCTAGTTTCTCAACTGCAAAACCCGGATGTCAACTCTTGCTCCAAGGGAAGAACCCGCGCTTCTTTGGCTTTGGCGGCGGGACCTCGCCATTGTTGGCTCGAATGTCGGCGATCAGGTCCGCGATTCGATCCGCTAGCTCGTCCCGGGTCTCCCGATAGCTATCGTCGCCGGCACCATACGGATCCTTTACCTCCCACACCCGCTCCACGTCTTTCAGCCCTCGCGGCAGAATCGTACCGCTCATATTGATTACCAGATCGAACTTCTCATTTTGGTAGACCTCCACACCTTTCGGGAACTGGCCGTCGGTGGGGACACTCTTCTCCGCCATCACTTTCCTGGTCTGCGCCGGAACCTGGGCCAAGGGCATCATGCCCGCGCTCTGCACCTCCATGACGTCGCCGCCGAAGTGCTTCGCAAACGCTTCCGCCATCTGGCTGCGGCACGCATTTCCCCAGCATACGAACAAAACCCGCGCCTTCTTCATCCCTTCACCTTTTCCAGAAACCGCCCATGAACGCGCGTGCCCATGCTCAGCTCCGGATGAAAAGTGGCCACCATGTGCATTCCCTGCTCCACCAAAACCGGATCTCCGTTGTAGTTCGCGATCACCTTCACACCTTCTCCGGTTCTGCGGATAATCGGAGCGCGAATGAATACCGCCTCCACCTCGCCGAGTTCGCCCGCGTCGAGCCGCACAACGCGGGAATCCAACTGCCTCCCGTACGCATTCCGCTCCACACCAATATCGACCACTCCCAGACATTCCTGAACTGGGTTCGTGACATCCGAAGCCAAGAGAATCGCGCCAGCGCAAGTGCCGAAGATCGGACGCACGGTCGAAAATCGCTTCAATGGCTCCACCAGCCGTTCCCGGTGGAGGAGGTTCAGCATCGTGGTGCTCTCTCCACCCGGAATGACGAGTGCGACGACCGTCTCCAGCTCCGGTGCGGTCCGCACTTCCTTGACTTCCGCGCCGGCGGAGCGCAGCGCCCGTGCATGGGCTTCGTAATCGCCCTGCAGGGCGAGGACTCCAACCACTACCAGCCCCGATTCGCCATCAACTCTTCCTCGGGCATCTTCGAGGTGTCGAGGCCGCGCATCGGCTCGGAAACACCTACCTCCTCGCTGGCTTCCAGGACCTTCATCGGATCCTTCCAGAACGTCGTGGCCTTAACGATCGCCTTGGCAAACGTTGCAGGATCCTTCGACTTGAAGATACCGGAGCCGACAAACACTGTCTCTGCGCCCATCGCCATCATCAGCGCCGCGTCGGCCGGCGTCGCAACTCCGCCGGCAGAGAAGTTGGGAACCGGGAGCTTGCCGTGCCCGGCCACGTACTCCACGAGTTCGATCGGCGCCTGGTGGCGCTTCGCCTCGGCGTACAACTCGTCATGCGACAGCACCGTGAGTTGCTTCATCTCTTTCTGAATCGTCCGCATATGCCTTACGGCTTCGACAATGTTGCCGGATCCAGCCTCCCCCTTGGTACGAATCATCGCCGCGCCCTCGGAGATGCGGCGCAACGCCTCGCCGAGGTTCTTGGCGCCGCATACGAAGGGGACTTGAAACTGGCGTTTGTCGATGTGATTCTCTTCGTCGGCCGGTGTCAGCACTTCGCTCTCGTCAATGTAATCGACCTTCAAGGCCTCGAGAACGCGGGCTTCCATATAGTGGCCGATGCGGGCCTTGGCCATTACGGGTATGGAGACGGAGTCCATGATGGCGCGCATGATCGAGATCGGGGACATGCGGGCCACGCCGCCCTCCTTGCGAATGTCGGACGGCACCCGTTCCAGAGCCATGACGGCGCAGGCGCCCGCCTTTTCGGCGATCACGGCCTGCTCGGGCGTCGTGACGTCCATAATGACGCCTCCCTTCAGCATTTCGGCCAAGCCGATCTTCAGGCGGAATTGTTCGTTGAGTATCATTTGCTGTTTCCTCGCTAAACGAGCGCTGTCTCGTTGGGGCGCTCTTTGGATGTGTTCGAATCGGCGTACCGTTTGAATACGTCGCCGAGAATTTTCACGCCGTCGACGATGCTCTTGGGCGGCAAGCCGCCAAAGCTCAGGCGCAGGGCGTGGGTGGCCGGCGCTTCCACGGCAAAGACGGGGCCGGGCATGTAGTTCACGCCCCGGTGTTGCGCTTCCGGCAGTAAGAGTGTGGTGTCGGCGTTGTTGGGCAGTTCGACCCAGATATTCATGCCGCCCTGCGGGTGAGTCCACACGCTGCCTTTGGGCATGTATTGTTTGCACGCGTCCAGCACGGCCTTCAGGCGCTTGCCACCGTGCTGCAATACTCTGTCCCGATGGGCGGCCAGGCGTCCGCTTTCCGCGAAACGAAGCAGCACGGCCTGGGAAAGATGGTCGGTATGCAGGTCGCACCAGTGCCGGATTTGCGTGAGTGCCGCAATCACCGGCCTGGGCCCGATTATCCAGCCGACACGCAGTCCGGGAAAGGTGAGTTTAGAGAAACTGCCCACCGTCAGCACGTTGTCGCGCGAGTGCGCGCGAAGCGCCACTGTCGGCTCTCCACCGTAGCGGAGGATGCTGTAAATTCCGTTCTCGACGATCAGCGTCCCATGCGCCTCGCAATGGCTGGCCAGATCGGCGCGGTTGCCATTGGAGATCGTTCCGCCGGTGGGATTTTGGAACGACGGCGTTACAACCAGCAGGCGCGGCTTGTGGCGCTCCAGAGTCTCGGCCAGGCGGTACATCTCGATGCCGACCGTCCCTGCCGGCACGCCGATGACGCGCGTTCCGTCGCGGCTGAAGACCTTCTGAATTCCCGGATAAACCGGGTCCTCGATCGCAACGCTCGGATTCGGCTGGGCGGCGACAAAGCGCTGGATGAGGTCCATGGCCTGCTGGCAGCCGGAGGTGATGAGAACGTCGTCTCCGGCGCCGGCCACATTCTGGCTAATCGCCTCGGCGAGGATAAACTCCCGCAGCGCGGGCAAGCCCTGCGGCGCGCCAAGCTGCAGCACCTGCGCGGTACCCGCCGCGGTGGAGAGCACCTCCGCGCACGCTTCGCGGAACTCTTCGACCGGGAACAGATCCTCGCTCGGGCGGGAGGAATCGAAGTGATACTGGATTCGGAGCGCTCCGGCCGGCGGTGCCGGCGATTTGGCCAGCGAACTCCAACCTGCAGGCCTGGCCGCCGGGGCTCCCATCACAAAACTGCCTTTGCCGACGCGGGAATAGATCAGGCCTTCCGCCTCCAGAATCGCGAACGCCGAATTGACGACGTACCGGGACAGATGAAGCTGGTCGGCGAGTTCGCGCTCAGAGGGAAGACGTTCGCCGGGCTGAATCCGGTTGAGCGCGATTTGCCCGCGAATCCAGTTGGAGAGCTGCCTGGATTGCGGCACCGGCGACTCGGCGGCGATCGCCTGCCCCACGTGCTCAAGATTCATCACTCCATAGTAGCAAACCGGCTGACTGGCCGGCCGGTTGAACGGCTGGCCGAATTGGCTGACGCCAGGGACGCCCCGCTAGCTTCGCACCCGAACCGATTTCTTCAGCCGCCGCAAACCGCCTGGCGTCACACCCGCGCAGTTCCAAATCTCCACCTCTTCCAGCGCCGGCAGCCCGGCCAGGATGGCCAGACTTTGATCGGTGATCTTCGTCTGGCCCGCGTAATAGGTCCGCAGGCGCGGATGGCCGGCCAAATGCTCCGTTGCCGCGTCACCCGTCTCGCGGCAGTACATGCACCACAAACGCTCCAGCCCGGCGCAGGCGGACACATGCCGGAACTCTGCGTCCACCGCGTCCATCGGCATCAGTTGCCGAAGGTTTGGAAAAGACGGCAGGACCTTCAGGTCCACATCTTTGAGCGTGATGCCAAGCCCTGTCAAATGGCTTAGAGCCTTGGCGCCGGCAGTGGAAAACGAAGAGCAGTCGCGGCCCCATAGGAACTCGAGCGTTCGGCATTTACCCAGCGCCTGGAAGCCGCGCGTAGTGGCAACGGCACCCTGGGCCTGCAGATGGCGAATCTTCGGAAAGTTCGCGATCCGCGCCATGGCGGCGTCATCGCACAGTTTGCCGTCGATTCCGAAGTGTTGGAGATTCGGCAGGTCCTGGATGCGCAACAGGCCGGCCGCGGTAATGGGTCCGATGTGCCAGAACAGGTTTAGACCCTGCAAACCGTCCAATCCTCTCAATCCGTTCAAATCGGCGTCCTCAATCGGCCCGTCGAGCAGGATGTGATTCTTTGGCGACTGGAACGACATCAGGTCGCACTCCACCGGGGAGTCGTCCGGTTTCGCGAATTTCGGAAACTGCCGGAGCAGCGCAAGTCCCTTCCCTGTGGTTTTGCGGCCCGTCGAGAGTAAATGCAGCCGAGGCTTGCCTGCCAGCGCTTCCAAAACTTCGTCGCCGGTGTTAGTCCCCATCAAGTTCACTTGCTCCAGCTTGTCGCAGTGCCGCAGGGCCGCCAAGCCGGCGCCGGTCACGTTCTGTTGCCAGGCGAACTGGACACTTCGAAGGCCGCGGTTCCTGCCTATGAATTCCAGGCTGGAGTCGGTAAGGGTACCGCGATAGCCGCTGATGTCCACCGATTCCAGGGTTTCGAAGTGGCGGAGCCCGGCCTGGGTAATTCGCGGCGCGCCTTCAATGGTCAACTTCTTGAAAGGTACGGACCTGGCCAGACGCGCCAGCAATGCGTCGTCGATATCCGCGCTGATGTGGAGGTATCTTGACCTCCGCTCCAACATCGCGGCCACAAGCGCGCCAACCTCCCGTTTGGGCACCGGGGCAGAAATGGTGACGTTCGGACCGTGAAACTGGCAGGACATGGCTTCAGTTCACAATAGCGCGAGCGTGCCGAGTCATAACGAACGGCAATGTTCACGGCCCCGCCGAAGAGCCGGAGCCCGTTCGCGGCGGCCGGCTCTGTCTTGCGGGCGCACCTCAAAAACTGAACCGCAGCGAAGCCTGCATCCGGCGCTCGCTGCGAGCCGCCGTCGCCCAGCCGAACTGCGTATTCACCTGATTGCCCGCCGGATCGAAGCGGGCGATACTGTTCACGTCCGAGAATTGAGTGTGATTGAAGAGATTGTAGAACTCCCAGCGGAACTGGATGATTCGCTTCTCCGAAAACACGGGGAAGTTCTTGAAGACCGAGACATCGAAGTTGTTGAAGCCCGGTCCGCGATATTTGACGTTCGAGAAGTCGGTGCCGAGATCGCCCCGCCCGGAGGGGCGCTTGAATACCGAGGTATTGAACATCCGGAAGGAATTACGCTCGCCGCGTGGAAGGATCGCGCGCCCTGTCTGGACCACGCCATTGCCCTCGCCACCTCCGGCGAAGTCGAAGTTGTCGGTGGTTTGCAGGACCACGTTCTGCGGGAAGCCGCTGGCAAACGTCGTAATGCTCGACATCTGCCAGTTGTCGAGCGCGATCCTCGAGAAGCGCCCGGGCACGAAGCGGCTCATCTTTGGGATATCGACCACGAAGCTCATGTTGAGCACATGAGTCTGGTCGTTCGGAAGCAGCGTCCGGCGCAGGCGTGAATTCAGCTCCTGCGCCCATCCGTTGAGAATCGACTTGGAGTAGGTGTAACTCGACGATACTTCCACGCCTCCGATGAACCGGCGGTTCAACTGGACCTGCAAGGAGTCGTAGCGGGCCGATGTCGCGGGTCCGCTCTGGAGCATATCGCCGTATCCGGGATTCGGGCGAAGCAGGATGTCGGGCAGGGGCAGCGGGGGATTGGCCGTGCTCGTAGGATCGGCGTTCTGAGGCAGGAATCGCGTGCCATAAGGGATATAGTTGAAATTCCAGTTCTGTTGGATGTGGCGCGTGGTGTTGCCCGAGTAGGAGACATCGAGCACCGTTCCGCGCAAAACTTCATGCTGGACGCCGAACAGATACTGATAGACCAGCGGCGCCTTCTGTTTGCGGTACGGCCCCGCCACGTTCGGCGGCGTCGTCAGCGACCCGGCATCGAGGAACTGGTTCATGTCCGTGAATAGGATGATCTTGTCGAACCGGAACGCCGGGCCACCGTCGAACGCGCCAGTGCCGCCCATGCTGGCCTGATGGAATGTGCCAATCGAAGCGCGTATCGCCGTTTTGCCGTTCTTGAAGGGATCCCAGGCGATGCCGAGCCGCGGGTCCCACTGGACGGGAAGCAGGTCACGGAAGCCGCCAGAGGGAATGTAGCTCTTGTCGTTCTGCACCACCACGCCGTTCAACCTGCACGGCTCGGCCGTGGTAATGATCGTGCAAACATCGCCGGTTCCCGGCACGATCGCGCCAATGAACGTCTGCGGGAGGATGGCGCCGTTCAACGGGTTGACCGCGCGCCGTCCCTGGGGCGTGGAGATCGGACGGAAGAGCGTAGCCCGGCGCCCCGGATCGTATCGCTCGATCGAGAACGCGGATCCTTCGCCGTTCGACTGCAGCGGCCACGGCGCCCAATACCAGCGCATACCGATATCGACAATGAGTCCCGGCTTTACCTTCCAC
>VFZO01000301.1 GCA_016871155.1 Acidobacteriota bacterium | reverse complement strand
CTTCAAACCCCTATGGATATTGATGCGGACGAGCATCCGGGAGATTCGCACGCGCGGCTCAAAACGGAAATGTGGGTTGAAATGCCGACCAGTCCTCCGATTCCGGAGGAACCGAGTAGCTCATCTTCACCTGACCGCGAGACAGCAGATAGACCGCGTCGTAGATACCCCAGTCGATGATTCGATACGGCTCGCCGCTTTCTCGCAGAGTTCTGGTGAGTGGATACACCGCATCGGTCCAGGCGGAGTCCCCGCCGAATCGAACCCACTGTGCGTAATGTTGATTGACCACAAGCAACTGCGTCGCCAGCACCAACGCCGGTACGACGCGCGGCCACGGTACAACCGCCGCAAGGACATGCGGCAGCGGCCACAGCAGCACGTGATGATGCGGCGATCCACCGCTGGAGGCCTGCGCCGTCATCGCCAGGAATCCGGCGGCCAATGCGGCGACGGCGAACCGGTAGACCCGACGGTGCGCCGAGCGCCATCCGAGCGCCGCTCCGCCCAGCACCAGCCAGGGAAGCCAGGACTCCCTCCACCCTCCGGTCCACTCGCTGAGCCGAACCACTGCCGAGGCCGCGGCGTCCAGTTCCGGTGCGTTTGGCCCATCGTTCATGGCCAGGGAGCCCAACAGCGGAACGCCCGACAACGTCCGGCCCAGCAGCCGTGCCTTTTCGGGCACTTCGCCCAGGGCTAACTGCTGGCGGCGCGCCGCTTCGAACGATGCCAGGCCGGTCTTGTAGTTGTAGGCCAGAAACGGGTAGCAGCCGATTAGAAATCCAGCCAGACCGCACAGCGCCGCGCGGCCTTTCGGCAGGAAGCGGGCTGCGGCCGCGCCGGCGGCCAGCGCCGCCAGAATCCATAGGAACGTCAGCTTGTCCCACAGTCCGAGGCCGAAACAGAGTCCGCCGAGAAATTTCTGCCAAGGGCGGCCCAGGACCCAGCAATACACGCCTCCGATGGCGCAGACGTGCTGTACCGCCACCGGTCCCCAATCGCAGCGAATGGTGAAAAGATACGCGGCGTCGGCAACCAGCAGCGCGGTCGCGACGTTGGCCGTGCGGAGATCGGTCGCCCGTTGCATCAGGCGGCAGAACAGATAAACGCTCCACGCGCCCAGCAGCAAGGCCGGCCAGCGAATCGATTCCGGCGAGGGATCGATCCCGCGAAAGAGCAAGGCATATATGACCGTCTTCACTGTGCCGATGTAGGGAAAGCTCATCGCCGGAATCCGGAACCCGAAGTAGCGGATGTGGACCGCCTCTATCTTGGGCTCGAACAGGACGCTGGCAAACATCGCCTCGTCGTTCTGAATCCCCGGAATCTCAATCCAAAGGCCGCCGAGACACAGGAAGGCCAGCCCGAACGCAGCGGCTACGGCGCGGCGATTTGTACCAGCTTCCATGCTTCCTCGGACACCTGTTCGGCGGTCACCGCCTTCATGCATCGATGGTCGATGGGGCACTCGCGCAACAGGCAGGGCGAGCAGTCGAAAGGCTCACGGACAACCTTGGCCAACGGGCCCGTTGGACCCGTCGCCATATGGTCGGTAGCGCCAAACACCGCCACCGTGGGGACTCCGACGGCGGAGGCGACATGCATAGCGCCCGAGTCGTTCGTTATGAACGCCCCACACGCCGAGGCCATGGAAACAAACTGATCCAGTTGCGCCTTCCTAGCGAAGTTGAACGCTTCCACGCCTTGCACACGAACCAGCGCCAGCACCTTTTCGCACAGCTCCCTTTCGTCGGGCGAACCAAAAATGGCGACGCGCGATTCCATCTTTTCGGCCAGCCGCACGGCGGCATCGGCGAACCGCTCGGGCAGCCAGCGCTTGGCGTTCCCGTACGCGGCGCCGGGACTGATGCCGATCCAATCTCCCGAGTAGCCGGACTTCTCCCGCAGCAACTGGCGGCCGTGCACGCGCAGGTACTCGACGCCGGGCAGGCGAATCGCATCTACGCTGGGCAGTTGGTCGATCAGCCCGGCGCGGCGAAGCATTTCCAAATAGTAGTAGCGCTGGTGCTCGGGAATTTCACCCGGCTTTGGGACCTGAATCGGATCCGTCAACAGCAGGCCGCGTCCATCGCGCGAGTACCCGATGCGCATCGGAATCCGGGCAGCCCAAACCAGCGCTCCCGCTTCGAACGCGTTCTGGAACAGGATGGCGCAGTCGAATCGCAGATCCCGAAGTTGCCCCGCCAGACGCCACTTGGCTTTCCAATCTTTCGCGCCGCGGGCCAAATCGTAGGGCAGCACGTCGTCGATCAGCGTGGAGTCATACAGCCCGGCGACCCATGGCCGCGCCAGCAGCGTGATGTGCGCCAATGGGAACCGTTTCCGCACCGCTGCCACCGCAGGCACGCACATAACGGCATCGCCCACCCAGTTCGTCGCGCGGATGAGGATTCGCTTGAACGCCATTGGGGTTACAATCGGCTGGAATGACGGAACTTGAGAAGCGTCAGCTCCACGAACAAGGGTACCTGATCGCGCGGGGCGTGATGGACGCCGAATGGCTGCAGGAACTCCGCGCCGAAACGGAACGTATCCTTGCCGAGGAAGGCGAAAACGCCGGAGCTGAATTCCGCCGGGAGCAGGGTTCGGACCGCTTGGCGAATCTCGTCGACAAAGGCGGCACCTTCCGCCGGCTCGTGTCCCATCCGTTGTTGCTGGAAGCCGCTGAAACGGTCCTGGGTCCGGACTGGAAACTGTCGAGTCTGAACTATCGTGCCGCCTTGCCGGGCGACGCCAGCCTGCAGCCGCTGCACTGCGATATGGGTCTGGTTCGCGATCAACGCGGATACGCAGTGTTCAATTCTATCTGGATGCTCGACGATTTCACGGCGGACAACGGTCCCACGCGTTTTGTTCCGATGACGCATGTCTCGGGCAAAATTCCCTCCGAGGTTCTGGCCGACCCCAATGCGCCGCACCCGGATGAACGGGTGGTGCTGGGCGCGGCCGGCGACGTAATTCTCATGAACTCGCACCTTTGGCACGGCGGCACCGCCAACCGGACGGCCAATCCCCGGCGATCCCTGCACGGATTCTTCGTGCGGGGGGACCTGCCGCAGCAGCAGTATCAGCGGCGGCTTCTGCGGCCGGAAACGCAGGCCGGGCTGAGCCCCCTGCTGCGCCGCGTGCTGGCGCTGGACGATCCTCGCAACGACGAGCTGTCGGCGACGGGCAGCGGCCGGAGCGGCTTTCTGAAGTAGCCTGAAGGAAAGCCCTGTAATGAACCCGCTGCTGCAGATCCCTTTCGCCATTCCCTTTGACCGGATTCGCGCCGAGCACGTTCGCGACGCAATCCGCCGACTGATCGCCTCGGCCCGCGAACGAATCGAAGCCATCGCCGCCTCGCCCGAGCCACCGGCCTACGCGAATACCTTGCTTCCGCTGGACCGCGCGACGGAGCCGTTGGATGTCGCCCTCGGCGTGGTCCGGCATTTAGAGAGCGTGGCCACCTCGCCCGAACTCCGCGATGCCCACAACGATATTCAGGGCGAAGCCGCCGAGTTCTACTCCTCCATCCGTCTCCACGACGGCTTATGGAATGTCGTGAAAGCGTTCGCGGCCACTCCCGAGGCGGGGGCGCTGACCGGCGTACAAGAGCGTTATCTGAAGAAGACGCTGGAGGCCTTCCGCCTCTCGGGCGCCGGCCTCGACCCGGAGCGGAAAAAGCGCCTGGCGGCCATCGACGTGGAACTTACTCAGCTCACCACGAAGTATTCGGAAAACGTTTTGGACGCGACCAACGCCTGGGAACTGGTGATCGACGACGAAGCGCGCCTGGCCGGCCTGCCGCCCAGCGCCGTGGCCGCCGCCCGCCAGAGCGCCGAGTCGAAGGGCGCCGCCGGCTGGCGCTTCACTCTGCAGCAGCCGTCCTATGTCGCCGTTCTGACGTATTTGGACGACCGCTCCGTCCGGGAAAAGATGTACCGCGCGTATAGCGTCCGTGGTTCCGAGGCGCCGTACGACAACCGCGAACTCATCCTGAAGATTCTGGCTCTGCGGGCGGAGCGCGCCAAACTCCTGGGCTTTTCGAACTTCGCGGACCTGGTGCTGGTGGACCGCATGGCGAAGACGGGCGCTGCGGCCCAGGAGTTCGTCGATACCCTCACCGCCAAATCGAACGAACACTTCCAGCGCGAGAACGAACAACTGCGCGCTTTTGCCGGCCTGGAGGAGTTGCAGCCGTGGGACATCGGCTACTACGCCGAAAAACAGCGCGTGGCGCTTTATGCCTTCGACGAAGAAGAGCTGCGGCCGTACTTCGCGCTCCCGAGAGTGATGGAAGGCATGTTCGCGCTCACCGCCAAACTGTTCGGCATTCGCGTCGCCGAAAAGCGAGGGATGCCGGTTTGGCACGCCGACGTGCTCTATTACGACATCTTCGACGAGGCCACGGGGCAGCATCTCGGCAGCTTCTACTCGGACATGTTCCCCCGGGAGACCAAACGCGGTGGCGCGTGGATGGATGCGTTTCTTACAGGTGACGAACGGGAGCCGCATCTCGGGCTGATCTGCGGCAACCTGACGCCGCCCATCGGCGATGAGCCCGCTCTGCTGACGCACCGCGACGTCGAGACACTCTTCCACGAGTTCGGCCACCTGCTGCACCATTGCCTCTCCCGCGTGCCGGTGCGAGACCTGTCGGGCACGAATGTGGCCTGGGATTTCGTTGAGCTGCCTTCGCAGATCATGGAGAATTGGTGCTGGGAGAAGGGCGCGCTGGACTTGTTCGCGCTCCACTACAAATCCGGAGAGACGATCCCGAACGAGTTGTTCGAGAAAATGCTCCGGGCGCGGACCTATCGAGCCGCGAACGCCCAGATGCGCCAATTGAGCTTTGGATACGTCGACCTGGCGCTGCATACGCGTTTCGACGCCGCCCGCGACGGCGATGTCATCGCCTGGAGCCGCTCGCTGCTCCAACGCTTCTCTGCGGCTCCCTTTCCGCCGGAACATGCCGCTATCGCCAGCTTCACCCACCTTTTTGCCAGTCCGGTCGGCTACGCCGCCGGTTACTACAGCTACAAGTGGGCGGAAGTGCTGGATGCCGACGCTTTCTCCCGATTTCGGGATGAAGGCGTTTTCAACCCGGCCACCGGCCGCGCCTTTCGGGACCGGATCCTGGCAAAAGGCGATTCGGAGGACCCCGCCGAGCTATTCCGGTCGTTTATGGGCCGGGATCCGGACCCGAACGCGTTGCTGGTCCGGTCGGGCCTCGTCGCTGGATCGTAGATGGTACAATTTTTCATAGCGATTGGGATGTAGAATTCCATATTCTGCAACCGGCGGCTGTCTTTCGACGTCATAACAAGCAGGAATCAGGTTTATTCAGGATGCTCCCGCCTACAACGGAACGCCCAAATACGCATCAACAAGATGACGCGGACCTGCATCTCCAACGTCTATTGACGCCGGATCTGCCCTGGTACCAGCACTACATCAACACGGCCAAGAGCATTTTTCAGAAGGAAGAGCTCCCTCCTCTCGAATTGACCTCGAAGCCGGTGGCCGTGAAGGATATCTGGGGTCAGAGCGGCGGCAACGAAGCGCGCGCGGGTGTCGGCTCGGTGATGATCCACGTGGGCGTCGTGCTGGCGCTGATCTTTATTGGAACGAACGAAACGGTCCAGAAGGTCGCCAAGGACACGATTAGCCTGGTGGCTCCCGTCGACTTGGCGCCGTATCAGTCGAAGGCGGCTCCCCAAAAACAGACCATGGGCGGCGGCGGTGGCGGCGGCAATCTCTCCCCTCTCGACGCCAGCAAAGGCAAGTTGCCCAAAATCGCCAAGCAGTTCGTCCCACCTAGCGCCGTGACTCTGAATGAGCAGCCGAAGCTGGTGATGGAACCGACAATCGAAGTGCAGCCGAACGCGACGCTTCCGCAATCGAGTCTGAATACTCTCGGTGATCCACTGGGCTTAGGCAAGATTCCTTCCAACGGCCCCGGCTCCGGAGCGGGCATAGGCTCGGGTTCCGGCGGCGGCGTGGGCTCCGGCACCGGCCGCGGCGTAGGCCCCGGCAGCGGTGGCGGAATCGGCGGCGGTGCCTATCGCGTCGGCGGTGGCGTTTCGGCCCCGGCGATCCTTTCGCGCGTCGAGCCCGAGTACTCCGAAGAGGCCCGCAAGGCCAAGTTTCAGGGCACGGTAATCCTCTATATCGAAGTCGACGAACAGGGCCGCCCGCGAAACCTGCGCGTGATACGCCCGCTCGGCTTGGGCTTGGATGAGAAGGCCATAGAAGCCGTGTCGAAGTGGAAGTTCCGTCCTGGGTTCAAGGATGGGAAGCCTGTGACGGTGCAGGCACAGGTGGAAGTGAACTTCCGGCTGCTGTAGGCGGCGGGAGCGCGATGTCTGGGCGCCTGCGAACGCTCACCCTCTAGTCAAAAGTCGGGCAATGTCCGGATTCGGCGCTCGAAAGTTCACAATGGCGACGTCCAGAACGCTCTCTCTGCGAGTGTCCACTGCGCGTTCAAGCGCGTCGTAGATCCAATCGGCGGAATTTCCAAACACTCCCTCTCCCACGGCGGTCAGGTAGACCGAGCTGTTCGCCTCCGCATTCAAGGTGGCGGCGCACAGTGTGGCTTCGTAAAGAGCCTCCAATATGAGCCGCGCGAATCGTTCCCAATGAGCCGGCGCCACGCGGCTGTAGGCCACCGGCAGTGCCGAACAGCAGGCTTGCGAAACCAGATGGCGGTACTTCCCAGCCGTTACCTGCGTGTTCCATTGAATGCCGATCCGCAGGCGGCCGCGCAGTTCGTTAAGCTCCGGTTCACCGGATGCCGCAATCCGCTTCGAAATCCCGACCAATCCGAACGCCGTGGCGAGCACATAACCGTTTCGCATCCTCCACAGGCGCTCGTTGGCGTTACCTAGAGTTGCGCCAACCTCGGCGAGGCAATCGCATTGATTATCGGCGGTCTGTCCGATTCGCCCGTTAACCTCCGCAAAGTAGTTCCGGTAAATCGTCCCCGCGCCGGCCGCGATGGCGCACTCGCGCCCGTGTGTCTGGTCGTCCTCGTAGATGCCCACACCCATTTCCGGCGTGGCGGAAGGAGACGCCATTTCCAGCAGACTGAACTGGGAGGCGATTTGAAACAACGCCCCGGCGTTCGCGGTGTCCAAGTGCAACCGCCGGGCCTCCGCTACCACTTCCCGGACCTTCGAAACGCACTGCCGGCGGGCCCGCGCCGCCCGTTTCCTTAGCTCATTGAGCGACGGCGTTTCCAATCGGTCGCAAACTATCGACCTTCCCGCCGGCCGCAAGACGAGAACGCCGTTGTCGTGCGCGATGTTGTAATGAACGCACGCGTGAGACTCTTCGGCGAATCCGGTCAGTCGATCGAACCACGTTGGCACGGATTGCTAAAGGCAACCGAGTCGGTCGCGTTGACGATGGGATCTAAAGCGATCTTCGGAATGATACGGTCGGACAATGACGTGGCGCGTCGATACTTTACAAGGCTGGGCTATTCGCTGCATCCTGCACCCCGCTTGCTAAGTGGCAAGAGGCTAGACGGTCGCAATCCGTATTGATCCTGCCTCACTAGTGTCCGGTAAACTTTCCGGTGGTATCCAGCAAGCGTCCTGTTTGCAATGAGATACGCGGATTTCGAGTCGGGAACGATTTCAGCCGCGAAAATTCGATTTTCCGGGTCCGGACGCACCCGG
>VFZO01000300.1 GCA_016871155.1 Acidobacteriota bacterium | reverse complement strand
CGACCGCTTCTCCTCGTCGATCTCGTGCTTCCATACCTGGTACCCAGGCCAGCCTAGAATCTTCGTGAACTCGTGTTCTCGCAATCCCGCGAGTTTAGCTCACCCGTTCACATTCCTGCGCAGAGCCTACGGCTCAAACAGCCCAAACGTAAACACCTCGCTCTCGGCCGCGATGGTCACGTACTGCTTGCCGTCGATCATATAAGTAATCGGCGACGCGAACAGATGATGCCCGGTCGAGAAGTGCCACAGGTCCTTGCCCGTCCTTGCGTCCAGCGCCACCAGGTTTCCGTCGTCATCGCCGGAGAAGATCACGCCGCCGGCTGTGGACACCGTGCCGGCCCACATGATTCCGGGCCCCGGCATGGGATGTTCCCACTTGATGTCGCCGGTCAGGACGTCCAGAGCGCGGAGGTAGAACTTGCCCGGCTCGGTGGGGATGCCCTCGTTCCCCGTGCCGCGGAAACCGCTGTTCGGCACCGGGTCCTTGGCGCTGGCTACGATCAGGTCGCACTGCTCCAGCGTGACGACATACAACAGCTTCGTCTCCGGGTTGTAACTCGGTGACATCCAGTTCGAAGCGCCGCGCACGCTGGGGCACACCTTCGTTCCGGCCGGCGTTGGGATCTTCTCCGGAATCACCTTGGGCCGGCCTTTGTCGTCCAGTCCGGTCGTCCAATCGAGCTTCTTCACGAACGGCTTCGCATGGAGATACTCGCCGGTTTGGCGGTCCAGAATGTAGTAAAACCCGTTGCGGTTCGCCTGCACCATCAGCTTGCGCGGCCTCCCGCGGAACGTCGCGTCCAGCAGCACCAGATTCTCGTTCGCGTCCCAATCCCAAACGTCGTGCGGCGTGAATTGAAAGTACCACTTCAACTTGCCGGTATCGGCGTCCAGGGCCACCACGCTATCGGAGTACAGGTTGTCGCCGGGCCGCCGGCCGCCGTAGAAATCGGGCCACGGATTCCCGGTCGGCCAGTAGATCGTGTTCAATGCGGCGTCGTAGGAACCGGTGGTCCACGTGGGCGCGCCGCCCATCTCGGCCGGAAAACCGCCCCAGGTCTCCCAACCGGGTTCGCCCTTGCCCGGCACGGTCCAGAACCGCCAAAGCTCCTTGCCGGACTTCCCATCGATCGACGCGACAAACCCGCGCTGTCCGGAGCCGCCGCCGGCCACACCCACCAGAACTCCGTTCTTCACCGCCAGCGGAGCGATCGACGTCGTGTAGCCCTTGTCGAAGTTCGCGAACTCAACGTCGAAAACCAGATTCCCCGTGCGCCGGTTCAGCGCGATCAGGTGGCAATCCGCCGTCGCGAAATAAACGTTGTCGCCCAGAATCGCCGTACCGCGATTCACGCGCGTGCCTTTGGCTCCGGTAGCCACGTAGCGCCACACGCGGCGGCCTGTGCGCGCGTCGATAGCGTAAAGCTCGTTCGTGTTCGGGACATACATCAGGCCTTCGTAGACGATCGGCGAGGCCTCCAGCTTCTTCGCATCGTCCACGTGAAACACCCACTTGGCCACCAGATTCTTTGCGTTTGCCGGAGTGATCTGTTTCAGCGGCGAATGCCGCGTGGCGGCATAGTCGCCGTTGTAGGTCAGCCAATCCGCGTTGGGCGACTGGCCGATACTCGCGGGAGTCACCTGCGCGAGCAGCAATAGGGAAAACGTGGAAATCACGGCTTGCCTCCTTCGGCGCCGCGCGTGGCCTGCCGCGCGAGGAACGACACAAGGTCATTGGCTTGGGACGGATCGGCCAGCGGCGGCATCAGCGACCCGTCGCGCAGTTCGAGCTTCGCGATCCCGTCGCGGGACAGCAGATGCAATTGTCCCCGGTTATCGAGAATCTGCGCGTCATAGTTCGAATGATTCTTCGCCACACCATGGATCGTGCGCCCGTCCCGAAGAGTAACGATCGCGGAGCGAAATCCCACCGCGATCCGCTCGGACGGTTTCAGAACGGACTCTCGTAGTTGCGGCAGCGTCCGTTCGGCGCCGATGTTGGTGAGGTCGGGCCCCGGATAGCCTCCCTGCCCGCCCGCCATGTGACAGCCCGAACACTTCGCCGCGCCGAAGAACAGCGTCCGTCCACGCTCCGGATCGCCGGGAATGGGCGCGTTCACGGCCGGCGCCGTGAGCGTGCGGAGAAACGCCGCCAGGTGGCGGAGCTTCTCGTCGGCCAGATTGAAGTTCGGCATCGTGGTGCCGGGAAGGCCGTTCTTGATGGTCTGAATGAGAGCTTGCGGCGTCATGCGGGCCACGCGGCCGGACAGCAGGCTGGGCCCCTGGCTGCCTTCCCCTGTGGCGCCGTGACAGCCGGAGCACGACCCGAGATAGAGCTGGCGGCCGGCGTCGATCGAAGCCGGATCCTGCGGCAGCCGTTGCGCATGCGCGGCCAGCGCGCAGAACAAGAGTAAGCGCATGGGGACCATCATATCGTCAGTAGAAACCACTACACTACGAGCAATACGTATGCCGGAGCCTATCGTCCACTTTGACAATGTCGTCTTTCGCTACGCCGAGAAAGAGGTCCTTCACGGGCTTACGTTCGACCTTCACCCTGGAGAGATCGTCGGCCTGCTTGGGCCGAACGGCGCGGGCAAGAGCACCACGCTGAAGATCATTGCCGGCCTGCACGCGCCCGCCTCGGGTGGAGTGACCGTGTGCGGCCTGCCCATCCCGGAACAGGCCGTTAGCGTGAAACAGAAGATAGGCTACGTGCCGGAGTCCGCCGCGCTGTTTGAATCGCTCACCGGCCAGGAGTTTCTGGAGTTGTCGGGCCGGCTGCACGACGTCCCGGAGCCGGTTCTGCAGGAACGGATCGCCGGTTTGCTTGAGACCTTCGCGCTCACCTCGAGCCGGTCGAGTCAGTTGGATACGTACTCGAAGGGGATGCGGCAGAAGATTCTCATCGCCGCCGCGCTACTGCACAGTCCGGATCTGGTCCTGCTCGACGAGCCCTTAACCGGTCTGGACGTGAACGCGGCCATTCTGGTGAAGGATCTTCTGGCCGCGCTGGCCGCTTCGGGAAAGACGATTCTCTACAGTTCGCACGTTCTGGATGTGGTCGAAAAGATCTGCAACCGGGTGCTGATTATCCACGGCGGCAACCTGATCGCCAACAACGGCCCCGAGGAGATCATCGCGATGACGGGGGAAACGACCCTCGAGGACGCCTTCCGCAAGTTGACGCACGCCGGCCCGCGGGAGTCGCCGGAACTGGCCCGGCTCATCGAAGGCCTGCAGTTATGATCGACCGCAAAAAGTACCGGCTGCTCGTGGAGTTGTTCCAGCAGTTGAGCGAGCGGGGCGAGGTGAAGGACAACCTGGGATTCGAGGCATCGGCCCTTCAGCTCACAAAGTGGTTCTTCGGCATCTTGATGGCCGTCGTGGCCATCGGGGCGGGCGGGGATTGGCGGCCTCCGATGATCGTCTCGGCGTTCTTTATCTTCAGCGTGCTCCTAAGCGAAGCGGGCACCAGCCTGATGAATCCGGTGGAGGGCGCCGTCCTGGCGCATCAGCCGATCGACGGAATGACCTACACCACAGCCAAACTGACGCATCTGGTGCGAGTGCTCTCCACTCTCGTTCTTGCCCTCGGCGCCGGTCCCGCCGTGATTCCGCTCTTGCGTGGTCAGGCCGATTGGAGTTATCCGCTTCGCTACATGCTGGGCCTCTCCGTGGTAGGCGTTTGCATGGGGCTCGTCTGTTGCGGGCTATACGGCTGGCTCTTCCGCCTGATTCCGGCGCGGCGCCTGCGGGCCGCCTCTCAGCTTTTGGCGGCGCTCCCGCTCACTTTATTCTACGTGCACGACCTGTTCCGCGGTCTCGGATTAGAACGCCTGCTCCCGCTGCCCGTTCCGGCCCTGGTGGCCTTGGGTCTTGTGGGCGCACTGCTTGTAGGACTGGGCCTTCGTTCGTTTTCGATCGACTACCTCATCCGTGTCTCCTCCATCTCGCATAGCGGGGCGAAAGCACACAGACGGCGCGATCTGGGCTGGCTGGTGCCCGGCGGACAGCAGGCGCGCGCTGGGTACTCCTTCGTGACGAAAATGATGCGCCGCGATTATCGATTTCGAAGCGCTTTGGCCGGGTCGGCGCCGATGTTTCTCATGGGGCTCGTCGTGCCCCTGTACAAGCAAGGCGTGTCGATCGACCCTTTTCAAGGCGAGATGATGGCGATTCATCAGATCCCGCATTTCTTAGGAGTGCTCGCATTCCTATTCTGCATGAGTATGCACCAGACCAACGATTCCAAGGCGGCCTGGATCTTTCAACTGATACCGAAAAAGGCCATCGGGCGATTCGCGAACGGCGTACACGCCGCTCTGTTCGTGGCTGTCGTGGCGGCTCCGCACCTGATCGCCCTGCCAGTGCTGTTCTGGGCGTGGCCATGGCGCGCCGCCGCCGTCTTCGGGGTCTACAGCGTCGCACTCAGTTCTCTCTACCTCGCCCTGAGCCTGTCGCTGCTCGAGGACGTGCCGTTCACGAAGCAGCCATCCGCCAGGAGCGGGGCGGAACGGCTCGTTCAGTTCGTGGCTGGATTACTCCTCGTCGCGGCGGTCATCGGCATTCAGACCTTCATTTTCTTCCACTCGCCGGCGCGCCTCGCGTTGGCGGCGGCGGGAATCGGAGCGGCCGCCTTCACGGCGACCCGGTTCGCACTCCACCGGATACGCGCCGCTTTCGAGTTCGACCTGGCCTCCAGCAGCGGCGAGGGCGGGATGATCTACAAAGAGGTGGAAGTCTAACTGGCGCCGCCCCACGCTCAGGTTTGATAGACTGGCCCCTTCCGGTTCCGTCCATCATGAAACACGTTCTTTTCCTCACCGCCACGCTGGCGGCCCTTGTACCCGCCGCCGCCCAAAGCCGCAAATACACGCTGCCTCCGCCGAACATAGCCGGTCAGGTTTCGAACCCGGCAAAGCTGGTACCGCAGCCCGCCGGCGCGAAGCTGTCGGCTCCGGAAGGGTTCGCCGTCGAGGAGTACGCCTCCGGATTCCAGAAGGTCCGCGGCCTGCTGCAGCTCCCCAACGGCAAGGTGATCGCTACCGATAGCACGGCCAAAGGCGCCGTCATCGCCGTTGACACCAAGAAAGCGCTAATCTCCGGTCTCGACCGCCCGTTTGGAATGGCGTTTTCCAAGGGCTATCTCTATGTCGGCGAGCCGGAGAGCATTAAGCGTTACAAGCTCGATCTGAAGACCATGACGGCCGCGCCCGGTGAAGAACTGGTTGCCTTGAAGGGCTATGGTAAAGGGCACTGGACGCGCTCTATCGCGATCGACGAAAAAGCGGGCAAGATGTACGTCTCGGTCGGTTCCGGATCCAATGTCGACCTAGGCGATCCGGCCGACCGCAACTCGGTAAACGTCTACGATCTCGACGGCAAGAACCCATCCGTGTTCGCCAACGGACTTCGCAACTCGGTCTGCATCCGCTTCAATCCGGAAAACGGACGCCTGTGGACCACCGTGCAGGAGCGCGACGGCCTCGGCGACGAACTGGCGCCGGACTACTTCACGTCGGTCGCCAAGGGAGCCTTCTATGGCTGGCCCTACTCCTACATCGGAGGGAACGAAGATCCCCGCCACAAAGGCGTGAAACCGGAAGCCGTGGCGAAGGCCGTTGAACCTGACGTGCTTCTCGCGCCGCACGCCTCGGCCATGGACTTCGCGTTCTATACCGGAAAACAGTTTCCGGCCAAATACAGGAACGGCGCGTTCATCGCCTCCCGCGGCTCCTCGGGCCGCTCCAAACGGCTGGGATACTCCATTCTGTTCGTTCCGTTCAAGAACGGCGCACCGGCAGGTAAGCCGGAGCCTTTCCTCACCGGCTGGATGCTGGGCGAGGACGTGAAGGAAGTGTGGGGCCGGCCGGTCGGCGTCACGCAGCTCAAGGACGGCAGCCTTCTGGTCTCGGAAGACGGCAACAATAAGATCTTCCGCGTTTCATATAAGAAGTAGCGGCATGCGGCTCGCTTGGGTGCTCGCGTTGACGATGCTCGCTCCGGCCGAAGAGTGGCTGCGCCTGCGGGGTCCGAATGGCGCAGGCATCGCCGACGGACACGCCCTGCCGCGTGAGTTCGGCTTAGACAAGAACGTAGTCTGGAAGACGGCGATCCCAACCGGCAAGTCCTCGCCGGTCGTCACCCGCAACCGGATTTTCCTAACCGGTCACGAAAACGGCCGGCTGTTCACCTTCGCACTCGATCGCGCCTCCGGCCGCATCCTGTGGCGGAAGGAGGCCCCCGGCCATCGCGACGAGAAACGCCACAAGCTGAACGACCCCGCCTCGCCCTCCACCGTCTCCGACGGCGAGAACGTCTACGTGTTTTTCGCCGGGTTTGGCCTGTTGTCCTACTCCGCCGCGGGTGTGGAGCGTTGGCGGATTCCTTTGGGACCCTTCACCAATTTCCATGGAATGGGCGCGTCGCCCATTCATGTCGATGGCAAGATTCTGATGATCTGCGACCAGGATCAGGGCGCCTTCCTATTGGCCGTGGACGCCAAGACCGGGAAGCAGCTCTGGCGGACGGAGCGGCCGGAGATGGTCCACAGTTTTTCGACGCCGGTGGTGTATGAGGGGTTGGTCATCGTGCCGGGGTCCTACCAGCTCACGGCGTACGAGATCTCCACTGGAAAGCTGGTGTGGTGGGTTTCCGGGTTGACGTATCAAACCAAGTCGGTGCCGGTCATCGACGGCGCCCGGATGTACTTCAACGGCTGGGCGCCGGGCGGCGAGCCGGGCGAGCGGATCGAGTTGCCGGTGTTCGCCGAAATGATCAAAACCTATGACGCGGACAAGGACGGCAAGCTTTCAAACACCGAGGTGCCCAAGCACTGGCTGCCCGGCAACTGGGACATGCAGGATTTGGATAAAGACGGTCTTTTCAATGAGAAAGACTGGCTGTACTACACCAAACGGAGAGTATCGACGAATGCGACGATGGCCGTGGAACTGGGCGGGCGGGGCGACGTAACGGATTCCCACGTCAAGTGGCGGTACTCCAAGTCGCTTCCGGACGTTCCCGCAGTTTTGTTCTACCGGGGCGCGCTCTATCTGATCCGGAATGGCGGCATCCTGCAGACGCTGGACCCGGCCACCGGCGAGGTGTTCAAGCAAGGCCGCCTGCCCAAGGCCTTGGGCGAGTACTACGCGTCGCCGGTCGCGGGCGACGGCAAGGTCTATTTCATTTCCCGCAACGGCGAGATGACCGTGGTTGAGGCGGGCCGCGACTGGGGCGCTACGCCCGCCGGAACTCTGGAAGAAGAGGTCTTCGCGACACCGGCCATCGCCGATGGCCACATGTGGGTTCGCACGGCGACCCAACTCTACGACTTCGCCCTGAAACCCTGAACCGGTATAGTGGGAGATTCTCCCATGTCGCGCATTCTCGATTCGAACGATCCGTCTATTTTTGAGGTACATCCGGCCGCGCCGGGACCCTCCGGCACTTTGCCCCTAATTCCGGCCGACCTTCTGCACCGGCCGTCGGGCGACATCTTCGGCATGACCCAGAATGCCGGCATGGGTTGGGACCCTTCGTCACTTCGCGGCAAGGAGATTTTGCTGCTTTCCACCCACGGAGGCGTTCGGAGGCCTGATGGTACTCCGGTGGCGCTTGGGTACCACACCGGTCACTGGGAAGTGGGTTTGCTGGTGGAGGCCGCGGCCGAGGAGTTGAAAG
>VFZO01000299.1 GCA_016871155.1 Acidobacteriota bacterium | reverse complement strand
CAACACGCTCGCGCGGTATCGCGAGGACGGATCGTTCGACAAGCAGTGGCGCGCCGGTTTCGAGCTGCCGGCCGCGCCGCTGCAATCCCTGGCCGCCGAGGAGAAGCTGTGGGTGGCGACGGAGGGCGAAGGCGTGCTGGTCTTTGACGGCGAGCGCTTTGAGCAGATTCTGCCTTCGCCGGCAAACGCGCGCAAGATCCGGGCCGTGCTGCCGCTGGCTTCCGGCGCCGTCCTGATCGCCACCGGCGGAATGGGCGTGCTGCGGTTCGACGGCTCGGTGCTGCGGCCTTTTTTGGAGGGCGTCCAGGCAACGGCACTGGCTGGGGTGGAGGACGATTTGTGGATTGGTACCCGCGACGCCGGGACCCTCCATATCCGCGCCGGACAAACCGAACGCCTGGGCGGAGAACCGGTGTATGCCATCGCCGCCGCCGCCGGAGTCGCCTATGCGGCCACTGCCACGGGCATCGCTCGCTATGAGGGCGGTAAGCTGGAGCGCATCCTCGCATCCGGCGTGTTCGCCCGTTCCCTCTACCTCCGCGGCGAGGAGCTCTACGCCGGCACGCTGAACGACGGCTGGCTGCGGATTCCGTCGCGCGCCGCGCGGGAAGATTCGGGCGAAGTGCGGCGAATCTTCGGCTCCGGCGAAGACATTTACATCGTCCGTCCGGACTCGGTCGGCGTGCTGCGCGATGGCAAAACTCTGCGTGCCGTCGAACGGGAGTCCGCGCTGTTGACGCATGCAAACATCAGCGCCCTTCACGCGGACCCTGCCGGCCGGTTGTGGATCGGCTATTTCGATCGCGGCCTAGATATTGTTGAGGCAAACCGGGAGCGAAAAACGCATATAGAGGATGACCGGGTGTTTTGCGTGAACCAGATTACCGCGTCACAGGATGGGCAGCGTGTCGCCGTCGCTACGGCCAACGGGCTGGTCATGTTCGATGCCGCCGGCGTTCCACGGCAAACCATCACCAAGTCCGAAGGCCTGGCCGCTTCGCATGTAACGGCCGTGGTGCCGAACGGTTCCGGATGGATCGCGGGCACGCCGGCCGGGATCACGTTTCTGGATGCGAGTCCACGCAGCATCTACGCCTTCCACGGTCTGGTCAACAACCATGTTTACGCCGTGGCCCGTCTAGGCGAGGAGGTCCTGGCCGGAACGCTGGGCGGCGTGTCGCAATTGAACGGCGAACAGGTGAAGCGCGGGTACACCTCGGCCAACTCCGGTCTGAAAACGAACTGGACCACGGCGCTGGCCCGCGTTGGCAGCGAGTGGTGGGCGGGCACCTACGGCGGCGGCGTGCAGCGGTTGAGCACGGCGGGCGAATGGCACACCTTCGAGACGATGCCTGCGAATGTGGTGGTGAATCCAAACGCGCTGCTGGCGACGGCCGGCGCCGTCTACGCCGGCACCCTGCAGCACGGTCTGCTCGTGTGGGACTCCACGTCGCGCACCTGGCGAAGCCACCGGCGCGGACTTCCGTCCGCCAACGTCACGGCGATCCTCTATCATGACAACAGGTTGTTCGTCGGAACGGATAACGGTTTGGTAACGGCACCGGAGAGCCAATTCCAACAATGACGCGTCTTGCGCTTTTGATTCTCGCCGCCTGGCCGCTCGCGGCGGATGTCGGCACCTTGCTTCCGGCGAACAAGCAGGCGCCGGATCCGGCGATTCTGGCTACCGGCGAAACGGCCATCGACATTTTTGTCGATGGGTCCGGAGCGCGCGTTGTCATGCGCCAGATCTTCGAGAACCGGTCCGGATCGGTTCAGGAAGGCAATTACGTCTTCGCGCTGCCCGCCAACGCCATCGTGTCGGACTTCGCGGTATGGGATGGGCCCGTGCGCATTCCCGGTGTGATTCTTGAGCGGAAGCGCGCCGAGGAGATTTACGACAATATCCGATTGCAGGCCATCGACCCCGGCCTGCTGCAGCTTGGTGAAACCGATTCCGATGAAGGCCGCAGGACGCGCGTGTTTTCGGCCAAGGTAGCGCCGATTCCGGCCTATGGCACCAAGCGTGTCGAGATCGAGTACCACCAACGCCTTCCGCTCGAAAACCTGACGGCGTATCTGGCCGTACCTTTGAAGCCGGAAGCCTACCGCGCGCAGGCCGTGGGCCGGCTGTGGATTACGCTCGATGTTCGCGGCGCGCATAACATCGAAGCCTTTGAGTCGACCGGCAAAACCTTTCCGCTCAACTTTCAGGAGCGGACGGCCACGCGAATTCGCGCCAGCTTTGAAGGCCGTAACGTGAATCTGCAGGAAGACTTCGCAATCACCTGGAGGCGCGGCGCCGCCGCCGGGCTGGCGGTCTCTGCCCAGCGCGGCGAGCCCGCTGAACCGGGTTACTTCGAAGCGTCTCTCACGCTGCCGCCGGCTCCGGCCGCGGCGGCCCCGCCGCGCAAGGTCGTCGCGCTTTTTGACGCCTCGCTCTCCATGCAGTGGGACAAACTGGAACGGTCTTTCGCCGCGCTGGCGAAACTGTTGGAAGGCCTGCAAGCCGCCGACCGGTTTCACCTTCTGGCGTTCAATACCGGCGTCGCGAAATTCGCGGAGGGTCCCACGGCGGGCGGGCGCGAAAACGTGGAGAAGGCGCTGACCTGGCTCAAGGACCAGCCCTTGCGGGGCGCCACGAATCTGCCGGCCGCGCTGGATGCGGCCCTGGCCACGCGCAACGATGCGATTGTGCTGTTTACCGATGGAGGCGCGTCGGAGGGCGAGATCCGGTCTGGCCGAATCGCCACCGCCTACGCCGCCAAATGGAACGCATCGAATAAGCCCAGAACCTTCGTATTCGGTGTCGGCGACGATGTGAACGCCAACTTGCTGAAGGCGTTGGCGCGTAACGACGGCGTCTTCGAATCCGTCGGCTCCACCGAAACGGTGGATTTCAAATTGAACGCGTTTCTTTCGAAGCTGCAGCGCCGCCCGGTCACCGGTTTGGCCCTGGCCAGGGATCCGAACCTGTTCGACGTGTATCCACTGCAGGATCAGAGCTACGACGGTTCGGAGGCCGCCTGGGTCGGGCGTTATCGAAATCCTGGACGCACCGTGTTCCGGGCGGGCGCCGCGCAGGTGGCCGTAGCGTTACCCGCTTCAGAGACCTCGCACCCGCAACTGCCCAGGGCGTGGGCCAGGGCGCGCGTCGATGCCTTGCTGGAGAAGATCGATCGCGATGGAGAGGATCGAGCAACGATCGATGAGATCATCCGGCTGTCCCGCCAATACAAGTTCGTCACGCCGTACACTTCGTTCCTTGCCGCGCCGCGTGCGCTGCTGCGTCCTCGCCTCATCCGGCCCGGAGACCCTGTGCTCCGCGTCAAGACCGATCCGCTCATCAGCTCCGTCGTCGCCGTGCTGCCATTTGGTGAAGTGAAGCCGCTGCGGTATCTGAAGGAAGAGGGCGTCTGGCAAACCCGTTTTCTGGCGCCCGTCAGCATGGCGGATGGCGTGCATCCGGTGGATCTGGTTCTTCGTGACAGGAACGGGAAAACCTATAAGGAGACGCGCACCTTCGTCATAATCGGAAAGCCGCCGGTCGTTCGGGTAACGGCTGACAAGCCGCAATATAGGCGAGGGGAAACGGTCCGGTTAAAAGCGTCGGCCTCGCAATCGACACGCAGAATCTCGGCCCGCACGTACGGCGCCGCTCCCGTTGAATTGCGTTGGAATCCCGGCGTCCGCGCCAACACCGGACTGATCTCGATACCGGCGGACATGACGCCGGGCCGGTATACGATTTCCGTTGTGGCGGAAGACATGGCGCATAACATGGGCTCGGCGGAGGTGGGGATCGATGTCCTACCGTAACCTGGCCGCGCTGTGCATGGCCGGCGTGCTGCTGGCCGAGTTGCCCGCATGGGTTTCGACTATCGAAGTCCGGACGAAGCTGGAGGAGATCTTTTTCACCGGCCTGCTGCGCCGGCCTCCGAAGGAGACGCGCCCGCTACTGGACGCCCAGATCCGCCAAGCGCCCGCCGATGCGCGGCTCTACTATCTGCGAGCGCGCGAAGCGGAGGCGCAGGTGGACTTCGCCGCGGCCGAAGCCGACTGGGCCAGGTTTGTCGAGACCTCCACGGACAAGGCCGCCGCCTGGCGCGAAAAAGCGGATTTCCACGCCCGCCGCGTGGAGCCCCAAAAGCGGATCGCCGCGCTATTGGAGGCCGCCAAACCGGCCGCCTCAGGCCTGGAGCAATACCGCGAAGCGCGGAAGCAGGCCTCGTGGCGTGCGTTGGAGCAGGCGCTCGCGACGGCGAGAGATCATCGTCTTCCTGCCACCCCCATCTGGACCGCTTGGGAGGCTCGTTATCCCAATGAGCCCGCAACTTACCGGATGATCGCCGACGATCATATGGCGGCTAAACGCTGGGACAGCGCTGAGTCAGCCATTGGGCGTTTTGCGCGCGCCTTCCCCGGCGACGAGTCCGGTGAGTTGGCCCTGCGCGCCGGATTGGAGCGCCGCCGGGGCAACGCCGGCGCGGCGCTGGCCCTGTATGAGCGCGCTTATAAGCCTGACTGGCCCGATACCTTGTTGCGCGAGTATCTGGCGCTATCGCCGACGCTCTCCGATGCCACCCGCCGCTTCCACAAACACCGGCTGGCCGGCAACCTGGCCGCGGCGAAACGGGAATTGAAAGACTTCGCCGGAGAGCCTCTTCTTCTGGCCCGTTTCCACGAGCAAGTGGACAGTTTTCAGCAGGCGGCGGTGATCTATCAGCGTTTGGCGCCGGGCAATGAGCAGGCCAATGCGGCGCTGATTGAACTGCTGATCGCGCAGGCCGCACAGCCGTTCGCCTTTGGCGGCGGCGACCTCGGCTTTTATCGCGACATTGCAAACCTCGACACCGGTCCCGGATTTTGGAACGGCATCCTATCACTCGTCCTGAACGGGCAGCGCCCGGCCGGCGAGCTGGCGGATCGCGAGCAAAAGGCCACACCGTACTTCCATCGCGCCGCGGCGGCGGAGCTGTTGCGCTCGTTCGATGTCCGCTTTCCGCAGTCGCCGCGCCGGGCCGGACTGCATGCACAGGTCATCGAGGCGTCCGCCCTGCACGCCGAGGCGGACCGCGTGGCGCGCTTGGGCAACGAATTCCTGCGTCTTTTCCCTGGCACTCCGGAGCGGGCGCGCGTTGTTCTGCTTACGGCCGGCGCGCACGCCCGGCTCAATCAAACCGCGCAGGAGTTCGCGCTCTACGACGGTCTGCTCGACGAGTTGGCCGAAAAAGCCGGCCGCGTTCCCATCGGCGAGAACGGCGCCGGGCAGAACGCGATCGTACGCAGTCCGGACTACACTCGCATTCTGGACCGTTATATCGCGCGCTTGGCCGCGACGCGGCAACCGTCGCGTGCGCTGGCTCTGTACTCGCGCGAGATCGAGCGCAACCCGAACGATCCCGGTTTGTATGAACGCCTGGCCGGATTCCTGGAACAGAACAAAATGGCGGCGGAGTTGGAGGCCACCTACCGGCGGGCTCTCCAGCAGTTCAACGACAAGACGTGGTCGCACAAGCTCGCGCGCTACTTCGTCCGGCAGAAGATGAACGCGAAGATGGACGAACTGTCGCGGCAGGTGTCGGCGACCTTCAGCGGCCTGGAGTTGGAAGAGTTTCTCCGCGCCGGCGCGGAGCAGGGAAGCCTCGATCCGGTTCTGTACCGGCAGGTGAATCTCTACGCCCATCAGCGCTTCCCGCATCACTTGCCGTTCGTGAAGAACTTGATCGCCGCGCACGAAAACCGTCTGACCCCGAACCCCGCCGAGCGGGACCGGCTGTTGCGCGCCTATTGGATGTTCGATAACGGTTTGCGCGACCGCTACTTCAGCGCACTCTCGGCAAGCGGCCGGTTGGACGCCGAAATCGCCGCGCTTGAAAAGGAAACGCAGCCCGCGCAGGTTCGTTTCGTCGCCGAGGCGGAAGAGTGGAAGGGCCACTTTGAAAAGGCAGCGCCGTTGTTCCGGACCCTGGCCGCGGATTTTCCGGCAGACCCTGACTTGGCCGGCCGCGCCGCCGGCATGTACCGCTCGTTGGCGGCGTGGGATCCGAAAAATCTGGACACCGCGATGGAACTCGAAGAGAAACTGGCGCAGGCGCATCCATCCGGCTCCGATATCTGGACGCGTTTGGGTGAGATGCAGGCCGAGCGGGGCCGGTTCGATAGAGCCGGCTCGTACTGGGCGCGCATCGTCGCGAACCGCCCGGGTGCGGCCGAAGCGTATCTGGAAACTGCAACGCTTCATTGGGACTACTACCGGTACGACGACGCGCTGGCAAAGCTGGACGAAGGCCGGAAATTGTTGGCGTTGCCCGGGCTGTTCGCCTACGAGGCCGGCGCCATCAGGGAAAATCAAGGCGACCTGGCCGGCGCGGCGCGGGAGTATGTGGCGGGCGCGGTGACCGAAGGCTCCGAATCCGCCGCGCAGCGAAGGTTGCTGCGCGTCGCCGGCCGGCCCGCCTGGCGGCAACCGGTGGCCGCGGCGCTGACGCAGGCCGGGAATCCCTTGGCCTTGCGGGTGGCCTTGATTGAGTCCCGGAACGATAGGCCGGCGCTCGAAGCGCTGCTGGCCGAAACTGCCGGAGGGTCCCAAGGAGAGGTACTGACGGAAATCCGGAACCACGCGCGCCGGAACGGTTTGGTGAACATGGAGCGGCGCGTTCTGGAGCGGGAGCAGAGCCTGGCCGCCGCGCCCGTTGAGAAAATGCGAATTCTGGCCGAGCGAATGCGGCTCGAAGAATCGGCCCGGAATCCGGCGGCCGCCGAGCGGCACGTAGAGACGCTCCTGCGCGAAAATCCACGCAGCATGGGCGCAGTGCGAACGGCGGTGAACTTCCACGCGCGCAATGGGGCGAAGGCAAAGGCAGCGGAGACTTTGCTCGCCGCAGCCGGCGCCGCCTATCCGGAATTGAAGCGTCAGTTCACGCTCGAAGCTATTCGCAAATTCAGCGAGGCAGGCTCCTACGCGGCTGCGCACGCAGAGGCCGGAAGACTTTTGGCCGCTGACCCCTTGGACAGCTCCGTGCTCGCGTTGAAAGCCGATGCCTACGCTCGCGCGAAGGACGACCGGTCGCTGGCCGCGCTCTACGCCGATGCTGTCAAACGGCCTGGCCAGTCCGCCGTCCAGATCGCCGCCTTGCGCCGGAACTGGATTCCGGCGCTGGTGAAGTTGAACGATCACTCAGGCGCGGCGGATCAGTTCATCGAGCTGTTGAAGCTGTACCCGGAAGACACCGGTCTGCTCGGCGAGGCGGCCCGTCATAGCCGCGCGAACGGCCAGAGCGAACGGCTGAAGGGATTTTTCGCCAAGGCCGAACGCGATTCCCCGCGCGATGCGCGTTGGCCTATGGTGCGCGCCCGCCTGGAACACGAGTTCGGCGACTACGAACAGGCGTTGGCCGCCTGGGGACGGGCTGTGGCGTTGCGGCCGGAGCGGCTGGACCTGCTGGCCAGCCGGGCGTCGTTGGAAGAGCGGCTCGGCAGGTTCGACCTCGCCGCTCCCTCCTACCGAAAACTTTACGAGATCAGCTATAAGAATCCGGACTGGCTCGCGCAAGGAGCGCGCGTCTTGGCCCGTCAAGGGAATTCGGCCGAGTGCGTTCGCTGGCTGCGGGAGGCGTGGATCGAGAACCGGCCTGCGCTGGCGAATCATCAGTTCCAGGCGGCGGCGAGCCTTCTGGACTGGGGGCTCGTAGCGCAGGCCAATACC
>VFZO01000298.1 GCA_016871155.1 Acidobacteriota bacterium | reverse complement strand
TAGCGCGGGTCGGCAAGGAGCTTGTCGACGGCTTCTTCGTAACGGAAAGCACGGGTTTCTTCAGGTGTCGGCGGGACGCCCGCCACGTCCAGGTACACCCGCCGCGCCAGTGCCGCCGCATCGGCTGCGGGCGCCGTAGCCGTGAGCCCTCTGGCCTTGCGCGCGGCATCGAGAAAATCGTCAATTGAATCACCCGCCGCTGGACGCCGCACCGGCTGGAAAGCCCAGTGATGGCTGGCCACCGGCGCAGCCGCGGTCTTCGTTTCGAACTCCGCCCCCGCATCGATCCACGCCCGCAAAGTTTCCAATTCCGCAGCCGGCAGCGCGCCGGCCCCGAACGGCATATGCGGCTCAGCCGTACGTGCCGACACGCGATATAGCAAGCTTTCCTTGGCCACTCCCGGCACCACCGCCGGACCGCGATCGCCGCCGCGCAAGAGCGCCTTGTGAGAAGTAACGTCAAGCCCGGACTTCCGGCCCGCACCCGCGTGGCACCCGGCGCAGCGCTTCCGCAGCACCGCAACGCCCGCAGGCACCTCGGCGGCGCTGGCCGCAGTTACCGTGGCCGTCAAGAGAAACAGAACAAAGCGAAGCACGCGACCATTTTATAGGCTCCTGCGATATGATGTGGAACCATGTCGATCACTCGCCGCCAGATGCTCGCGACACTGCCCGCCGCGGCCGCAGCGGCTCAGAACAAAACGAAACGCCCGAACATCCTCTTCATCTATACAGACGACCACTCCTACCGCACTTTGAGCTGCTACCCGGACGCCTTCCCGTGGGTGAAAACGCCGAACATCGACGCGCTGGCCGCGAGCGGCGTACGCTTCAACGCCTCGTACAACGGGGCGTGGTGCATGCCGTCACGCGCAATCATGCTCACCGGGCGCCATCAGTTCGCCGTTGAATCGATGCGCATGGAAGGCCCGTATCCCGGCTCGGCTTACGATCCGGAGAAATGCCCGTTCTGGCCGCGCGTCTTCCGCGCAAATGGCTATTTCACCGGGCAGATCGGCAAATGGCACACGGGCACTGACACAGGTCACGGCCGCGACTGGGACTACCAGCTTGTGTGGAACCGCCCGAAGTACACCGAAACCAGCCAGAACTACTACTACAACCAGCCGATCACTTACCAGGGCGGCAAGACTGAAGTTCTGAAACGCTAC
This sequence comes from Acidobacteriota bacterium, assembly GCA_016871155.1. Classification (GTDB taxonomy): domain Bacteria; phylum Acidobacteriota; class Terriglobia; order Bryobacterales; family Bryobacteraceae. Next base: position 6,566 of record VFZO01000298.1, on the reverse strand, counting down.
TCCACCGATCAATACACGGATTGGGCGGTGGAGTTCATCGAAGGCAAGGGGCGCGACACGTCCAAGCCCTGGTTCCTTTGGCTCTGCTACGGCGCGGTGCACTCGCCCTATCAGCCCGCCGAGCGCCACAAAAACGAACTGGCTGGTATCGACTTCGATACGCCGAAAGACATCTTCCCGCCGCGTGCCGGCAAGCCGGATTGGGCGCAGAAGATCAATTCTTGGGAGAAGGATGCGAATGGCCAGCCGGTATCGAACGGCCGCTCGCTCACCTCCTACGTGCGCCAGTATCATCAGGGCGTGTACGGGCTCGATGAAGGCGTGAAGCGCGTGATGGAGTCGCTCAAAGCGTCGGGGCAACTCGAAAAAACCTTCGTGATTTTCACCTCCGACCAGGGGCTCGCCTTTGGGCAGCACGGCTTCAAGGGCGTGAAGGTCGCGGCCTACGATGCCAACGTCCGCTCACCGCTCATCTTCTCCATGCCAGGCCGTATAGCCAAAGGCAAGGTGTGCACGGCGCCTGTAACGGGAGTGGATATCGCGCCCACCATCTTTTCGGTCGCCGGCCTGAAGCTGCCGTGGGAGATGCACGGGCGCGATTTGTCGCCGCTGTTGAAGAACCCCAACACCAGCTGGCCGCATCCGGTGATCATGGCGGCGACGGGTCAGAAATTCGGCTCCGACACCTACCAGATTCCGGCGGGCAAAGGTGCATTTCACAACGACGTGCCCTGGTATGTGCTGCTGCGCGACCGGCGCTACAAGTACGTCCGCCCGTTGATTGAGGATCTCGAAGAGCTTTACGACCTGGAGAAGGATCCGGACGAGCTCGACAACCTCGCCGTGAAGCCGGAGCATCGCCCGCGCCTGCTGGCCATGCGTGAGCAGTGCATCGCCGAGTTGCGCCGTTCGAAATGCGGTTTTGTGGACAACCTGCCCAAGGTGAAAGAAGCTTAGTTCGGCCGTCCGCGCATGCTAACCTGACCGCGTATGGGCTCTGCCAGAGCCCGTACGCCCACCCCTTCCGGGCTGCCACTCCGCGGCATTCCTTCCGGAGGTTTTTCCCCAGCCATGCGCGTACTTTATCTTGACTACACCAATGCCATCGGGCTCGGCGGCGGCCAGCGCAGCGTAAGTCTCCTGGTGCGGCATCTCAATCGCGAGCGATATCAGCCGCTGGTGGCATGCCCGCCTGACGAGAAGATGCGCGAGATTCTCGACCCCAGCGTGCGCGTGCTTGACCTCAACCTGCCGGCGCGGTTCCGCAGCGTGTCTCGCAATGACGCGTCGATTCTCGGTCTGCCCGCGACGGCCAGCCATCTCTGGAGTACTGTGCAGCAGTTAAAGAAGATGGTGGCGAGTGAGCGCATTGAGCGACGATTCGCGAAGTGTGGCCCGAGTGTCCTGCCGAGGTCGAGGGAACCGGGCAGCATCTTTCCATCATGCATGGGCTCGCGGTGGGCCGGTAGAATTCACTTGCCTGTCACAGCATCGCGAATCACCCGCCAACCGTTGCGGGCTTTTGCTGCCGCCAGCACCAACTCCGCGACGACGGCGAGCTCATCTTCGAGGAACGATACGGCGGCCTCTCGCATTGTTTCCGCCAAGGCGACCCTTGTGTGTAGACAAAAGCCAATGACGTGGTAGATTCAAGAACTTCCGCCCTTGCCGTGAGGTAGTGGGCTCGGGACGTTTTTGGGCCGACCAACGGAGGCCGTTCGCCATGGTAAGGGGGGGGCGTGTTCGAATTCGTCGTCTCCCTTCTGGCCGCTGCCCGGGTCTTCTTCGGTACTTGCCGAGACACCGCGCTGGAATTGCTCGCCATGCGCCAGCAGGTCGTCGTGCTGCCATCCATCACGAAGGCCGGAGCCTGGCAGAGAATCGGTGCGGCGCACGCGGCGAAAGCGAGGATGCGTTTGAAGGTGTTGGACATGAAGTCGGCAGAGAACAGTGTACTAACCTCGCGCTTTCTCTGGTTGGCCCAGTCAGTGAGACACTGGTGGCCGTGAACGAGATGAACCGCCGGGAAGTATTGCGGCTGGGCGCCGGTTTGAGTCTGGCGGCCGTTGCGCCGCGCGTCTCGGCCGCGGCCGGCCGGATGCGTTTTAGCAAATACGAAATCTTCCCCACCAGCATTCCCATGGCGGAGCGCGTGCGCGCCGCCTGGACGGAGAGCTACCTGCTGCAGGGAACCTTTCAAACACACTACAGCGCCGTGATGGTGCGGCTTCACACCGACGAAGGGCTGGTAGGCATCGCCGAGTCGCTGACCAGCGCCGCGCAGACCGAGACGATCCTGAAGCGCATGATGGGGCGCTCTCCGATCGAGTTTTGGTAGGACGACTCCATTCAGGGCGTCCTCATGGCGGTGCACGATATTCTTGGCCAAGCGTCTGGCTTGTCCGTGGCTCGGCTCCTTGCGCCCTCGCCCAAAACGCGTATCGAGCATACCTGGTGGAGCCACTGCCTGCCTCCGGACCTGATGGCCGCCGAAGCCAAACTGGGCGCGAGCCTCGGCTATCGTGTTCATAAGGTCAAGGCGGGCCATTGGCAGGGGTGCGCGACATGAAAGTGGAGGTCAAGCCGCCCGGCGGCCCTCCCAATAGTCCTCGAGGCGGCCGTTGAGGTGGGAGCAGCGAAGCGCGATGATGGCGTTAGCGCCGCGAACCATCCAGAACATGCCGGATTGTTTGAGGCGGCAAAGTAATCGACCGCGTTACCAAAGTTCGCGCGGAGACGAAATATGCGTTCGCATTCTATTCCTTTCGCCCGCCTGAACTTACAGGAAGAATATCCGAAGCTGCTCCGCCGCGGGTTCGGTGATGCAGGGCTGCACATGCACCACGCTGGGTCTCCTTCGCTCCTCGATCGGATCTCACTATCACCAGTCGAGTTTCAGGCCGAACTGCATGCGTCGCGGGTCGTTCACCGTGGACGTCACCCTACCGAAAGTCAGGCTCTCGACGTTCGTCGGCCCGGTGGCGAAGCGCGAGCGGTTGAACACGTTGAACAACTCGAACCGAAAATCGAGCCGTAGCTTCTCGCTCAGCGGGAAGCTTTTCGCCAGCGAGAAATTCTCGTTGAAGCCGGCCGGAGTCCTGGCCTTGGGATTGTTGCGGGTGGAATTGCCGAGGATCGCTGTGGATTGCGTGCCGAAGAACGAAGCCGGCTGGAAGAAGCGGTCGGCACCTTTCCAATCCGGGTTGCCGTGCTTGGCGATCCAGCCATCGTAGGTGGCGATTTGCGCCGCGCTGCGCCCATTGAAGATCAGGTAATTGATGCTGTTGGTCAGCCCGATGGGATAGCCGCTCGAATAGAATTGAATGCCAGCGATGCGCCACTCGCCCAGCACGGCGCGCAACGGACCGCTGGTCAGCCACCGCCTCCCTTTGCCGACCGGCAGATCATAGACATAGCTCAGTTTGAAGTTATGGGTCTGATCGAACAAGCCGATAGACTTTCCGAGGCGCCGGTTGCAGTGATCGAGCGCGGCGCTGCCGGCATCAAAGCGGTCCGCGTCGGTGAGGAGCTTGGAGAGGACGTACGAACCCTGCAGGCTAAGGCCTTCTGCGAAGCGCCGGTCCAGTTTGAGCACCATGGCGTGATAGGACGAATGCCCGCTCTTGTCGCCTTGGCCGGAGCCCGTTTGAATCGCCTGGTATTGCGGATAAGGGCGCAGCGCCTGGACTACACTGACAGGCCGGCCGCCGTAATCGGCGTCGACACCTGCGTGGGGACGGCGGATGCCCGCGGCGACGGCGGCTGCCGAGTCTACAGAACTGGAAAGCAGCGCACGGCCATAACGCGGATACAACTCGAAGGGGACCTGGTTGAGGTTCTTGTTGTAACTGAGAGGGTGTGCGCCGATGGTGGCATTGTAAGTGGCTTCGAACACGGTGGCCGCCGAAAGCTGGCGCTGCACGCTGAAGGTCCATTGGTACAGTTCCGGCAGGCGCATGGGCGTATCGTCCCAGTAAGGAATGTTCAGGCCGTTGGCGTAGGACGGGTCGATCTGCGGAGGCTTCGGAAAGGCCGGAAAGCCGGTGTCGGCGTGGAAAACGGGAGTGACGCCGTTGTCGATACTGGCCAGATTGGCTACCAGGCGGAACCCGTCGAAGTGGGAGGTGCCGGTGTTCGTTTTGGCGACACCGAAGCTGCGCCCGGCCGAGGCTCGGATCACCGTCTTGCTCCCGAATGCGTAGGCTAGGCCGAACCGCGGGCCGATGCCGCCGTACCATCCGCTGACCAGCGAGCGGCTGCCCTCGCGTCCGGGGCCCTGGCCTGCAAACCGCAGGGCGCCGGGAAGATTGCCTGCGCGAGGGTTCGGCCGGTTCGGCGTGAAATCGCTGATCTGATCGGCCCGGTCGATCACCGCCGCGGTGAACTCGTACCGCACACCGAGGTTCAGCGTCAGCCTTTGGTTCACCCGCCAGTCATCCTGGAAGTACCAACTGTGGCTGGGCCACTGCAAGGCGTAGTTCTAATCGCTTTCGATGAGGCCCGAGAACACGTTGCCGAGGAGGAAGGAAGCGAACGAATTCCCGCCGCCAGTGGCGAGGTTATTGTTATTCGGGACGCTCGTGCTTCGACGATCGAACGTCAGCCATCCGGCGATGGCGCGATTGGCGGGAGCTTCGGCGGGGCCGCCATAGTAGTGCAGCCGTTCGTAGAGATAACCCGCCTTCAGGGTGTGCTTGCCCGGGGTGACGGTGAGGTCGTCGCCCACCGAGTAGACGCTGTGCCTTGAACCGGTGATTCCGTTGCCGCCCCACTGCGTGTAGTCGGAAAAAGCAAGCTGTGGAAAGGTGGCGTCGCAATCCTGCACACCGCCGATGCAAATGCCTTTTGCTTTCCAGCCGCCTACATGGTTGGGCGAACGCAGGCCCGTGCGGTAGCCGTTGTTCCCCCCGTAGAGGTTGTTGACGATTGACGCGGAGATAACCTTGGCATAAGAGGCGCGGTAGACGGGCCTTTCGCTGAGACTGGCGCGCTGCGACGTGGCGACGCCGGGTAGACCCGGGAATCCGTCGGGCCCGGCGATCACTTGTTCGCGTCCGAAGTTGGAGAGGAAGCTGGCGCGGTCGCTTCCCGAGAAGTTATGGTCGATCTTCGCGCTGAATTTGTTGGCCGGCTCCTGCTGTGTGCCCGTCGTATTGATGTAGTTATCCCGCACATACTCGCTGGCGCCGGGTGCGGCACCGACGTTCGGACGAACGTCGATGATTTTCAGAATGTTTGTGCTCAACGCGGCGAAGCGGGAGTTGGGAATCAGGTTTCCCGGAAATGGAGTCCGGATGGAGCCGGCGCCGGCAGGGTTCGCGCGCGTAGTCGCGGGATCGTACGCTGGAAGGATGCGGCCCGCCGTGTCCACCCAGCGGGAGAAGTCTCCGCGATACATTTCTTCGGTTGGCACGGTAAGCCGCTGGCTGGTGGCACCGATGCGATTGCGAAACCACTCCATCGAAGCGAAGAAGAACGTCTTCGAGCGCCCATTATAGATCTTGGGAATGTGCACCGGACCGCCGAGGCTCCAGCCGAAGTCGTGCTGTTTGTAAACGCCGTGGTTATCCTCGAAGAAGCGCCGCGTATCCAGCGCGTTGTTGCGCAGAAACTCGTAAGCCGTGCCGTGTAGCTCATTGGTCCCGGACTTGGAGGAGAACGTGATGGTGCCGCCCTGGCCGTGGCCGAACTCGGCTTTGAAGCCATTCGATTCCACGGAGAACTCAGTGATGGCGTCGACGGAAGGGGTGTTGAGGGCCGATCCGCCGATGCGGTTCGACGAGGTCGTCAGGACCGTCACGCCATCGAGTGTGGCTCCGTAAGCTGCGGCCTGGCCGCCTCCGATGCGCAAGGAGGTGTCGGAATCGCCGACACCCTGCGCGCGATTAGTCTCCGGCGTGATCAGCGCCAGGTCCAGCGGGCTCCGCATCGCGCCACCGACCACCAGCGGGAGTTCGTCGACCATCTTGTTTGTGACCGCTACGACGATTCGGGAGTTTTCGGTCTGGATCTGGTTGACGACGCCCGAGACTTCGATCGCCTCCGCCACGGCGCCCAACTCCAGCGTGAGATCGACGCGCATCGTCTGGCCCACAAGCAACTGCACCGGCCGTGTCACGGGCCGGAAACCTTGCGCACGGACCGTTACCTGGTAGCCGCCTGGCGCCAGTAGCGGGAAGGTGAAGAGCCCGTCGGAATTGGTGAGAGCTTGACGTTCGGCACGAGTGTCCGTGTGGACCACGACAACCTCGGCCAACGGAACGGCTGCTTCGGACGGATCGTTGATGCGGCCGGTGATACTGCCGGCGGTGCTTTGGGCCTGGAATGAAACCGCAGCGATGAGGATGAAAAGACCAAGAGTTCGGAACTTCAAGCGGCTGCCTCCTGCGTCACTGTACACCGGGATTTCCGTTTTAGGTTTCCCGGAATCCAACAGTCCACACCCGACGCCTCACTCCCGTGCCGGAGTTGATCAGAATCCCCATTCCGAGGGCGGGCCAGTGCCTTGCCGATGGCTTCTTCGGACCATCGCACAAAAACGAAAACCGAGAACGTGCCTGTTTCCA
>VFZO01000297.1 GCA_016871155.1 Acidobacteriota bacterium | reverse complement strand
GAAAAACCACAAACTGTGGTTCTCGGAAATCAGGATCTGATTGATAAAATGGGAGTTGCCCATCCTCCATCGATTCTCGCCCACGCATGTACTCGCAGCTCTGTTCGCGACCTTCTGGGTGTCCTTCCGCAGCCGCGCAGCCCTTCAACTTGAGATTCTCGCCCTCCGCCACCAACTCGCCGTCCTGCATCGCTCGGTGAAGCGGCCGAAACTGACGTCAGCCGATCGACTCCTCTGGGCCCGGCTATGCGAAGTCTGGAACGATTGGCGATCAGCCTTGGTCGTTGTCAAGCCGCAAACCGTCATTGCCTGGCACCGCAAAGGCTTCCGGCTGTTCTGGACATGGAAGGTCCGGCACGGCCAACCCGGCCGTCCTCCGGTCTCGAAGGAAACCCGAGAACTGATCCGCAAGATGAGCCGCGAAAATCCACTCTGGGGCGCTCCCCGGATTCACGGTGAACTTCTCAAGCTCGGCATCGACATCGGCGAGACGAGCGTCAGCAAGTACATGGTCCGCAATCGCAAACCGCCATCGCAGACCTGGAGGACCTTCCTTGAAAATCACGTCAAGACCATGGTTTCGGTCGACTTCTTTACGGTGCCGACGATCCGATTCCAGGTACTGTACGTGTTTCTGGTGCTGGCACACGACCGCCGCCGGATTCTTCACTTTGCCGTGACCGCTCATCCCAGCGCAGAGTGGACCGCTCAGCAACTCCGGGAAGCCTTTCCCTGGGATACCGCGCCCCGTTATTTGCTCCGAGATCGCGACCGGATCTTCGGGAAAGAAGTCGTGGATCAGATCAAATCCATGGGGATCAACCAGGTGCTGTCGGCACCGCGTTCTCCCTGGCAGCGAGCTTATGTCGAACGGGTCATCGGCACCATCCGCCGCGAGTGCCTGGACCACGTAATCCTGTTCGGCGAAGGGAGCTTGTACCGTCACCTGCAAAGTTTCGTGGACTACTATCATCGGAGTCGGACCCACCTGGGATTGGAGAAGGACACACCGGAACCTCGCCCAGTCCAGTCGGCGGAATTGGGGCGGGTTATTGCGATGCCGGAAGTCGGCGGACTCCATCATCGTTACGAGCGCCGCGCCGCGTAACGACATCTTCGGCGCGGTTCCATCCGCATGGCTCGGTACTCTTGCGCGGCCCCCATGAAGGGCACTGGGGCCGCGCTCGTGAAGCGCCGCAAGAGGCCGTATCAGCCGGCGGCGTGGGGCGGGTGACGTCCGAAGCCGCTCTCTCAAAACACCCCAAGGGCCCGGAATGCCGCCCGGTTACAACTCAAGATGGGATTTCCGAGAACAACAGGTGGAGGAGGCGAGCCCGAAGCGGGATGCGACGGGCGCGTGGTATTGGAACCCGGTCGATGCACATAGGGAGGCGGTCGAGCGGTTGAGCAAGTTGAGTGCGGCCGATGCCGCCAGGCCGGCCTGTTTCCTGGAGTACAAGAAGTCGCCGGAAAAAGATGGCCGCTACAATGTCGGCGGACAGATTCTGGTGGCCGGGGAGGCGCCCGATTGCAAGGACTTGGTCTACACGAACCCCGCCTATTTCGATCCGGCGCTTCCGCGGAGCGCCCCGCAGTTGCTGACGGTCGTTCGCTTCGGTCGCTGCGCGTCGATGAATGGAGACACGATGGTATCGCGCAAGGTGACCGACTTCCGGGCTCCCCCTCAAGGGTGCTTCCGCCACGCCCAGATGTGGCGCGAACTCGACTGGGCCAAGTTCGCCGCATTAATCCGGCCCTAGCGAAGGGTGCTGCGGGTTTTAGGCAGCCGACAGCGCCTGGACAATCGCGCTCGTGTCCAACGGAGAACCTAATATTTGCAATGTTCCGGCCGGTTCCGTCGCGGGCCTGCCTGCAAACGCCGCTTCCGGGCTAGGCCAGCGCCTTCCCGTATAGCGCCAGCAGCCGGCCCCAGGCTTTCTCGGCGTTGGGCTCGTTGTAGACGCGGGAGTCGGGCGGGCACCAGCCGTGCGCGGAATCGGTGTAGACCTCAATCTCGGCGCTGAGGTTGGCCTTGGCGAAAGCCTCCTTCAGCACTACCTTGTCGTTCGGCGCGCGGCTATCGTCGTTTGCGGCGATGGCGATCAGGAACTGTGCCTTGGTCTTCACAGCTTGCAGGTGGGGGCTGTTCGGCTTATCGGTGGCCAGGCCGCCGCCGTGGAACGACGCGACCGCGCCGACGCGGTCCGGAACCGCGGCGGCGGTGCGGAACGCGATCGAACCACCCATGCAGTAGCCCTGTGTGCCGATCTTCTTATTCTTGGCCACGGACGTCTGCCGGTCGAGCCAGGCGATGAACGCCTTGGCGTCGGCCATATGGGTCGTTTCATTCAGCGCCTGCGCCAGCGGAATCAGTTGCGGAATCGGGGTGGCGGAGCCGGCTTCGGCTGTCGGCGCTTTTTTCACTCGATAGAACGGATTCACGACGAGCACGGAGTAGCCCGATTCGGCCAATCGTTTGCCCATTTGACGGAACGCCGGGCGCAAACCAAAGATGTCCGGCCAGACCAGCACGGCGGGAGCGGCGCCGGCCGCCGGGTGGACGAAATAGGCGTCGGCCGTGCCGTCCGGAGTGGTGATGGAGACATCCGACTCGGACACCGTTACCGCATTCGCGGCTTGCGGGAGCATGAGCGCGAGGCCCGCTCCGAGCGTGGCTCCGAACTGTTTCCGGGTCACAAGTCCGCGAGACTCATACTCGCGAAGGTCGTCGTCGAAATGAAGTTGATCGCACATAGCAGGCCGTTGTGGCGCCTTTTATCGTATCGCGGAAGACGGACGTTCGGTACCGTGATAAAACTAAGATGAATGAAAATCAGTCAATGGAGTCTCACGCGGCGCGATTGGATTCGGGCGGCGGCGGTGGCCGGAGGGGCGCGCAGTGCGCTGGGCCAGGACACGAATTGCACGGTTCCCGCCGACTCCATCCGGTTTCGAGGAGTCGCGGGGCGGACGGCAGCGGAGTCGAAGCCCGCTCCGTTGACGCCGGCCACGGCCGCGGCCGGGAGCCCGAACATTCTCTACATCCTGCTTGACGACACGGGTTTCGCCGATTTGCATTGCTACGGTTCGGAGATCTCGACTCCGCATATGGATGCGCTGGCCGCGTCGGGGCTGCTGTACAACAACTTCCATGCCAAGGCGATCTGCTCCCCGTCGCGGGCCGCGCTATTGACGGGCCGCAACGGGCATTCCGTGGGATTGAAGGAACTGTCGGGCGACGACCAGGGATTCCCGCATTCGCGGGGACGCGTGACACCGGCGGCGGCCACGGTGGCGCAACTGCTGCAGGCGGCTGGATACAGCACTATGGGCACGGGCAAATGGCATCTGGCGCCGGCGCGGGACGTACGCGCCTCCGGCGACCGGGCGCATTGGCCCTTACAAAAGGGCTTTGACCGCTGGTACGGCTTCCTGGGCGGCTGGACGGATCAGTATCAGCCCAATCTGGTGGAAGACAATCACTTCCTTCCAAAGCCTGCGAAACCGGGGTATCACTTCTCGGTCGATATCATCGACCGGTCGATCGCCATGCTGGGAGAGCATGTGGCGGCGGATCGGGCGAAACCGTTCTTTCTGCATGTGGCATTCGGCGCCACGCACACGCCCGTTCAGGTTCCCAAGCCGTACGTGGACAAATACACCAAGACCTACGAAAACGGTTGGGACGCACTGCGCGAAGCGCGATACCGGCGGCAGATGGAGTTGGGGATCGTGCCGCCCCGCACACGGCTGCCGGCGCGCAATCCGGGCGACCCGGCGTGGGCCGGTCTTTCGGAGCGGGAGCGCCGTGTGTTTGCCCGGTTCATGGCGGCCTATGCGGGTTTTCTGGAGCATACCGATGAGCAGATCGGCCGTTTGGTTTCCTGGCTGAAGGAGAACAAGCTTTTCGACAATACGGTCATTTTCCTGATGTCGGACAATGGCGGCGCACCGGAGGCGGGCAACCGGGGCAACTTCCGGCGTGCCTATGGAGACACCAGCAGTTTGGAAGAGGTCGACGCGAATCTGGACGACATGGGCGGGCCGAAGACGCAACCGCTCTATCAGCGCGCCTGGGCGATGGCGTCCGTCGCTCCGTTCAAGTTCTACAAGCTCTGGCCGTACGCGGGCGGCACGCAAACGCCGTGCATCGTTTCCTGGCCGGCGGGGATCCGGAAGCCGGGCATACGCCGGCAGTTCATCGACATCATCGACATCACGCCTACGGTGCTGGAGATCGCAAAGGTCACGCCGCCGGCGGCTTTTCGGGGTGTGTGTCAAATGCCGATCCATGGGCGGTCGATCCGGGCGACCTTCGACGATCCGGAAGCGCCGGATCCGCGCGACTCGCAGTACTTCGAGTTGTGGGGCAGCCGGAGCATCCGGCACAAGGGCTGGAAGGCGGTCGCCATTCACAGGCCGGGAACGAGCTTCGATCTGGACCGCTGGGAGCTATATAACGTCAACGAGGACTTCAGCGAATCCGTCGACCTGGCGGCGAGATTCCCGGCCAAGCTGGAGGAGTTGAAGAAACTGTGGTGGGCGGAGGCGGAACGGTATGGCGCGCTGCCTCTCATAGAGGCGCCGGGCGGACGCATTCGCACCTACGATCAGGCTGCGCCGCCCCTGTAACCGCAGCGGCCAGCCTTCAGTCTCTATATTGGTAGTGGAAGCTCCCGCAACACTTCCGGGCCGACGAGCGTCCACAATAGGAGAAGAGAAGGCAGGTACGAACCGATGAAGTCCCTTATGCTGTCCGGAGTATTCGTGGTGGCGCTGGCCGCGCAGCCGCCGCAGGAACCGCCTGTTGTCACTTTCAAGGTCGATGTCGTCGCCAAGACGGCCAAGGCGATCAACTACCGGCACCGCTCCGGCGCGACGAAGATCGACTTCAAGGGAACCTCCAATATGCCCGCCGCGAAAGGCGAGGCGAAGGTGGAGAGCAAGCAGGGCTACATTGAAATCGAAGTGGAGTTCCGGAACCTGGAGTCCGCCCAGCGCCACGGCGCCGAGTATCTGACCTACGTTCTATGGGCCATAACCCCGGAGGGCAGGGCCACCAATTTGGGCGAGATCCTGCTGAACGGTCCCAACGGGAAATTGAACGTGACCACGGAGTTGCAGGCGTTCGGTTTAATTGTCACTGCTGAGCCATATTTCGCCGTGACTCAGCCGAGCGACGTCATCGTCATGGAGAACGCCGTTCGAGCGGACACGGTCGGCAAAATCGACGAAATCGACGCCAAATTCGAACTTCTGCAGCGGGGCCAGTACGCCACACTAACCGGGCCGAAGCCAGTGGTGGATCCCAAGGTTCCGATCGAGTTGTACGAAGCCCGGACGGCGTTGCAGATCGCTCGATCTACCGGGGCGGAGAAATACGCGGGCGACACATTTAAGAAGGCCGCGGGCCTGTTGGCGCAGGCCGAGGGCTACCAACTCCGCAAGGCGGGCAATAAGCCGGTTTCGATGATTGCCCGCGAATCGGTGCAGACGGCCGAGGACGCCCGCGTGATCACCATCAAGCGCCGCGACGAGGAACGGCTAGCTCAGGAACGCGAAGCGGCCGCTGCCCGGGAGGCCGCCGCGAAGGCGCAGGCCGAGGCCGAGGCGCAGCGCGCCGCCGAGGCCGCCGAACGCGCCCGCCAAGAGAACGCGCTTCGGACCGCCGCCGAGAAGGCGCGCGCAGAGGCGGAGGCCGAACGGAAGCTCGCCCTGCAGGCCAAACGCGAAGCCGAGGCTGCCGCCATGGAAGCTCGCGTGTTGAAGGCCGAGGCCGAAGCCGCCCGCGCCGCCGCCGAGAAAGCGAAGGCCGAGGCAGAGGCCGCCCGGGCTTCCGCCATGGCCGAAGCCGCGCGTGCCAACCAAGCTGCCGCCGAGGCGGACCGGCTTCGCAAGAAGGCCGAGGACGAGAAGACGGCGCTCCGGAAACAGCTGCTGGATCAGTTCAACTTGATTCTCGAAACCAGGGACTCCGCGCGCGGATTAATCGTCAACATGGCCGATGTGCTGTTTGAATTCGGCAAGTTCAATATCCGGCCGGAGACGCGCGAAAAACTCGCCCGGATCTCCGGGATCATACTGGCGCATCCGGGCTTACGCCTCGATGTGGAGGGCCACACCGATTCGATCGGCAGCGATGAAGTGAATCAAAAGCTGAGCGACAACCGCGCGTCCACGGTGCGGGACTTTCTCATCTCGCAAGGGCTGAACGCCGACGCGATCACGGCCCGGGGTTATGGGAAATCGCAGCCGATTCTCGAGAACACGTCTGCCGCGAACCGCCAGAAGAACCGGCGCGTGGAGATGGTGGTGAGCGGCGATATCATCGGGACCCGGCTGACGGCGACGACGTCTCCGGCGCAGTAACCAGTTAGAGAACCAGGCGCTGCTCGCCCTCGCGGCGGGTGAGGCGGTGGAGGTCGAGATACTCAAGGAGCGGAATGGCGTACTTGCGTGAGCAGCCAGTCCAGTCCTTGAACTCGCCGACGCCGAAGCGCTGGCCGCGTTTTTCGGCCAGCAGCGCCCGGAGTTGATCGATCACGGTGGAATGGAAAACTAGTTCCGCCGATACCCGCACCAGACGCTTTTCGCGTAGGAGCGTATTCAGCAGGATCGACGCGCGCGTGCCGTCGACGCCGCAGGAGGCCAGCACTTCGCGCTGGCCCGGCACGGCCAACCCGCCCAGTTGAAACGCCGACTCGATTTTTTGGCGCGCCTCCTGTTCGTCTTGCCGAAGTTGGACCTTGTGCGACGTCAGCCGTACGGTGTCGCCTTGCGCCGCGAGCTTTTGGTTCCGTTGCAGCAGAGCTTCAAACAGCGCGGCCGGAATCTTTGAGCGGGTGCGCAGATCTTCTCTCGGCATGCCCGGCAGCAGCGGGCTGTCTTTGTGAAACGCGGCCAGCGTGGATTCCATGCGGGCGAGCGCCGAGTCGATCCAGGCTTGGCCGACGCACCATCCGCCGATCTCAACGCCGGCCGCGACGGGCTCTCCGAGGCGCCACAGCAGCTCGGCGCGCGAAAGGCCGGCAGCCGCGTCGCGGACCAACAACGCCGCGCGGTCCGCGATTTCCAGCGGGGCCAGCGCGGCCACGCGCGTTTTTCGCGGCGGATCGATTTCAATGATCTCGCCGCCGCCGATCGTCACGACAGGGGAAAACTTGCGAAGGATGAAGCGATCGCCAGGCAGCAGCAGCAGCGGCTCCTTCAGGCGTACGCGCACGAAACCGCCGCCGAGGGGGCGCACCGAGCCGGTGACCTCGGCCGTGGCGGCGTGGAAGTGGATGGGCGTTCGCGTGTGCAAGGGCTTCACGCCATCGAGCAGCGAGAGGCGGCAATCCAACACCTGAACCGGACGGAGCACATCCGGCGCGGCCAGTTGCATCCCTCGGGCGATCTCCGTGTGTTCGATCCCGCTGACGTTGACGGCGGTGCGTTGGCCGGCCCGCGCCAGTTTGGCCGGCTTGCCATGCACCTGCACGCCGCGAACTCGCAGTTTGCGGCCCAGCGGGTGAAGTTCCACCTCCTGCTCCGGCTGCACGGCGCCGGAGGTCAGCGTCCCGGTGACTACGGTGCCAAAGCCTTTCATGGCGAAGGAGCGGTCGATGGGCAGGCGCACCGGCTGCCTGGAGGATCGCGACGGTGTGGACACGGCGATGGCGCGGAGCGCGTCCTTCAGACCGGTAAGACCCTGGCCGGTCCGGGCGCTAACGGCGATGACGGGCGCGCCCTCCAGAAAGGAACCCGCGACGAACTCCTCGGCTTCCAGCTTGACGAGTTCCAG
>VFZO01000296.1 GCA_016871155.1 Acidobacteriota bacterium | reverse complement strand
CGAACTCGCCGCTCCACAGCACCAGGGTCCGGTCCAGCATGCCGCGCGCCTTCAAGTCCTGGACCAGCGCCTTGATCGGCTGGTCGCACACATAGGCGTTTTTCGCGTGATTCTCGCGCAACTTGCCGTGTTGATCCCAGCAGTTGCCGCCCCCGCCGGTCCCCTCGCCAGGCACCATGGACAGCTCCACGAAGCGAACGCCGCGCTCCACCAGACGGCGCGCCACCAGGCATTGCCGGGCGTAGGCGGCTTTTTGCGGATTCGGATCGTCGATACCGTAGAGCTTCTTAGTCGCTTCGCTTTCGCCGCTGATATCGGTTAGTTCGGGAACGGCGGCCTGCATGCGATAGGCGGTCTCGTAGTTCTTGATCGCCGCTTCCACCTGTGGATGATGACTGGTTTCGGCGGCGAATCCCCGGTCCATTTTTTGGATGAAGCGCAGGCGCTTCTGTTGCAGTGCATCCGGTTCCTTCGGTGTTATGTCCTGAAGCGGTTCCTTGCGCTCCGGACGCAGGAAGGAGGCCTGATGCACCGCGGGCAGGAACCCGGAACCGAAGACGTTGATGCCGCCGAGAGGAATTTCACCGCTGCCCAGGACGACGAAGCCCGGCAGGTTTTGCGAAACGCTCCCCAAACCATAGGTTGTCCAGGCGCCCATGCTCGGGAAACCCGTGAAAGGCTGGCCGGAATGGTAGTAGAAGTTCGCCTGCGCGTGCTCCATGAACTTCACGACCATGGAGCGGACAACGCAGATGTCGTCTACGATTTCACCCATATGCGGGAATAGCGAACTGACCGGAATGCCGCTCTTGCCGTAGTTCTTGAACTCCCACGGGGAAGGCATGATGTTGCCGTTCTGGTTGAACATCGTGCGCTCGATTGGGAAGGGCATCGGCTTGCCCGCCTCGGCGGTCAGGCGGGGTTTGGGGTCGAAGGAGTCGATGTGCGAGACGCCACCCGACATGAAAGCGAAGATTACCGCATCGGCCTTGGGCGGGTGGTGCGTCTTTGCCTCCAGCAGTCCCTGAAGCGCCAGCATGCCAAAGCCGGTGGATTTGCGGGCAAGAAAGTCGCGGCGTGTCATTGAATGTAGAGAAACTCTTTCAGGTTGAGGACGGACTGCGCGACATCGCGCCAAACCCTTGCATCGTCGACGGAGGTCTTGTGCTCGACGGCCAGCGAAGCGGCCAACTCTTCGATGCCTGCCAACTCCTGCTTGCCAGGCTCACGCCAAAGCGCCTGCACAAAGACCTTGGCCGCGCGCTGCGCAGGCGGCAATTTCACGAGGTTCGCGCCCCACTGTTCGCACTGCTGAATCACGAATGGGTTGTTCAGCAAAGCGAGCGATTGCGCGGGCACATTGGTCACATCGCGCTCCCCGCGCGTGGAGGAGGGAACCGGAAAATCGAAGACCTCCAGAAACGGATTCGTAGCATTGCGCCGGACTTCCAGATATATGCTGCGGCGGCCGTTGCCGTCGAGCGGGCCTTTGGGCCGGTCGCCCTTCGTCGAACCGGTATCGTGCGCGTAGAAGACGTCGACACTTGGCCCGTACATGTCGGCGCGGAGAAGCCCGGAGACGCTGAGAATCGTATCCCGAATCGCCTCAGCCTCCATTCGCTTCACGGGCATGTGAGACAGAAGCCGGTTGCCTGGGTCCTTGCTTTGCGCGTCCGCGCTGGCGGTGGAGGATCTCTGGTACGCATCGCTCAACAGCAGAGTCCGGAGCGTCCGCTTGATTGAGCCTCCGTCCTTGCTGAAAGCGGCCGCGAGCGCATCCAGCAGCTCCGGGTGCGACGGGCGTTCGCCCAGCAGCCCAAAGTTGTCCGGCGTGGCGACAATTCCTTTCCCGAAGATCTTGGCCCACAGCCTATTGACGCCCACACGCGCGGTGAGAGGATTGTCCGGATGGAGCATTTCATCGGCTAGCCGGAGCCGGGCGGAGCGTGTGTCCCGGTAATCGGATGAGTTTAGCGCGTGTAGAAATCGTTGCGGAACCGGTTCGCCGGGCTGCTTGTGGTTCCCTCGAATCAGCAGCGGCTGCGGGGGGCCGCCCTCCTCCAATACGCTGGGCGCGCGCCGTGCGACCGGGATTTCCATTTCCAGGCGGTTGTAGTCCGCCAGCAGATCCGGCAGATCCGCTTTCAGCAGGCCCGCTTGCAGAAGTACGGTGAGCCAGGCCGCCTGCTCGTCGAGCATCGTGTTCGCGACCCAGGCGTCGATCGCCTCCAGCGTGTAGGCCGTAGTCTTTAGAGTGGGTCTGCTCGTGCTGGCCGGAGGCTGCTTCTCGTTGTGATGGGCCACTGCGCGCAGCGCGAACCAGGAGCGGCCGTTGTTTTCCGGTTTACCCGTTTTCGCCGCGGGGCCATCGACGAGAAAGTGCGTGACGTCGTCCTTGGTGGAGACCTCGATGTAGGCGCTGAAGCCTTTCCAAAACTCCGTTTTGATAGTCATCCACTTCGCGTCGTTCTCGTTCGGAATTGCGCGCAACGCGTAGATGCCGCCCCGGGGCACGGCGTAGTTTTCGACGATGATTTGTGCCGAAGCAAAGTTGCCGCCCGCGAGTTTCACGCTGACATAGTCCGTTTCGATCTTGAATCGGGGCGATGTGATGACAGCCGGATGTTTCGAGGAAAGCAGGTTGGAGTAGACGCCTCTGGGCTCAATCGCCGGCACCCCGGCGCGGAACGCTCCGGCATTGGCAATAATTGCCTCGCCGTGTCCGATCCAACCGCGGAAGTCGGGCGAGTCGACTGTAACTGTGTCCGGCACTTTCGCCGCGGCCCAGTCGATTTTCGCCGCCTGCTGGCGGAACTGCCCGGCTGCGGCGCTCTTCATTTTTTCCTTCAGGGCGCTTAGTTCGGCTTTGTTCCGGTTCAGATGATCGGCGGAATCGATCGCACGCTGGGTCGGCCGCATGTTGGCGAAGATCCCGAACAAGGCGTAGTAGTCTTTCTGACTGATGGCGTCGAACTTGTGGTCGTGACAGCGGGCGCAGGAGACCGTCAAGCCCTGGAAGGCCTTGGCGAAAACGTCCACTTGATTGTCGACCCACTTAATGCGGTCTTCCCAGGGATCCACCGGCTGGAACCCGTGTTCGACGAAGCGGTAGTGCGCGGTGCCGAGAACTGATTCGTTGGTTTGGGTGCTCTTGTCGATGCGCGGATTCGCGAGGAGGTCTCCGGCGATGTGCTCGCGGAGTAGCTGATGGTAGGACACGTCGTCATTCAACGCGCGAATTAGATAGTCGCGATAGCGCCATGCCTCTGGAACGTCGGGATCGCCTTCGGATCCGTGCGATTCGGAGTAGCGGACCAGGTCCATCCAATGGCGTGCCCAACGCTCTCCGAACTGCGGTTTAGCCAGATAGTAATCGACGCGTGCGGTGAAATCGGAGGGCGCGTGCGGATCCGGCGGCAGGCCAGTGAGATCGAACGCGAGGCGGCGGTGCAGAACGGCGTCGCTGGCCCGAGGGGCGGGAGTCAGGCCTGCCTTCGCCATGCGAGCGTAGAGCATGGCGTCGATCCGCAACGGAGCCGGGCGCACGGGCTGCCAGGCCCAGTGGGCGTTACGGCGTTTAACGAGGTCGAAGTTGGAATCGGCCGGCGCGGCAAGCGCCAGCAGTGCCAAAGGGATCACGCACCGGAACATGTTGATGAAATTTTATACCCGTTCCGGCACGGGTGCGGGGGCTACTCTTCCAGCAGCGGCATGGCCGTGCCCGAGGGTCCCAGCAAGCCGGAGTTGGCGTAGACAATCAGCTTCTCGCGGGAGTCCGAAATATCGAGATTTCGCATGGTGAGCTGGCCAATTCTATCCTGCGGCGTGAACGCGCCTTCGCCCTTTTCCATCGTTAACCGTTCCGGATGATAGGTGAGGTTCGGACTCTTAGTGTCGAGGACCGAATAGTCGTTGCCCCGGCGCAACTCGAGCGAGACCTCGCCTGTGACGGCGCGGGCCACCCAGCGCTGCAGCGTTTCGCGGATCATCATCGACTGCGGATCGAACCAGCGGCCTTCGTAGAGGAGTCTTCCTAGCCGGCGGCCCATATCCCGGTACTGTTCGATGGTGCCCTCGTTGTGAATGCCAGTCACCAGCCGCTCGTAGGCGATAAAAAGAAGCGCCATGCCGGGCGCTTCGTAAATGCCACGGCTCTTCGCTTCGATGATCCGGTTCTCAATCTGGTCCGACATGCCCAGGCCATGCCGGCCGCCGATGGCGTTCGCTTCGAGCACCAGATCGACCGGGTTGTCAAAATGCTTGCCATTGAGAGCGACCGGCGTGCCCTCCTCGTATGTCACGGTGACCTCTTCGGGCTTTACCTCGACTTCAAGCTTCCAGAAGGCTGCGCCCATGATGGGTTCGACAATGCGGACACCTTTGTTGAGGAATTCCAGGTCTTTAGCCTCGTGCGTGGCGCCCCAGATATTCGAGTCGGTTGAGTAGGCCTTCTCCTTCGGCATCTTGTAGGCGAGCCCGGCTTTGTCGAGCAGTTCGGACATCTCCTTCCGGCCGCCCAGCTCTTCGTTGAACGTCTGATCGAGCCAGGGCTTGTATACCTGGAGTGACGGGTTAACCATGAGGCCGTAGCGATAAAAGCGCTCGATGTCGTTTCCCTTATACGTGGAGCCGTCGCCCCAGATATCGACCCCGTCTTGCTTCATCGCCTGCACGAGGAGGGTGCCGGTGACGGCACGCCCGATGGGCGTGGTGTTGAAATACGGCAGGCCGCCGGTTGTTATGTGGAAAGCTCCGCACTGCAGAACGGCGTAGCCCTCGCGCACGAGTTGCTTGCGGCAGTCGATCAGACGAGCCACTTCGGCGCCGCATTCCAGCGCCCGGCGCGGGATGGCGTCGTAGTCCGGTTCGTCGGGCTGGCCCAGGTTGGCCGTGTAGCAGTACGGAATGGCGCCTTTTTGGCGCATCCAATAGATGGCGGCCGAGGTGTCGAGCCCGCCGGAGAATGCGATGCCGACGTTCTTGCCGATTGGGAGCGATTCGAGGATTGTACCCATGCGTGTAATCCTTCAGGATAGCCTGACGCCGGGACCTTTCGAAAAAAATGCTCCAGCGCCGGGTAGCGCTGGAGCGAAGTTGCGGAATGGAATGTACGAAGAAAAAACGCTGTTACCAGCGCCTGGGAAAGTGTTGATATCCGTGCGCCGTCAGGCGCGTCTGCAGTTCCTGCATTTCAGGGAGGCTGGAGATCGGGCCGACCAGCACTCGCGCGTTCAACGAGGACTCCATGGGCGCCAACCGGAATTTGTAGCCAAGTTGTGAAAGGCGATCCTGCATATAGGTTTCGCGCACTGGGTCGACCAGTCCTACCTGCAGGTACAAGCCAGAGGGAGGGGCCGGCACTGGAGCGGGCTGCGGGGCCGAGGCCAGCATCGGAGACGCGACGGCGGCGCCGGCGGGCGAGGGCTTCGACTTAGGTTCGACAACCAACGGTGGCGGATTGATCACCGTTTGCGTCGGCGTGACGGTTTCGACCTTTATTTGGCTGACCGTTCGGCCGGCCAGATAGCTCATGCAGGCGATGAGGCCGCTGAGCAGCACCATGCCGAGAACGGCGGTCGTCAGTTTGCGGTTCGTCAGAATAAGTTCGTACGTGTCTGGACGAGGAGAAGGGAGGGTTAAGTCGCTCATGTGGGGGGAACTCCTTGTTCTAAAGTTCTATCGGGAGTCTAGGTAGATTCCTGTAGGGTCTTACGTAGAATTTTGCTCGCACTCAGCGGCGCGATCAAAAATGTGACACAATCTTGGTCTCGAAGTTATGTACATTTGTCGTATTTTGCTCGGGCTGATCCTTGGCGCCGCTCTGGCGGTTTGCCGGGAAGATGTCAAAGGGAGTGCCGACCACCCGTTGTTTCCCGTCCGAGTGGAAGGCTATGCGATTTCGACCTACGCCGTGGAACCCTCGGGGTCCTACGGGTTTCGAACGAGTCCCATCCGGATTGTGCAGGGCCGATATACGAAAATCGAGTACTTCCTGAACGATCCGGACCGGCATCCAGGCGGCGCTGCGATCCGGGTTCACTACCAAACCCGCCTGCCTGCATCCGCTATCGTTCAAAACGACGCTGATGTCCTGGTGTGGCGGACAGCCTGGAATGGTGGCGAGATTTGGGCCGAACTTCACGCACCGGTACATGGAAAGGGCAGGTACTACTTCCTTCGGTTGGTGGAAAGCACGCCGCAGGCCGCCTCGCTTGTTTCCGCGTTCGACAGCGGTGGCTCCCTGACCCTGGATATTCGGTTTGGGCCGGGAAGGAGCGACATCCTTCCGGCGTCGGACCCGGTGATTGCGGAACTGGCTCGCATGTTGCGGGCCCGGCCGTCGGTCGTGGTGGCCTTGGAGGCACATTCGGACGACTCCGGCACGCCAGAAGGTGATCTTCGGCTGACCCAGGCACGCGCCGAGTCCGTGGCTATTGCCCTGGTGGACGCCGGCATTGGGGCCCGGCGTCTGAAACCGAAGGGTAAGGGCCATGAACAGCCCGTGGCCGACAATCGGACCGAAGAAGGCCGGACCAAAAACCGGCGCGTGGAGATCCGCAGAATTCCATAGTCCGTTTGTTAGAATCTTCGTGTGGATCTGTTCGATGAGATCGTGCGGTTGCGAAAGCTAGGCCAAAAGTCCGCGTTGGCGACAATTGTGCAGGTCAACGGCTCGATCCCGAGCTATGAAAGCGCAAAACTGCTGGTCCGCGAAGACGGCTCGATGATCGGGACCATCGGCGGCGGTTGCGTTGAGGCGGAGGTCTGGAACGCCGCTCGCGAGGTGATCGCCAGTGAACGGCCCCGCCAAATGAAATTTTCGCTGGGCCAGGATGCGGCTTATGACAACGGGCTGATCTGCGGCGGCCAACTGGAGGTTTTCGTGGAAGCGATCGTTCCGCAACCGATGGCGTACATATTTGGTGCGGGGCATATCTCCAAAAGCCTTTGCAAGGTGGCAACGCTGGCCGGTTTTTCGGTGAACGTTATCGACAACCGGGAAATGTACGCCAACGCCGAGCGGTTTCCGGAAGCCGAGCACGTGCACGCCGTCGAGTATGAGAACCTCTTTCCAACCCTGGAGATTCGCGATACAAGCTATCTGATCATCGTCACGCGCGGGCACCGGGACGATATGCGAGTGCTTCGCTGGGCCGTGGAGACGCCGGCGCGCTACATCGCGATGATCGGCAGTAAGCGCAAAGTGATCGGTGTCATTAAGGAGTTGGAAAAAGAGGGTATCGGCCGGGCTGCGTTTGAGCGCATTTATGCCCCGATGGGATTTGAGCTGGGTGCGATCACGCCCGAAGAGATTGCCGTGTCGGTGGTAGCCGAGATGATCGCGGTGCGCCGGAATCCGGAAGGGAATTGGCGCGAGCACTGCAAGTCCATTTTTCAGAACGAGGCGTCGCGGGCGCTTGTGAAGTGAAGCGGTCCGGAGTGATTCTGGCCGCGGGCTTGTCCCGGCGAATGGGATTTCCCAAAGCGCTTCTCGTGTGGGATGGCGAAACCTACCTGGACCGGATGATCCGAACGTTCGGCGACGTCTGCGGCGAGGTCGTAGTAGTTTTGCGTCCCGAACAAGAGAACCGGATTCCGGTGCGCGGCGCCCGGACGGTCTTCAACCCGGACGCCGGGCGCGGACAGTTGAGCTCTTTGCAAACCGGCCTGGCGGCTGTAGCCGGGGAGAGCGTGCTGTTCAGTCCCGTCGACTACGCGCACGTTCGCGAGGCGACGATTGCGAGCGTAGTCGCTGCCCCGGCCGCGCCAATTGTCCAGCCGGAGTTCGCCAGCGTGCACGGACATCCGGTCCTGGTGTCCCGTTCCGTTGTG
>VFZO01000295.1 GCA_016871155.1 Acidobacteriota bacterium | reverse complement strand
ATTGGGCTATGAATCGGAAAGAGTGTACCGCCGGGCTTGGGATCGGTTTGTTTCTCCTCCTGGGCGCGGCGCACGCACAGACCGTTCAGGGAGATCTGGTCGGCGCCATCCGCGACGCGCAAGGCGCGGCAGTGCCGAAGGCGAAAGTGCGGATCGTGAACGAAGGCACCGGCGCCGTCCGCGAGTTGGAGTCTGACGAACAGGGAGATTTCCGCGCCATCGGTTTCTTCGTCGGCTCCTACCGTGTTGAAGTGGAGAAGGCAGGATTCAAGAAGGCGGCCGTGGCTGGTGTCCAGGTGCAGCCCGTGGCCGTCAAGCGCGTCGACGTGACGCTCGAAGTGGGTCAGGTGACCGAAGCGGTTACCGTCACCGAAGCGCCTCCGGTCGTGCAGACCGAAGGACCGACGATCAATCACGGACTGCCGCGCTTGCTCTACGACAAGCCGATCTCCGACTTCAGCCGCTCCGGGTGGGTGCTCGATCCGGCGATGTGGTCAGTCGGTTCGGCCGGAGGAGCGAACGGGCTCTTCCTCTGGGGCGGCGTGGCGGGCAGCCAGCACGAGTTGCAGGTGGAGGGCGGGCAGCAGTCGGTGGCGATGTTCCTGAACCCGAACTCGATCCAGGAAGTCTCGGTGGTCACCGGCGCGCCCCCGGCCGAGTATGCCCGGGCGAGCAACGTGAACACGACTTTCAAGAGCGGCACCAACGCTCTGCATGGCGAATACGCAGCCAGCCTGGCGCACAATTGGCTGAACGCGAATGTGTCTCCGGCCGGGGCCACCGGGAATGGAGGGTTCACTCGGGACGGCAAGCGCAAGACGGGGCTTCCCCGTTGGCGTCATGAAATCAGCCTGGGTGGTCCGGTGTATCTTCCCAAGCTGTACGATGGCCGCAACAGGACGTTTTTCTTCTTCGACTGGCACCAGCCGCGCGGAACCTCGGTTGAGGGTCCCGGCCAGGACAGCATTCCCACGGCACGTATTCGCTCGGGAGACTTCTCGCGGTTTTCGGTTCAGCCGCGCGACCCGCTGACCGGCGCGGTTTTCCCGGGCGGCGTGATTCCGGCCAATCGAATCAGCCCCGTGGCGCGGAACATCGTCGAGGACTTCTACTCCGCCTACACGTACACCGGAAATCCGGACGCGTTCGTCAACAACGCCACCGTACTCCAAGGCAATTTCAGCGCCGAGCAGCGCAAGGTATTCAAGTTCGATCAGAACTTCGGCAACAACGATGTGGTCACGTTTTCCTACCAATACCAGACACGGACAGGAGGCCAACGCTATCCGCCGGGGCAGGCGCAAGCCGTGGATATTCCCCAGAAGCGGTGGTCGGCTGGCCACACCCACACGTTCAGTCCACGGTTGATCAACCAGCTTCGGCTCAGCGCCCTGCGCGACATCGACAAGCGGTTGGCGGTCCGCGACATGAGAGGCGGTCAAGCCGTGTTCGGAGCCGATGTTTTGAGGCGTTGGGGAATCGGCGGTGTAACGCCGACAGGCTTCGGTGGCTGGCCTGTCATCCGCATTCAGAACTGGCTGATCCGCGGCGGCAGCGCGGCCGCCTCGTATCAGGACGCGGCCCGTTGGGATACGCGCTATCAGTTCACCGAGAATCTGACGTACATCGTTGGCAAACACACACTGAAGGGCGGCGTTTCGGGAATCAAGGCACTGTTCGACACGATCGTCAACCCGGGCTTTGGCGACTTCCTTTTTGACGGCCGCTTTTCGGGCGAGCCGTTCGCCGACTTTCTGCTGGGCCTGCCGGGTAACTTCTCGCGCAGCTTGCCGCGCGTGACCGAGGCCCGCCGTATCTGGGAATACGGAGCCTTCATTCAGGACGACTTCCGGGTGAACTCCAAACTCAGTCTCTCATTCGGCGTGCGGTGGGATCACTTCACGGCGCCTTACGACAAGAACGGCCTGTACTTCAACTTCGACCTGGCCAGCGGCAAGATCGTCGTACCGGATCAGAAGGCGCTGAGCAGCGTCAGTCCCGCTTTCCGCACAGACCTGATTCCCATCGTGCTTGCCAAGGACCTCAACTATCCGGACAAGCTGCGCGAATCCAACGGCCGCATTCTGCCGCGTTTCGGTTTCGCCTACCGGCCCACGGGCAATGCGCGGCTGGTGGTCCGCGGCGGGTATGGCGTCTACAATGGCGCCCTGCGCTTTTCCGGATTGCAGACCGGCGGCCCGTTCGGCGTGACTGAGGCGTTCGTGAACAGCCTGCAGGGAGGTGTGCCGCAATACTCGTGGCCGAACGCATTCCCTGGCGTCGGCAGGCCGGCGTCGGCGGCCACGGGCGCCAGCGTGATTCGCAATTTCCGGCCCGAATACACCCAGACCTGGAACATCTCGGTCGAGCAGGAGGTCAAGCGGTACTTCGGACTCCGCGTCTCCTACCTCGGCAACGCCAGCCGCCAGATGGGCTACGCGTTGGACGCCAATACGCCGCTGATCAGTTCGACCGCCTTCGCGCAGAGCCGGCGGCCCTACCCCGCGTTTCAAAGCATCACGCGTCAGGAAGTGGGCGCCAACGATTCGTACAAGGCCTTCCAGATCGTGTTTCGCCATCCCATGCGGGCGGGCCTGTACTTCGAAGTGGGCTACACCGAGCAGCGCTCCTGGAACGACCTCGGCGGAGGCGGCTACGTCGGCGGTCAGCGCGAATCGGGTGCATTTCAGACACTCGACTATGCCTACAACCGCGGCCGCGACCGCGCTCGCAGCACCATCTGGCCCGACCACGACTTCCTCGCCAACTACGCCTACGAACTGCCGTTCGGGCATGGAAAGCGCTTCGCCGCCGACCTGAAGAGCCGCTTCGGCGCGGCCGGCTCGCTGCTGAACGCAGTGGTGGGAGGCTGGAGCGCCACCGGGTACTTCAACTGGCACTCGGGCAACTTTTTCACGCCCCGATACACAGGGGCTGATCCGGGCAACATCGCACAGTTTGCCGGGCGCGCCGACGTGGTCTCCGGATGCGATCCCTACATTATGAAACGGCTCGATACCCGAGCGCCCTACTTCAACCAGAGTTGCTTCAAGATCCCCGCCCCCGGCACGCTGGGCAACGCCCGGCTCAATTCCCTGATTGGGCCGGGCCAGTGGATCTTCAGCATCTCGCCCCAAAAGGAATTCGGCATCGCGGGCTGGGAAGGCGCCAAGGTCCGGTTGGGCGCCAACTTCTACAACGCGTTCAACCATCCCGCCTACGGCATCCCGACCGGCATCATCAACAGCCCGGCCGGTGCTCTGCTGGGCGGGAGTTCGTTCGTGCGGCGCGCCACCGAAGCGGCCGGTCAACGAAGTATCGTTGTGACAGGGCGGTTCATTTTTTAACACCGCCCCAACAGCAGCGTCCCGCGCAAAGGGAAGGTACACTGAGTCCGCACTGCACATCCTCGACGGCCTCGCCGGCAAAGAGCGCATGGCCCCGCCCTCGAGAGCTCCCGCAGGCGGCCAGCCCCGTTCGTGGCGTGTGCACACGCGGGGCACGCCCTCTTGACTTTCGCAATGCTCTTGCGATAGTCTCTCCTGACGTTGACCCTGGATTCGCCGCTACCAGGCGGACCTTTCTCTTAGCAGCCGGAGCATCCGCGTTTACAGCGGCCGGCTCCTCGGCGGCGACTCAGGGCAATGCTTTTGCCGCGGACACCTCTCGCAAGGATCTGCGCATGAGCCAGCTCTTCCTCGACGACACCTGGGTCGAGGAAACCTATCGGCTCGAGCGCTCGTGGGAACCGGCCGAGATCTTCCCCGAGCCGATGCTGAAACCCGAAACGCCGTGGGAAGGACACCAGATCGTGATCTCGGGTGGCTCTGTCTATCGGGTGGGCAAGGAGTGGCGTCTCTACTACATGACCTACAACCGCCCGGACCCGATGCGGTTGTGCATGGCGGTCAGCAATGACGGGATGCGATGGGAGCGGCCGAAGCTGGGGCTCTACGAACACAGCGGCAGCAAGGCGAACAACATATTGTGGATGCCTCCGGGTGACCAGTCGTTTACTGCCTGCACCATCTGTCACGACCCCGGAGATGCGAAACATCCTTTCAAGTTCATGTTCTATGCCGCGGGCGGCGGCAAACCCACCGGGACCTACGTCGGCTTCAGCAAAGACGGCCTGGGGTGGAACATGCATCCCGAGCCGGTCCTCACCACCGCCGGCGATCAGACCAATCTCATGGGCACGCGCGACCGGCGCGGCAAGTTCGTTGCCTACCTTCGTCATAAGTTCATGCTTCAGCGCCATCGCGCCCGCAGCATCTGGCGCAGCGAGAGCGACGACTTCCTGCGCTGGAGCGAGCCGGAACCGGTCATTCGCCCCGATCTACAGGATGATCCCAACGTCGAACTCTACGGATTCACTGGATTTCCCTATAGCGACATATACCTCGGACTCGTCGAACGCTGGATGGGAAATCCGGATGTCTTCGAGATTCAACCTGCATGGAGTCACGATGGTCTGTCGTGGCACCGGCCCGTGGTTCGCAAGGCGCTGATTGCGCCAAAGTATCCGTGGAACGAGCGCTGGAACAGCACGGTAAACACCGCGCCGATTCGCGTAGGCAACATGCTGCGCTTCTACTTCGGCGGACGGAGCCGCGCCCACGGCCAGGAACTCGGGCAGACGTACGGCGCGGTAGGCATGGCGGTGCTGCCGGTGGACCGGTTCGCCGCGATCCGCGCCGACTACAAAGAGGGCCAGTTGATCACGAAGCCGATGACATGGCCCGGCGGCGACCTCGTCCTCAACTGCAACCATACCCGCTATCAGCAGGGCTTCTACAACGGCGGCGGCGGTTCCATTGAAGTGGAGGTGCAGGATGAGGGCGGCAGCCCGATTCCCGGTTTCGCGGGTGACCAGCGGGCGAAATTCAACCGCGTGCAACCGTTCCCTTGGTCGGAAGAAGATCGGCCGATACGCTGGGCGAATGACCGTTCGCTTCGTGACTTGGCTGGAAAGCGAATCCGGCTCGTGTTCCTGTTGAAAGACTCGCGCCTGTACTCGTTCCGCGCGCAGGCGGCGTAACGAAAGGAGATTCCGGAATGCGCCGTCGCACTTTTGCCGGTGCGCTGAGTGGCATGGCGATGCTGCCCACGCTCGAAGCGGAGAGTGCGCGAACCACATGTCGCGTCGTCAAGGATAACCAAGGCCGCGACATGGCCGTGATCTCGTGGCGGGCGCGGGATGGTAGCGAGGCCGACGAAGTCGATCTCCCGTTCACGGCGCGCGCTCCCAGGGACTCGAACGAGGGCCGCCTCGGACCGATCGCAATCCGGGCCGCGGCGCTCGGCTCGGTTCCGAATGCATACGAGTGGGACACGCGCGAATGACAATGGTGGAAGGGATTCTCCCGGCCGTTCGGTCCGGAGAACGACGAGTACACAAGGCTCGTGCCGGCTGCCGGCGGAGCCGAACAGCGCCAGTGGGGAGTGCTCGTATGGACGCGGTACGAAAGCGACGGTGTCGAAACAAGGCAGGACTGGCTCTTTCCCGACCTCGATCCCCGCGGCGACATCTACTGTGACTGCGTGATCACGATTCGCAATCGTACTGGTGCGGCGCTCAAGGAGTACGGACAGTTCTTTGCCAGCTATCTCGCCTGGAACGATGGAAAGGGTCACTTCTACTGGTCGGAATCCGGCGAATTGGCCAATTTCTCGGATGGCGGCGGAAGACACCTGGACTTTTACGTCACGGCACGCGATTCTGTCTGCGCGCGGCTGGGCCGTGTTCCCCACTGCGCGCGCGGTGGCGGCAGGGTCAGAGCGTTCTGGCGAAAGCCGGTATCCGTTTCGATCGCCGGCCCGCGTGGATTGCACCACGTGCAGATGACGGAGGAGCGCCTTACTTCGGCGCTTGCCATGGGCGGCCGCGGCTACGCGCAGGACTACATTCTCGCGCCTCCCGGCCTCACACTCGCCGCCGGCGCAACGTTCCGGGCGCATGTCCGGCATATCTTCGGTAAGCCAACCGGGGGCGGCTGGCAGAACACTTTAAACGCATGGTGGAAGGCGTTCGCCGCCAGCCACCTTCGTGCCCATTCACTGGCAACGGGAAAGGAAACTGGGATATGAGAAATGCACTGTTCGCAATGGCTGTTTCGTTGATGTTGACCCTGGGCGCGCAACAGTCCAGCGCGCAAGGCAGCGGCGCGGTTCATGGCGTGATCCGCGACGCTTCGGGCGCGGTGGTCGCCGGCGCCAAACTGACGCTCACCAACGTCGCAACGGGACTCTCTCGTACTGTCCTGTCGCGCGACGATGGCGAGTACACCTTCACACCCGTCGGTGTCGGCGAGTATCGTGTCGAAGTGGAAGTCCAGGGCTTCAAGAAGGCGGTGCAGTCGGGAATCACGGTACGGGCCGACGAGCGTTCCCGTGTCGACCCCGTGCTCGAGATCGGCTCGCCGAACCAAACTGTCGAGGTCACGGGCCAGGCGGTGCTGGTCGAAAGCACCACCGCCACGCTTTCGACGCTCGTCGACTCGGAGCGCATCAAACAACTCCCGCTCAACGGGCGCAACCTGCTCGATCTCCAGCGCCTACTCCCGGGTGTCACCGGCAACACCGGCGAAAACGGCGCGGAAAACGCGGGCTTCTCGGTCAACGGCACGCGCGGAACCATGAGCAACTATACGATGGACGGCGGCAACGCCGTCGATGCTTTCACGAACACGGCGCACGCGATGCCACATCCCGACGCCGTGCAGGAGTTCAGCGTGGTCTCGTTTGCGATGAGCGCCGAATACGGCCGCGGCGCCGGAGGCCAGATCAACGTCGTCACCAAGTCCGGCACCAACGCGCTGCACGGCTCGGCATGGGAGTTCCTCCGCAACGACAAACTCAACGCGCGACGCTTCTTCTCGCCCACGCGTGAGATCCTGCGCCAGAACCAATACGGCGTCGCGGCCGGCGGACCGCTATGGCTCCCGAAGGTCTACAACGGCAAAGACCGCACGTTTTTCTTCTTCTCCTTCCAGAGCACGCCGCAGCGATTCCACTCCACCCGCACCATCAACTACCTGATGAGCGACTTGGAGCGGCAAGGCGACTTCAGCCGGTCTCCGCGCGTTCCCACCGATCCCACCACCCGCGCGCAGTTCCCCAATGGCCGTATTCCCGCAAACCGCGTCGACCCCGTGGCGCGGCGAATCATCGACGAACTGCTGCCGCGCAGTCCGGATGGAGCGGGCGGCGTCTTTCGCTTCAACTTCCCGCAGGAGCGCGACCTCGATCAGTATCTCGGCCGGCTCGATCATTCGCTTACCGCCAGGAACCGGCTCACCGCGCGGTTCTTCTGGCATGAGAACGACGAAATCAACATCGGTGGACTTCCGCAGTTTCTCAATTTCATCGGTTTCCCGACGCGCAACATCACGCTCGAAGACACGCACGTGGCGAGCCCCACCATGACGAATACCTTCCGGTTCACGTGGAGCCGGGTAACGGAGAATTCCGGGCAACTCTCGGGATTGTCTTATGACCAACTCGGCGTCAAGATCTTCGTTCCCGAGGTGAATGGCCAGAAGTTCATGGTCCTCAGCACGCAGGACTTCTCGATTTCCGGCAGGCGCCCGGCAGCCGAAGACCGCCAGCTTCGCGAATTCGGCGACACTCTCAGTTGGATCAAGGGCCGCCATCAGATGCGAATGGGGTTCGACCTGCGCCGCATCGGCTTCGACCTTCCTCTCGGCGCGGGCGCGGGCGGCAATTTCAACTTCGGAAACAACTTCACCAGCGTGGCTTCGGGTGATTTCCTGCTCGGCCTGCCGCTTCGCTTCACGCAGACCGCTCCGCAGTTCCAGGCGGGCCGCGGATGGGAGCAGGACTTTTTCTTTCAGGACG
>VFZO01000294.1 GCA_016871155.1 Acidobacteriota bacterium | reverse complement strand
GCGGTCGTCTGCCGTTGGGCGTTGCTGCGCGCCGTCGAAGAGAAAAAGGAGTGGCGCGAAAACGTGAAAATGCTGCTGTTCGCGCCCGCCCATTCCGGCAGCGACCTGGGCGCCGTCGCCTCCGCCGCGTTCTCAAATGTCCCATGGGTGCCGCTTTTCGTCGAAGCGGTGAAGGCCAAGGTGCCGCTGGTGAAGGAGCTCGATCCCGAATCCCGGATTCTCACCGAACTGGCCGAACGCGTGCGCCGGGCGTCGCCCAACGAACTCTGCCTGCGGGCCCATCGCGTGATCGTCGCCGAGCGCGAGATCGTCGTCAGCAACCTTCCGTTCCCCGGCGATCCCTGTCCCGACGCATTGCGCGATACGGACCATGTCTCCGTCTGCAAACCTTCGTCCCGCGTTCACAAGGCGGTTGGTTTTCTGCAGGAGATGCTCAAATGAGCAAGCCGGACCCTCGCCCCCGGGAGCATTGGGAGTTTTTCTGGCCGATGATGCAGGGCCGAACCGAAGTGCAGGGCGCGCTGCGCCTATGCCGGGAACTCGATGACTCCGCTCTGGACGAACTCTTGCGCCACCATTCCAAATCCACGGTGGACGGCATGGTCGAGATCGAAAGGCGCGACGTATTCGACAAAGCGTTGCAGGCACATTCCTTAATTGCCGTCGCTCTATTCTCCGGCTACTTTCCCGAGTCGCTCGGCGCCGCGGAGTCCAAGCAGATCCTTGAGTTGCTGGGCCGTGAACCGGTTCGGAAATACTATGAGGAGAGGTATCCGGTCCTTCTGCCATCGTTG
Organism: Acidobacteriota bacterium; assembly: GCA_016871155.1. Lineage (GTDB taxonomy): Bacteria > Acidobacteriota > Terriglobia > Bryobacterales > Bryobacteraceae. The sequence goes on along the minus strand of VFZO01000294.1, from coordinate 7,083 downwards.
CTCCGGCTGCACGTCGCCGGACAAGTTAAATTACCTCGAGAGACCTCCGAAGACGCCTGGGGTGGTTTCCAGTGGCTCGTTCGATTCTCCAGCCGCTTCGAGCGCGATCCACACCTTGCGACCTTCAACAACCTCCTGGACGGCTTCTCATACGGCGATCTGAACATCCAGGTATTTCTCGATAGCCTCACCGATTCCAAGGCCGCATTATCGGGCTTCGCGAAGCCTCCCGAACTTTGCACGCGCCGGGAAAGCGCGGCCCTGGGAATGCTGCGATTCCTCACCTTCTGCCGCGAGTTGGAGCCGGCGCTCCGCGCCATGGAAGGCGTGCCTCTCACCCAGTCGGCCTGCTGGTTTTTCTATGCCTATTGGTTCAAGGGCTTCGCCGAGGATGTCGGCGGACGCGCCGAAGAGTGCCTGAAAGTGCTCGAGACCTGGTTAACGCAGTCCACCGAAATCGGCATCCGTGCCGAGCGGGATGTTAAGATGAGCGTCTTAGAAACCCGGGACGCTGTAACGGCGCTGGTCGACGGCCGCTATGCTGCGCCGATTATCAATCGGCTACGATTGAAGTGATATGGCAACCAGGTCTTCGGGCAAGCCCAAACCCGCCGTCAGGCCCGTCCGCAAGAGCGCGAAAGCCGCGAAACTGGCGGCGGCTGTTTCGCAAGAGGCGCTGAAGAGGACGATCGCGAACTTCCTCTCCTACGTGCCGGCGCACCTGCTCAAAGACTAGTAAAACCGCAGCGTGTAGCTCACGGCCACGCCCCGGCCCATCTCCGCCGCCGAGTCCTTGATGAACGACAGGTGATTCCGGTAGTAGGCGTTGTTCGCGTTGAACCAGTTCACGCTCAGCAGGTGCAGCGTATGTTGCCGGGTCCAGGTATAGGACGCGCGCATGTTTGCCGTACCGTACCCAGCCGTCTCGGTCTCGGTGGAGAAGATGTTCTCCTGCCTCCGCGCCGCGACTAGCTCAGGATGCAGGCTCAACCCCTTCCATCGGAAGTCGACGCCCGCCCGCCCGCGCACTGGCGGGATTCGGGGGAGGGAGATGTTCCCCATCGTCAACTGCGCGTCCACCGCGTCCACACCTAGTTGCAGCCAGATATTGCGGTGAACTCCCGCTTGCACCCGGCCCTCGAAGCCGGTGTAACGCGCGTCCGATTGCGAGTACTTCGCCTCGATCAAGCCGTCTTCGATTTCGCCGGTGGGAGCTAGAAACACGAAGCGGTTCATCCGGTAGTAGAAGAAGTTCGCATCGGCGCGGAACCGGCTCGACACGTGCCGGAGCGAAGCATCGAAGCCGTTCCCCCGCTCCGCCTTCATGTTCGGATTCCCGATTTCGTAGGTCAGATTCCCCACATGCGGTCCGTTTGCGTAGATCTCCTCCAGCGCAGGGGCGCGAAACGAATGATTGAAGCTCGTCACGAACGCACCGCCATCCCACAGCGGCACATTCATTCCGGCGGATCCCGAAAACCCCGTGAATCTCCGGTTCGCTCCCTCTTCGGGCCGGTAGCGGGTGTTCTCGATCCTTCCGCCGAACTGGAAGCGCACGGCTTCCAGGTTGAGCGACTTCATGCCAAACACGGCGAAGGCGTTCTGCGTAACCGGCGGCGTGATCGCCTCTTCGCCAACCGCCTTGTACTCGCGGTTCAGCCCCCAGACGCCAAAAGAGTCCTGTTTCCGGTTCAACACCAGCCGGTAGTCCGTTTGCCGGTTCGAGAATTCGTTTTCCACCTCTCCCCCGGCCACCTCATCGTGTCGCCAGTTGGTGTGGTTGACGCTGAAATCCAGCTTGTCGCGCAGCCCGCCCGCGAACCGGATGTTATGGCGCGTGAACGGAAGCCGGACGTTCGAATGCGCCTCGTGTTCCTCCTCGTCCTCCTCTTCGTGGTGGCCCAATTCCACGGGAGGAACCTTATAGGTGCCGCGCTGGGTGTTGTAGGCCATCGTCAACCAGCCCTTCTCCGCATAGCGCGAGAGGGAGGCGGAGCCGCTGCCAGTTCGCGCCGCCGAATTATCGATCCGCTCCCTTGCCGTCCGGTAGTCCGACATCCGCTGCCCGCCCATCGATAACCGGCCGACCCATGGTCCCATACCCACGCTGACACCCGCGCTGCCGCCGTGCAGCCCGTTGTTGGTGCCGCCGATGGTCGAAAGGTATCCGTGCACCCCATCGTGCGCGGCCGCCTGCCCCTGGTGATGATCCGTGATCATGTTCACCACGCCTCCGATGGCATTGGAGCCGTACAGCAAAGTCGCCGGTCCGCGCACCACCTCCACTCTCTCCAAAGACTGCGGGTCCAACGGTTCGCCGTGATCGCCCGACATCGACGAGACGGTACCCGTTCGAACGCCGTCCTGCATCACCAGCACCCGGTCGCCATCGAAGCCTCGCAATACCGGGCGCGTTGAGCCGGGTCCGAAGCTGCGCTTGTGCACACCCGGTTCGCGGTCCAGCACGTCGCCCAGCGACGTTCCCGCCTTGGCTGCGAGGTCGATGGTGTCGAGCGTCGTTACGCTATTTATCGCCTCCAGCGCCGTTTCCGGCCTGCCGGACGCCGTAACCGTAATCTCCTGGCGGATCGGCGTCAGCCGGACAGAGAACGCGGCCACCGCTGGCTGGCTGCCGCTCACGATCACTGACCGCCGGTCGTCAGAGAGCCCGCTGGCCTGTGCGATGACCGAATAGGTACCGTCCGGTACGTTTGCGATCCGGAACTTTCCATCGTCATCGGTTTCGACGATCTTTTTTAGGGCCGGAACGACGACCGTGGCATGGTGCAGCGGTTTTCCCGTGCTCTCGAGTACAACGGTTCCCTCGATCGTGCCCGCATAGGCGGTGCTCACCAAGGTGAAAAGAAGAGTGCGCATGTGCATTAATGAGGAATTCTTCTCATTAATGCACAACTGAGAGTGAAAGCGCAACAGCAACTTGCGGCGATTGCTACAATCGACTGAAAGTCCTGATGGCCCGGTACTTTACACACGCCCAAGCAACCCAGCTCCTTCCGAAAGTGGAGCGGCATCTACGGGATGCGCTCTTCGCCTTCCACGAGCAGCGCACCGCCGAAGACGAGTTTTCGAACGTCCAGCGCCAGATCCAAATGGCCGGAGGGTCCCGGCTAGACCGGGACAAGGTCACCCGTATTGTCGCCCGCAAGCAGGCCGCCGCCACCGTCCTGCGGCAGGAACTGGAGGCGATCGGCGGCCTCGGTGTCCAGGTCAAGGACCTCGAAATCGGCCTCATCGACTTCCCGGCCATCTACCAGGGCGAGGAGGTCCTCCTGTGCTGGAAGCTCGGTGAGGAAAAGATCGAGTTCTGGCATGGCGTCTCCGAAGGTTTTCGCGGCAGAAAGCCGATAGACAAGGAGTTCTTGGATCTCCATCAAGGGGAGCCGGAACACTGATTATTTCTCTGTCGACACAATCTCCTATGCCCAACTAGGGATAGCTTTGTTGACCGGATTGTTATACAATTCCGAGAGATCCTATCCATCCAGGGGAACAACCCTATGATTTTTCATAGAGTTGCCTACGGAAATCTGAAGAGGTGAAATGAGAGTGAAAGAATTGACCTCGTTCGTCATGGTCGGTCTGTTAAGCGCATTTTCGATGCTTGCTCAGACCGCGACGGGTTCATTAGGCGGCACAGTGACCGACGCCAATGGCGCGTCCGTGCCGGCGGCCAAGATCATCGCAACGAACGCAGCCAACGGCGCGAAACTGGAGACGACAACCAGCGACGCGGGGCTGTACGTACTTCCGACCCTGCCCATTGGGCTGTACTCGGTAACTTTTGAGAAGTCCGGATTCAAGAAGCTCAACCGCCAGAACATCGAAGTTCGTATCGCCCAACGCTGGGATCTAGACGTCAGGCTCGAAGTGGGCGACGTGCAACAGGTCATCGACGTCACGGCCGAAGCGCCGTTGCTGGAAACCACGACCAGTGAAAAGGGTCAGACCTTCTCCCCCAAGTTTATGGCCAACTTGCCGCTATTCACCGGCGGTATTCGGAATCCGCGCGCGTTCCTGAGCTATATGCCAGGCGTGAACGCCGGCGCGGAAATGTCCATTTCCGGGTCCGGCGGACGCGCCCAGGAAGTGCAGATCGACGGCGCGTCGCTGATCATCCCGGAATCGGGCGGCACGGTCTTCAACATGCCGTCGGCCGAAATGTTCAACGAGTTCAAGCTCGTGACTGGCGCCTACTCGGCTGAGTATGGCCGGTTTGGCGGCGGCGTCGAGGTGTACGCCACCAAGAGCGGCACGAATTGGTATCACGGCACGGCCTTCTTGAATATGCGCCGCGATATTTGGAACTCGAACGCCTGGGCGCGGAACGCGAATCCGAACCCGGCGCAGAACTTCCGGCCCAAGGAACGCCAAAACGAGATTGGAGGCGCGGGCGGAGGTCCCATCTTCATCCCGAAGGTCTACGACGGCCGAAACAAAACGTTCTTCTATTTCACCTACACCCAGCGCCTGCTGCCGGCCAACATCGGCTTCCCGGTGTCCACGGTTCCCACGGCGGCGATGAAGCGCGGCGATTTTACTGGAGTCCAAACGATTTTCGATCCCGCCACCACCGCGGGAGGCACTCGTCAGCCATTCCCGAACAATATGGTTCCGGCCGCTCGCTTTAGCGCAGTTTCCCGCAACTTGATCGGGTTGATTCCGGATCCGACTCGCCCGGCGCTGCAATCGAATTACGATTTCGTAAACCTGCAGGTCCTTGAGCAAAAAATCTGGAGCCTGAAGTTTGATCACGCGTTTACGCCGAGCAACCGCCTGGCATTCTTCATGAGCAAGGAGGACGGCGGCAACGCAGACACCACCAACTTCGCCGGCCCGATCGGAAACGGGTTGGGCTCGAACACCCAACGCCCGTACAACTACCGCGTGAATCACGATTGGTCGATCCGGCCGAATTTCTTGATGCACACCACCGTCGGCATCTCCGCAACCCGCCAGGGCTGGGACAACCCGGCGCAGCGTGGCGCGGCATCCCGGCTCGGTATCCCGCGTGTTCCGGCCGCAGGCGACGCCATGCCCCGCGTCATCTTCCGGGGCCAGGCGGGACTTTCTCCCTACGGCGTCCAGGACGGCAAGGTTGCCAACGGCGGTCAGGATAACGACACCTACATGATTACCCAGGCCTACACATGGCTGAAGGGCAAACACGAATTTAAGTTCGGCTGGGACTATCGGTTCCTCACGACCTTTGGCTTCGACTTCGCCGGTTCCAACGGCCGCTACTTCTTCAACCGCGCTCAGACGGCTGTGCCGAACTCCACCACCGGCAGCGGCCACGAGTTCGCCAGCCTCCTGCTCGGCGCCGTCGACGAAGCGGACAGCACCGTTCTTCCGATCCTGCTGAACGAAGTTCGTTACAAGTACCATGCGGTCTACCTCCAGGACAACTGGCGCGTCAACAAACGGCTGACCATGCAGCTCGGCTTCCGCTACGATGTGCCGATCAACTGGCACATCGAGCAAGGCAACTACTCGAGCATCGATCTCACCAAGCCGAACCCCGGCGCTGCCAACACGGCCGGCGCGCTCGTCTTCCACGGTTCCGGCCCCGGCCGCACCGGCCGGCTCCGCCCCTTCCCGACGGATTATTCCAACATCGGCCCGCGTGTCGGCTTTGCTTACCAGGCCGCTCCGAAGACCGTCATTCGCGGCGGTTGGGGCATCTTCTACCAGACGCTCGGCAACGGTGGCTGCGGCTGCCGCCAGGGCTTCGCTAATACGAATCAGGTGCAAGGGAATGGTGTGGATCCGGTCTTGAACTGGGATAACGGCATCCCTGTTTCCGCCGCTTTCCGTCCGCCGCCGCTGCTCGATCCGACTCTCTCGAACTTCCAGAACATCGACTACCTTGGGCCCAAGTTTGGCAACGCGCCCCGTGTCTACAACTGGAGCCTCAGCGTTCAGCACGAGATCAAGAACTTCCTTCTGGAAGTGGCCTACGTCGCCAACCGCGGCCGTGGTCTGAACTCCACGCTCACGCTGAACCAGTTGCCTACCAGCGAATTGGCCAAGGGTTCGCTGCTGACCCAGCCGCTCAATTCGGCCGCTGCCCAGGCTGCGGGAATCCGCACGCCCTACGCCGGCTTCCCCATGACCCGTACCGTCGCCCAGTCGCTTCGCCCGTTCCCGCAGTACCTCGACGTGCTGAGCCGCAACTCTGGCGATGGCCGCACCTGGTATGACTCGCTGCAGACCAAGGTGGAGCGGCGTTTCGGCAACTTCCAGTTGCTGGCCGCATACACCTGGTCCAAGTCGCTATCGAACAGCCACTTCCGCCAAATCTTCAGCCAGCATTTCAATGTAGGTGCACAGGACGCTTACAACTTGAGCGATATGAAGTCTTACCTGCCATTTGACCAGCCCCATGTTCTGAACGTCCTCTGGACCTACGACATGCCGTTCGGCAAGGGCAAGAAGTACTTCTCGAGCATCGGCCACATTCCGAACGCCTTCCTCGGCGGCTGGACGATCAGCGGTGCGCAGCGCTACTACTCCGGCAACCTGATCCAGCTCTCCACTCCGGGCAACCCATTGGGTGCGACGCTGTTCTCTCACTACACGAAAGCCGTTCGCAATGCGGTTCCTATCCGCACAAGCACAGGCTTCGATGCGCTGGATCCGAACAATCCGAGCGTCCGTTGGTTCAATGCCGGTGCGTTTAGCCCCGCGGCGCCGTTTACTCTCGGCAATGCGGCGTTGTTCTATAACGACTTCCGGCAACCAATGATCGCCTTCGAAAACGTGACTCTCATGAAGCGCACCACGCTCTTCGCCAACGAAAAGAACCCCGTGGTTCTGACGTGGCAGGCGAACGCGTTCAACCTGTTCAACCGCAGCCGCTTCGGCGGCGTAAACGGCGCCATAGGAAACCCGAACTTCGGTCGGGCCACCGGCCCCCAAGTCGGTGCTCGGGCCATTACTATGGGCCTCCGCGCCGAGTTCTAATGTGTCCTTTCGGCAAGCCTGCGTAAGCCGCCCCCGCTCAGGATTCCTTTTCCTCCAGCAACCGCCGAACCGACGTTCGACCGATACCAAGCCGCCGCG
>VFZO01000293.1 GCA_016871155.1 Acidobacteriota bacterium | reverse complement strand
GCAACGCTCATGCACGCCTCCGTCACCGGTACCTCGAATGGTGCGATGCTGGACGCCCAACTCCGCGTATGCGAAGTGATCCAGTTCCTTGCCGAGAACGGGGCGCCGCTGGACGAGAAGAACGCCACCGGCCGGACGCCGATCGACATCGCCGATATTCTCCCCATCGACAAGGCCGTCGACCTGCTCACCGGGCTCATCCACAAGAGCGGCGCCAAGCCAAAATCTCCTTCGAAGCGCTGACGTATACTGAGGCAAATATGGCCGCTTGGCCCGAATCTCCGTCGGTGGAAGTCATTGATCTTCGCAACCTTCGCAGCGGCGCACTGGATGAGCTGCTGAACGAAGAGGCGGCGTTTTGGCGGGACGAGCTTTCTTGGGAATTCACCGCGTCGGCGGGCCTGGTCAAGCGCTTCGTCGACTCGCAATCGCTTACGGGCGCGGCTCTCCTCGTCAACGGCACCGTGGCCGGCTACACCTACACGGTCTTGGAGGACGACAAAGGCATGATCGGCGACCTGTTTGTTCGCCGGGAGTATGCCAGCCAGGTCATGGAGGACCGCCTCCTGCAGACGACAGTCGACGTGCTCATGCGGACCGCCGGCGTCCATCGTATTGAGACGCAAATCGTGCTGTTTCAATACCCGAGGAAGGCCCCGCCCCCCTACCCTGAGCACCTGCGAATGTTTGAACGTTGTTTCATGGTGCTGGACCTGACCGGCGAGCCGCGATGGGGCTCGGCCCAATCACCCTCGTTGGATCTTGAGGCGTGGCGCGATCGTTTCCACGATTCCGCCGCGGGTCTGATCACCGCCGCATATGACGGCCACATCGATAGCCAGATCAACGATCAATACCGGTCGCTGGCGGGCGCCAGGAAGTTCATCACCAACATTAGCCAGTATCCGGGCTGCGGCGCGTTTCAGCCACAGTGCTCTTGGCTCGGCTGGAGTCCCCGGACAGGCCGGTTGGCGGCGATGTCGCTTGCCAGCCAGGTCGCCCACGACGCCGGCCACATCACCCAGCTTTGCGTCGCACCGAAGGAGCGTGGCCAGGGACTCGGACGCAAGATTCTCTGTCACTCGCTGGAGGCGTTGCGCGCCGCCGGCTACCGTCAGGTGAGCCTGACGGTCACTTCCGCCAACCGCACGGCCATCCGCCTGTACGAATCCATAGGGTTCGTCACGCAGCGCCGGTTCGCGGCCATGGTCTGGGATGGTTTCCGCGTGAATCGCCGCTTCTTTTAGGCGTTGCCCCGCGCCGCGAAGTACGATGCCAGAGCGTTCTCTATCGAGGGCATCGCCGTGATGCCGCATGCCGCCATTCGGGCGTTTTCCAGCGCTGAAAATTTCGGTCTGCGTGCCGCCGTGCGGTACTCCCGCTCGTCGGTTCGCCGCAGTTCCGGCGTTAACCCGGCGGCCTGGAAAATCTTCGCCGCGAAGTCGTGCCACGAGATGGCGGTGCCGCCTCCGGCATGAAACAACCCGCGATGCGGCGAGGCGACTAAGTCCGCCGTACGCTCGGCCAGCGCCGGTGCGTAGGTCGGTGAGGCCACATGGTCCTCCACGACGCGGATCGGCTGCCCGGATTTCGCCAGCCGCAGCATCAACTCGACGAAATTTCCGCGCGCCGTGCGCATGCCTCCTGGGCCAAAGACGCCGGACGTCCGCAGAATCAGAGGAGCGTCCAGATACGCCTGCGCGTAGAGTTCGCCGGCGAGTTTCGACACGGCATAGGCGCCGAGCGGACGCGGACGGTCTTCCTCCACATACGGCCGGCCGAGCGTTCCATCGAACACGTAGTCGGTTGAAAAATGCACCAGCAGCGCGTCGAGCTGGCGGCACGCCAGCGCCAGATTGCGAACGCCGAGCGCATTGGCCGAGTAGGCGGCCTGCGGCTCCTGTTCGGCTACGTCCACTTGGTTATAGGCGGCCGCGTTGACGATCGCGTAAGGATCCAGCGGCGCGAGAGTCCGTTCCAGCGATTCCAGGTTCGTAATATCCACAGACGCCCTGTTGAACGAGTGGACCGAATACCCTCTGGCTGCAAAGACCCGAACCAGCTCGACGCCCAGTTGACCTGCTGCGCCGAAGACAACAATGTTTTCTCCCATCTAACGGAAGAATAGCATGTGGTTCTAACGCGCCATTTCGCGCGGCAGACGCGACTCTTCTTTTTGCAGCGCCTCCAGCAGCGGCCGAAGGTCCGCCAAGCCGGCAAGAACTTCATGGATCATCAGACCGACACTATGCGTGAAGGGCCCGCCGGGCCCGGCTTCGCCGCAATGGCACACATCGCCCAGCACAAGTAGGTCGCCGTACTCTACCTTCACCGGTTGGTGCAGAGGCAGCGGTGCGGAAGTGTACACCCGCATCCCCCGCTCGTGTGCGTCCACAATGCGGACGTCGAACGTGGCGGACGCCCCGCTGAGCAGAGTGAGCCGTGCGGGCTGATTGACTTCGATTCGTGGGTGGGTTCGGCGATCCATATTCCGGCTGCGCTTACGCGAAGCTCTCCTTGCTGTGTACGTGGTTGTTGAGGAAGTTGTCGATCTTTCCAATGAGGGCGTCTCGCGAGCCGCCTTCGGATGCCGCGAGCATCACCCAACTGGAACTGATGGGCAGCAGGATCTCTCGCCCGTGATGCTCAAGCGTGTGTTCCAGCTTGTTCGACGCGAATCGAGAGATGTCCGCCCGCACCGAATCCGCGGTTTGATTCCGCTCGACGATCAGGAGAAACGCGTTGTCGCTCCAACGGAATAACCGGTCTTTCGGCTGCAAATGATGCGCCAAGTGCGTCGCTAAGAAGCAGGCCACTTTGTCCCCGGCCTCAATTCCGAACCGGGACAGAATCAGCGAGAAACGGTCGACCGGCAGTATCGCGACGTAGTGGTTCGGCTTGCGGCGCACCTGTGTGAGTGCATCCTCGGCGTCGGCCCGGCAAGGCAGGCTGGTGACCGGATCGCGAAAAAGGGTTGGCCGGGACTCATCCGCCAAGGCGCCAGCCTCCGCCACGCGTTGGCGAGCGTCTGAAACGCCGCGTTGCAGGGTGTGGATGGTGTTCTCGGTTTGCTCCCGCTGCCGCTTCGCCTCCTGCCGCACTAAGGCTAGGCAATCTGCCAGTTCTGACTTCGCCATTGCAAGCGACTCGTTATTGCCGATGTGCTCCAGCCGTTTCTCGACCTTCGCCAACTGCGCCACAGCCGTCTCGCTCGAGGCGGAGATCGTGGCCACCGTGCTCGTGAGCATGGAGATCATGTTGGTTAACTCCGCGCTCTGCACGCTCAGAAAGCGCGTCGTCTGGTAGGAGTAATCTTCGAACGCCTTGGCGGCCTCCCCGGCCACAACCAACACCTCTTTAGGGTCGGGCGAGGGCCCCACGCGCTGCTCCAAAAGGAGAATCGACGCCTGGAATCGATGCAGATCCCCGGCTTCGCCCCGCACCGCGTGCAGCCGAAGCGCCCGTAGGAGCATCTGGGACAGTTGCAGCAGCGCATCGCTCAGTTCCGACGCGCCGCCATCCAAGTGCTTTTTCAGCGAAAGAAACATTGACTCCTGCCTCAAACCTTATCGGCGAGGACGGAGCCACCTATAACCAATCTACTTCGCGGATGTGAGCAGCGCGTAGAAACCCGCGCCGGCCAGCGCCGGCAGCAGGAACGCGATCAGCGCGCGAACCCACCTGGGCCGAAGCCAGGCCGGCAAGGCCGGCGTCAGTCGCGCCTTCACCCCCCGGCGCACCGTTACGCTCGCGCCGCCGCGTACGGAAGCGGGGCCGTTGGTCCGCAGAATGGAGGGTTCACCGCGCAACAGCTTCATGACCTCGCTGCGCCCTCGACGGTCGACGATCAGTATCGTGGCCGCCTCCGGCGAATTCAGCGCCTTCTGCATTCGACCGCGCAATTTGGAGGGCATTTCGGAGCGCGACTTGAAAAGTTGCACCTTGCCCTCCACGGCGGCAAGTATGGTCGTTGTTCGATGTGCCTTGGTTTCCACGCGGTTTAGGGAGCGGCGGGCGTCGCCACGCCTGCTTGATCCAGGATAACCTGAATGAACCCCAGGGCTGCCTTCGATAAAGCCTTATCTTTCCGGTAAATCAACCCAAGCCTCCGGCTCAGAGGCTCCGGGCTCAGGGAAAGCGTCTTAATTCTGCCGTCCCGCACCTCGTCTTCGCAGTTCGACGCCGCCAAAAACGCGATGCCCAGCCGCGCCATGACGAAGCGCTTCATCATCTCAGTTGAGTCCAGCTCCATGGATATGTTGAGATCGTCTTCGGCGGCCTCCATCCAGGCGTTCAGCCGCGCCCGTGTTGTGCCCGCTCGCGGCAGCAGCAGCGGGTAACTCACTACATCGGTGTAGGGGATCGCCTCTTGGCCCGCTAGCGGATGGTCCGGCGGCACAATGCATTTAATCTCGTCGGTGTGGATCAGCACCACTTGCAGCTTCTTTTCCTGGATCGGCAATTGGCAGATCCCGAAGTCCGCCAGATTATCCACTACCGCTTCCACCACGCGCGAGCCATAGGAGCGGTCCACCTGCAATTGCACGTTGGGGAAGAGCTTCTTGTAGTTGGAAAACACCGCCGGCAGGACGTAGATACAGGTAGCCTCGTTGGCGGCGATAATCAACTCGCCGCGCGGAGTCTTTTCCAGCTCATTGATCGCGTCCTGGGCTTGCTTCCGCAGTGACAGTATCTGTTCGGCGTACTCGGCGAAGATCTTGCCCGCCATGGTGAGTGCAATCCGCGTTCCCAGGCGTTCGAACAGCGTTGTGTTCAGCTCCTGTTCTAGTTGCCGCACTTGCGCCGAAATCGCTGGCTGGGTCCGGTAACACGTGACCGCCGCCTTGGAAAAACTCTTGAGGCGGACGATTTCCAAGAACGTGTGAAGCTGATCAAGGTCCATGGAGGAAGCCGGTTACACCAATTTCCGCGATGTACTGAATTGTAACGCACGGCGGAACTCCGGCACCATCCAGGCTGTTAGCGAGAGGGTGGTAGTTTTTTCAACGCCTCCTTGGCTGCGGGCAGTCCCCCGGCGGCCTTTTCCAGCAGCGCCACGCCCTCGATCTTTCCCTGATGGAGCAGGGCCAGGCCTGTTACATAGTTCGCGCGGGCATCGCCCGGCGCCTGCCGCAACGCCTCACGGCCGTGACGCTCCGCCTCTGCCGGCCGCTTCAGAAACAACAGCGTTAGTCCGATATTCGCGTGCAGAACAGCCACATGCGGGTCGATCTCCAAGCCCTGGCGGAACGCCGATTCCGCGCCGGCGTAGTCTCCAAGTTTCAGCCGAACGCTGCCAAGATTCGCCCAAGCTTCCATCCAGCCGATATCGCCGGCAACCGCCCTTTCCAGTGCCACGGCAGACTCCCCCAACTCACTCCCGCAACTCGCCCTTGGCCGACAGCCGGCTGGCGCTTTCAAAGAGACGCCGCGACTGCTTGGCCGGCCGGTGGGTCAGCCGCCCGGCGCTGACCGGTCCTCCAGGCCCGGGTGCCGGCCTTGCCGGTTCGCGTAAGTGGAACTCCAGGAAGTGACCGGCGCGTAGAAGAACGGTCTCGGATTGAATCCGGTCTCCGAGCGCATCGGTCAAGCGCAGATCCACCGTCTCTCCCGGCGTTCCACACAAAGTGAAGGATCCGTCACGCGCCAGCGGCACTCGATCGGCGAACCGGCCGAAGACCTCCACCGAGTATGTGTGTAGATCTCGTTCGGAAACGACCCGGCCGTCGAAGCGGACGGAATGCGGCTGCGCAGCCAGCGCCGTAATGGCCGCGGCGGCAGCAAAGACACGAATAGACAGGGGAGTGGCTCCTGATGATTCTCAATACTGCTGCGGCCGCAAGCTAGGCGGCCAAGTTGGTTCCACTCGGAAGATGTTTTTCAAACAGCCAGCGAAGCTGCGATTGCTCAAACGGGGGAGCGCAATAGTCGGCGGCCCCAAGGTCCAACGCATCGATCCACTCTTCGTCCTCCGGGAAACGAGTGACCGCTACCACCGGAGGCCGTTCTCCGCGAATCGTGCCCAGAACACTGGATAATTCGATCAGGGATGCAGGGCAAAACACGATATCGAACGATGTCCAGGGGACTTCATTCACCGCGACTCGTTCTTCAATTGAGGGAACGATTCGGGCCGCGATGAGCGTATCGCGCAACTCGTTGGCGAGGTCCTCGGGGAGGTGAAAGAGCAGGGTACGAATCGACATTGGTTCAGGCTGCCGTCTCTCCCCAAATGTACGCGGATTCCCACGCGGAATCCAATTCAAAAATTTGATACCGGCGATGGATAATGGAAGGATATGGCAGCTTCTGCTCGACGCCGTTCCGTGGCGGTAAACGTTGGCGGTGTTTTGGTCGGCGGCGCGAATCCTATCGTCGTCCAATCGATGACGAATACGGATACCGCCGACATTCAAGGCACTGTGAATCAGGTGATGGCCCTGGCCAACGCCGGCTCGGAAATCGTACGCGTCACTGTGAACACGGAAGAGGCCGCTGCCGCCGTTCCTAAGATCGTCGACACGCTCCGCATGTTCGGCCTCCGCGCGCCCATCGTCGGCGACTTCCACTACAACGGCCACCTGCTGCTCCGCAAGTATCCGGAGTGCGCCCGCGCGCTGGCGAAGTACCGCATCAACCCCGGCAATGTGAACATCGGCAAAAAGCACGATGACAACTTCCGCACGATGATCGAGGCCGCCGTCGAGTTTCAGAAACCCGTGCGCATCGGCGTCAACTGGGGCTCGTTGGACGGAGCTCTTCTGACCCGCATGATGGACGAGAACTCGAAATCGGCCGAACCGCTGGATGCCAAGCAGGTCACCATGAACGCCATGGTGGTCTCCGCCCTCGAATCCGCGGCCGCCGCCGAGCGCCACGGCCTTCGCCGCGATCAAATTATCCTCAGCGCCAAGGTCAGCGGCGTGCAGGATCTGATCTCCGTCTATTCGATGCTCGCCGCTCAGTGCGACTATCCGTTGCATCTCGGCCTGACCGAAGCCGGTCTGGGCTCGAAGGGTATTGTCGCCTCCACGGCCGCCATCGGTGTGCTGTTGCAGCAGGGAATCGGAGATACAATCCGCTCCTCGCTGACTCCGCTTCCCAACGGCGACCGTACCGAAGAGGTCATCGTCTGCCAGCAGATTCTCCAGGCGCTCGAACTCCGCAGCTTCACGCCGCAGGTCACCGCCTGCCCCGGTTGCGGCCGTACTACTTCGACGTTCTTCCAACAACTCGCCGATGATATTCAAACCTACCTCCGGACACAGATGCCGGTCTGGAAGGAGCAGTACCCGGGCGTCGAAGAGATGAAGGTGGCCGTGATGGGCTGCGTCGTCAACGGCCCCGGCGAAAGCAAGCACGCCAACATCGGGATCTCGCTTCCGGGCACTTTTGAAGAGCCAGTGGCGCCCGTCTACGTCGACGGCAAGTTGCGGGTGACCCTCCGTGGTGACGGCATTGTGGACGAATTTACCCGGATGCTCAACGACTACGTGGAGAACCGGTACGGGGCCCGCGTGGGGGTCTGACGGTGAGTCTCACCGAACTTGGCATCCAGTACGCATCCCTGCACCTTGATCCCTCTCCGTTGCCCGGTGACGAGCGATCCTGCGTCTTTCTGAGCAAACGTCCGCCCACGGCGCTCGTCGTATTCGTCCATGGCTTTCGCGGCGACGCGCTGGAAACCTGGCAACCGTTTGATAGAATCGCCACCGGTTCGGAAGCGTTCCGCGAAGTGGACCTCGTGTTCTTCGGCTATGACGCGCACTACTCCAACGTCATGGCCTCCTCGAGCTTTCTGTACGACTTCCTGAAAGACGCCGTCGCCGGGCCGGAGGCCATCGTCAGCGCCCTGTTGCCCAAGCTTCGCGCGGACCGGTCGAAAGGTTACAAGCGCATCGTGCTGGTAGCC
>VFZO01000292.1 GCA_016871155.1 Acidobacteriota bacterium | reverse complement strand
AGCCGGCTGAGCCCGATCGCCGTGAAGCTAATGACCTTTTATCCGCAGCCGAACGTGCTGGCACAGAATCAGTTCAACGCGCAGAATAACTTTTCGGTGAACGGCAAAACGCCAAGCGCCAATGACCGTATCGACGTGCGCGTGGACCACAACGTCTCCGACAAATTCAAGATGTGGGGCCGCAACTCGGGCTTCCAGTATCAGAGTACGCCGTTCAACGGTTTCGGCAACGTCGCGTCTTCGGCCGGCGGGAACGGGTTTGGATTCGGCGCGAACTACAATACGGCGCTCAACGCGGTCTACACGATCAGCCCGACGACGATCTTTAACGTCAGCTACGGCTTCGCGCGAAAGGTCGCCAAGCAGGACCCGATCTCGCAGGGCTTCGATCAACGCACGATCGGCATGCCCGAAGCCGTGCAACAGGCAGCCGCCGAGCAGAACCTGGAGTTTCCGCGCTTCAACGTCGGCGGGAACAATGGCATCGCCGCGCTGGGTCAAGGAAACTGGACGACGCTGCGCATTCAGGCCTCCGGGCACGATTCCCACGCGGACCTGACCAAAGTGCTGGCCAAGCACACTCTGAAGACAGGCGTGAATTTCCGGAAGCTGTTCATGAACTTCCGGCAACATGGAGAACCGTCGGGCACCTATAACTTCGGCAACATCTGGACGCAGCGGCTGGCGGGCGCGGCGAATTCGACCACGCAAGGGTCCGGCATGGCGTCGTTCCTGCTGGGCTATGTGGAGAGCGGCACGCTGCAGCACACGTTCCCGATCGCGACGGAGAGCTCGTACTGGGGCTTTTATGTCAACGACGATTGGAAAGTGAGCCGGAAGCTCACGCTCAATATGGGGCTGCGCTACGACATCGACCTGCCTCGCACCGAGCGTTACAACCGGCTGAGCTATTTCGATATCACCGCGCCTTCGCCGATCGCCGGCAAAGTACCGGGCTATCCGAATCTCTTTGGACAGATGAAATTCGTGGACGGCAACAACCGGAGACAGACGCCGACGGATCTGAATAACTGGGGGCCGCGCTTCGGCTTCGCGTATTCGATCAACGACAAGACGGTATTCCGCGGTGCGTACGGCATTCTGTACTCGCCCTCGGTCCTGCAAGCTTCGGGAACATCGGGGAGTTCCGGCACGCAGGGCTTCCAGCAGAGCTCGAGCGTGGACCGGTCGTTCGATGGCGACGTCTCGCCGTTTGCCACGCTGGCCAATCCGTTTCCTAACGGATTCAACCGGCCGCTGGGCGCTGCAGGCGGCCCCGGCACGCTACTCGGCCTCGGCATCGGCGATAGTTTTTTCAACGATTACGTGAACCCGATCGTGCAGGAGTGGAGCGCCACGCTGCAACGCGATATGGGCGCCGGCTTCGTCGTGGAGCTTGGGTATCTTGCGAACAAGGGCAATCACCTGATCGACGGCGAGAGCAGCATGACCTACAACCAGTTGCCGGCTTCGTTCTTCTCGCTGGGAAATCAACTGCTGGGCCAGAACCAGGTGCGGAATCCGTTCTTCGGCGTAGAGGGCATTAACCCTGTGTCGGCGCTGGCACGGCCTACTGTCGCCTTCAGTCAGCTGCTGCGGCCGTATCCGCAGTACACGAGCGTCAATGCGTTCCGGAAGCCGCAGGGCAATTCTATTTATCACGCGTTCACGCTCGGCGTGACAAAGCGTTATTCCCACGGCTTGAATCTTCAGGCGAGTCTGACGGCTGGCAAGCTGATCGACGACGTGTCTCAGACCGTGACCTTTCTCGGCAACGCTGGCACGAAGCAGGACTTCTACTGCCGGGCCTGCGAGCGTTCCATCTCGGCGCAGGACATCGCCCGGCGCCTGGTCATCTCCGCCAACTACGAACTGCCTTTCGGCAAGGGCCGCCGGTTCATGACCTCCGCAGCCAAGCCGGTCGATTTCATTCTGGGCGGCTGGCAGGTGAACGGGATTCTGACTTTGCAGGGCGGCCTGCCGATGCAGATCTCGAACGGCAACAACAATTCCCAGCTTGGCTCGCCCGGACAGCGCCCGAACAACAATGGCAGCTCCGGCAAGAGGACCGGACCGATTGAGGACCGGCTCCGCTCGTACTTCGACCAGTCGGTGTTCTCGCAGGCGGGCAACTTCACGTTCGGAAACACGTCCCGCACGTCGCCGAATCTGCGCACGCCGGGAACGAACAACACAGATATGTCGCTGTTCAAGCGCTTCAAGTTCCGCGAATTGCTGCAGACCGAGTTCCGCGCGGAGGCGTTCAACTTCGCGAACCACCCGATCTGGAACAGCCCCGGAACAACCGTTACGGACCCTGGCAACTTCGGCATCATCCTGCAAAAGGGCGGCCAGCGCCGCGTGATGCAGATGGCGCTGAAGGTGCAATTTTAGTTTGAAGCGGGCGCTGCTCTCGCTCTGGGTAATTCTGTGCGGCAGCGCCTGTTCCCACAAACGGGAAGCCCGGCCGCCTGGCTGCGCCGAGTGCCATGCCAAGATCGCCGCCACGTACGCACAGACGGGCATGGCGCGATCGTTCGGCGTATACAAGGGCCAGTTGGAAGCGGAATTCGACCACTCGCTATCCAGTCAACGGTTCACCTTTTTTCGCCGCGGCGATAAGCCGTTCCTGCGGCGGCAGGCGTTGGGAGACGGTGAGTTTCGCGAGGCCGAAATCCACTATTTCATCGGCTCGGGAAATCGCGGCCGCGGCTTTGTGACGCGATCGGAATCGGGCCGGTTGCACCTTTTGCCGGTGACCCAATATCCCGGGCGGCGATTGGGAATGAACCCGGGCTACGACCGCGCGGATCACGCCGGCTTTGAGCGCGTCGTGGACCACCGCTGCCTGTCCTGCCATACCAGCTATCCGAATCTCCCGGGCACGCGGCCCACCGATTGGCAAACGCCAGCCGCGCTGCCGGAGGGCATTGGATGCGATCGCTGCCACGGCCCCGGCGAGGCCCACGCCGAGGCGGCGCGGCAAGGCAGGCCGGGGCCGATTCTGAATCCGGCGAAGTTGCCGCAGATTCGCCAACTCGAACTCTGCATGCAGTGCCACCTGGAGACAACGAGCCAGAATCTGCCCGCGGAAATCGTCCGCTTCGACCGGGGCGTGTTCTCGTATCGCCCGGGCGAACCTCTCGGGGACTATCTCACCGCGTTCGACTTCGGAACGCCTGGCCACGAAGACCGCTTTGAGTTTGTCAATTCGGCGTATCGAATGCGCCAGTCCAAGTGCGTGCAGCCCACCTGCACCACTTGTCACAACCCGCACGAGTCGCCCGCCGCCACCAGCTACAAGAAGGCCTGTCTGACATGTCACACGGCCTCCGATCATACGAACCAGCACCGGGAGTGCACGTCCTGCCACATGCCGAAGCGAACGCCGAGCGATGCAATTCAAATCCGATTGACCGATCACAAGATCCAGCGAACGCCCGCGCCGGACCGGACCTTCGCCAGCGAACCCGCGCCGGCGCCCTACAACGGCCCGGTGCGGCCCTACTATCCCGCGGAGCCGGGCGAGCTGTATTTGGCGATCGCCAATCGAGATGCCGCGCGTTTGGAGGCGGCCATCCGGAAGCGGCAACCCGTGCAGGGCGAGTTCTATTTGCAGCTCGGCAACCTGTATCTGAACCGGAATCAGCTCGCAAAGGCCTGCTACTGGCTCGAAGAGGCCGAACGGCGCATGCCGGCGAGCTGGCGGCCGCCGGCGCTTCGGGCCGGATGCCTTCCGAAAGAGCTGGCTCGCGCAAGTCTGCGCCGGGCCGCGGAACTTGCACCGGAGGAGTCTGCTCCGTGGCTGCTGTTAGGTGATCTAGACGGCGGCCAGGAGGCTTATGCAAAGGCGGTTGCCATTCAACCGGACAACGCCGAAGCACACATGAAGCTCGGCCTGGCTTACGTGAATAGAGGTGACGGCCCCAACGCGGAGAAGCATCTGCGGGAAGCGCTCCGCCTCCGACCGGAAAACGGCAAGATTCGCTCCAACCTGGCGTCACTGCTCGTTATGAAAGAGGATTTCCAGGAGGCGCGGCGGCATTTTCAGCGCGTTGTTCGGGACGATCCCGCGAATCGGGACGCGCGGACCGTGCTGAATCGGATCGCCGGAAAATAACTTGAATAGTTTCCTTGCGGGATTCCGCTTTACTAGGCAGCATGTCTCTTAAAGCAAAATCCGCCGTCGTAGCAGTCGCCCTCTCCGTTCAAGCCGGGACCCTCGAAGTCAATGGTGAAAAGTTCACCATCACCAACGTGTACGCCCGGAAAGGCCCGGCCAAGTTCGACAAGAAAAAGGAGACGATCCAATTGATCGCGGTGGACCGCGAACTCCCGTTGGAGGTTCGGACGGACCCGAGCGCGATTTCGGACCTCATGTTCGACGGCAAGCTCCGCGCCATGGAGTTTGAGATCGACGGCGATAGCGTGCACTACTCGCTCCGCACCGGACCGGGCGGGACGTTGTCGGGCTCGCGGTCGCCCAATCCGTTTGCGATGACGATCACTGCCACGCGGGTGAAGGGCAAGATCCAGATGGAAGACCGCGAGAGCACGAGCACCAAGTACGCGATCGAGGTGGAGTTCGATTCTCCGATCGAGCGCGCGCCGGTTGTGGCGCCGCCCACGGCAGCCGACACCGCCGCAGCCCAAAAGAGCGAGGCGACAAAGGCCTATCAGGCCCTGCAAGCGGCGCTCATGAAGGGCGACAAGGCCACCATGATGAAGATTATCGATCCCGAGAAGGCGAAGATGATGGACACGCCAGACTTCCCCGAGATGCTCAAGTTTGTGCAGAGCATGCAGGCGAAGAATATCAAGGTGCTGAAGG
This sequence comes from Acidobacteriota bacterium, assembly GCA_016871155.1. GTDB lineage: Bacteria > Acidobacteriota > Terriglobia > Bryobacterales > Bryobacteraceae. The sequence continues at coordinate 3,152 of VFZO01000292.1, read as the reverse complement.
CCACGGAAACGGCTGAAGCGGCCGAGTTGTTGGTGACCGGCGATGCGGGAAAGCAGAAGGGCAAGGTCGCGTTGAAGAAGATGGACGGCCAGTGGCGCGTAATGAAGGAGAGCTGGACGAACGCGAACTAGGCGCCTACACGCCCCGTCTATTGCCCCAGATATCTACGTGAACACGCGGGCTATACCGATAGCCGCGTTCGATGCACAAGCCCGTCAGCCAAAGCGCTTTCGAGGCGATTTCGGCAGCGGAGCGCCCTTCGGCCATCAGCAACACATGGCTTGCGGGAACGCGCAGTTCGCGGACCAGTCCGTCAATCTCATCCAGATCCTCCGGCGAGGCTACGACGAATTTCCATTGGCAGGCATAGGAATCGCGAAGCTTGGCCAGCACGTCCAGCCGGAGACGGGTGCGTTCATGAACCTGCGCCCAGCGCGGGTCGGCGGTTGGCGTGGAGTGCCGGAGCTTCGGAGAGACGCTCATTAAATCGCAGGCAACGGGCGCGAACACCGCTCCGGCGGTCTCAACAGTAATGTGCAAACCCGCCGCTTGTAATCGCGCCGTCAAGGTGTCAACGCCGGGAGCGATCATCGGCTCGCCGCCAGTGACGACGGCGTGGCCGCAGCGGAAGGCCAACACTTGCGCGACCAGATCGTCGACGCCGGTCTCGGTCCCTTCCGGCGACCAGGAAGTGTACGGCGTATCGCACCAGACGCAGCGGAGGTTGCAACCGGACGTCCGGACGAACACCGAAGGTACGCCCACCAGGGTCCCCTCGCCTTGCACCGAATGAAAGACCTCTGCGATTTTCACAGTCCGTACCGGTCGAGCAGCGCGTCGCGCACACCGGCCTCGGCAAAGCCCTTGGCCCGCAGCAGACACGAATCACAGGCCAGGCAGGGCCGGCCGTTGGGCGCCGGATCGTAGCAGCTATGCGTTAGTCCGAAATCCACGTCGCACTCCGAACCGAGCGCAATGATCCCGGCCTTCGTCAGCGAGATGAGCGGCGTGTGGATTTTGAGCGAAGTAGCGCCTTCGACACCGGCGCGGGTGGCCAGATTGCCCATGCCCTCGAACGCGCGGATGAACTCCGGACGGCAATCCGGATAGCCGGAGTAGTCGATGGCGTTCACGCCGATGAAGATATCGCTGGCGCCGAGCACTTCCGCCCAAGCCATGGCGAAGGAGAGAAAAATCGTGTTGCGCGCGGGTACGTAGGTAATCGGTATGCCGCGTTCCATCTCACCAGCCGAACGATTTTTCGGCACATCGAGCGACGAGGTCAACGCGGAACCTCCAAACATGCGCAGGTCGATCCGTGCCACGCGGTGACCGGCCGCGCCCAACGAAGCCGCGACACGGGAGGCCGCCTCCAGTTCGCACAGGTGCCGCTGGCCGTAATCGAAGCTCAGTGCATAGGTCTCATATCCGTCGCGGCGCGCCACACCCAGGCAAGTGGCCGAATCCAATCCTCCGCTCAACAGGCAAACCGCCTTACGCATCTTCGTCGATCCGCAGCGCGAGGAAGAAACCGAGCAACGGGAACGCGCTGACCGCGGCCATGGCCGTTCCCAGACCCACGCGATCGGCGAACCAACCGACTACCGGAATGAACAGTAGACCCGCCGAACCCCACGCGAAGCCCATCATCAAGGACGAGACCGTTCCGGCCTGTGTTGGCGCCAGCCTTTGACCCATCACCACATTCACGGGAATTGTAAATAGAAGCAGCAGACCAGCCAGCGCAAGGGCGGCCAGCGCCACCCATCCACTGCTAACGAAGAACAGCGCCAAAAACGGCAGGCAGCCGAGCATGGAGATCCTGATCACTCGCTTGCCGCCGAAGCGGTCCGCCAAGTTCCCACCCACGAATCCGCCCAGCCCGCCGAAGGCGAGATACAGGGTCAGCCCCAGCGCCGCCTCGCGAATGGAAAACCCACGCTCACGAAAGAGGTAAAGCGGAATGAACTGTGTGAAGACCAGCTGAACGACGCTGCGGATATAGACCAGCGAAAACAGGAGCGCCAACGGCCGCCATTTGGCCCGCAGTTCGGCGATGTCGAACCGGTTCGAGGTCTCACGGGTTTGGGGAGCCAACTCGAATCTAGCCAACAGGAACAGCGTCACCAGCACACCGGGGATTGCGCCTGCCCAGCTCATTTCCATCCCGTAGCGCTCGGTGAGCCAAGTATAGAAAGCCGGGCCAAAGGCCAGGCCAAATGTGCCGGAGCTAATAAACACGGCCATCCAGCGCGACTTGTTTTCGGGAATTCGCGCCACGGCGTTGGCCGAGGCCTGCGGGTGGAATGACGCGATGCCGGCGCCGCCCAGCAGCACGGCGGCCAGTAGCCAGGGGAATCCAGGCGCCACGCCGAGACACGAGATGAATATGCCGGCCATGGCCGGGGCCAGCACCGTAAAGAGGCGGGATCCGGTCTTGTCGGACAGAATTCCGTAGACCGGCTGCAAAAGCGACGACGAGAAAATCAGTGTGCCGGCCAGCAATCCGGCTTGCGAAAGCGACAATCCGAATTTTGCCACCAGCGCAGGTTGGAAGGCGCTCAGCCCGCTGGAATAGAGGTCGATGAAGAAATGCGCGAAGGCCAGAAGGGCCAGTGCCTGATATCCGGTTTTACGCCCGGCCGAATCGTCCAAAGCGGCAGGGGCGGGCAAACTGGCGGGGTGGGTACTCATCCGGCAAAATTTCAGCCTAAACTATCGAGTATAGCGAAACCACTCTTCGAGAACGGGGTTAGGATTTGATATGCGTCTAATGGCATTTGTGTGTCTGGGTGCTGCGGTTCACGCGCAGGCGCCCACCGCGCCGGTCGTCAGTCCGCGGGGCGTGATCAATGCGTTCACTCAGCAGCCGGCGCCGACCTCGGTGGCCGCGGGTGGCATTATCTGGATCAACGGCTTGAATTTGGGACCCGCTTCAGGCTGGAAAGCCGAGGCGCTGCCGCTGCCAACGACGGCCGGTGACCCCGCTGTCGAAGTTCGCATCGGCAATCGTTCCCTGCCCTTGTTCTCCATCACGCCGAGCCGCATCGTGGCCCAGATCCCAATCGATCAACCCGCCGGACTGAATCAGCTCACTGTACGCCGGGGCGAGTCGACATCCCGGCCCGCGCGATTCTTCGTCACCCCGCCGG
>VFZO01000291.1 GCA_016871155.1 Acidobacteriota bacterium | reverse complement strand
GGCCCAGGACGCGAGAAATAGGCGCGCCGATCGCAGCCTCTCCGATACAGACGTTCCGCAACGCTTGGTCGTCAGCTACGGTTGGGAACTGCCCATCTTCAAGAAGCACCGTTTGCTCGGCGGCTGGCAGCTAAGCGGCATCACCACGCTCTCCGCGGGCAATCCGTTCGACATCGTGAATCAGCCCTCCACGCTGAACAACGGTGGAACGCAGCGCCCGGACCGCATCGCCGACGGCCGCATCGACAACTGGACGCTCGATCGCTATTTCGACATCGCCGCCTTCCGCGCACCAGCGCCGTTCACCTTCGGAAATGGCGCACCGACTTCTTCAACGCCGCGAATACCCCGCAGTTCAACGCACCGGGCAACACCATCGGAACTCCACAGGCCGGCCGCATATCGTCCACTCGCTTCGCAACGAACCGGCAAATTCAGTTCGTTGCGAAACTCTTTTTCTAACCGGCGCAATCGCCGGAACCGCGGCTCACTGTTCCCGCGCGAACTTCAAGTAGCCGGGCCCCTGATACAGCGCCAATATCTTCCCGGCCGAATTGTGCGCCGCCGAAGCCTTCGAGAACGTGCTCGAGGAGTCCACCGTGTCCAGCGTCCATCCGCTCCAATTCGCGGCCGAGGTGTTTGCCACGTACACGATGCCTTGCACGGAAGTAAGCGCGGCGCTGCCGCCTCCGCTGGCACGCTCGCTGATCGAACACTGCGCGGTCGCAGGACTCGGTTGCGTTGCGCCGTAAACCGTCGTGCTGCCCAACCAGGCGCCGGTGGCAGGCGAGCGCCGGGTAACACGAACTTGCGCCGGTGCAGAGGACGTGACGGAGCAGAACGCGTTGGGGTGGCGCGTTGGATCGGCGTGACCAAACGCCGATCCGCCGGAGGGCACACTGCTTACGTTCCAAGCCGGCGTACTGGGCAGACCGCTGGACCGGCAGGCGTAGACGATTCCACCGCCATAACTCGTGAAATGCAGCGATGCGGGCGATGCTCCCGTACCAACGAATACGGCCGACGGAAGTTGTTCGCTCAGGCCCGCGCCGCCGGGTCCATAGATGCGGTTGCTGGCCGACCAGGAGCCCGTCAGGAAGTGACGCGCCCGGTAGTAGAGCCCGTGGAACAACGCAATCTGCCCCGTGTTCCGAAAGGCATAAACAAAGTGAGCGCGGCTGGTGGAATCGACGTCGCCATGAATCGTCCCCGGACCGGTTGCCGTCATGCCCGTAGGTAACGGTACGTCGCCGCATTGCCAATTGCTGCTGGGTCCGCAGTTGCCGCCTCCGGGATATACGCTCATCGCGAACCGGTACTTTTCGCCGCTCCAAAACGAAACCAAAACGGTTCCCGTCGTGCTGACGTTGATGGATGTGTTCGACGGCGGCATGTTTAACCAGACCGTTTCCGATACCAGCGTGCCATTCGAGAGCCGGGCCACCGAAAGGGAGTTCGAAGCGCTTCGATACGCCACGTAGGTGTGCTCTGTGGCGCCGATGGTACGGGAAACCAGGGCGCCCTCGGAGGCTCCGGATAGGACCTGATAGTCAAAGGCTGCGGACAGCGTAAATACCGATAGAAGGGCGAGTGTGAATTTCATGCGATTTAGGAGCTCTTAACCTGAAGAGCGTAGCCGTCCGCAATACTTTTCACCGGAATCGAGTTTTTTCACACAGCGTGGCGGAACTGTCACGGTTCCGGCACTGCCGCGCCATCGGCGCGCGAGTCGGACGCAGCCCAGTTTCTCTTCGTCTTCGCGTCGTGCATTACGGCGTTGCCCCGGCCCATCCCGGCCGAATGATCGTCCAGAATCGTAACCTGATGACCGAGCGCCTCCAGCCCGGCGATCGTCTCCAGCCCCGCGCGTTTCTCGATCATCACATCGCAGCCTGCCGCCTGCCGCTTCGTAAAGCGCGGCGACTCCAGCGCCGCCTGCAGGCCCATCCCGTGGTCGGCCAGGTAGGAGACAAACTGCGCGTGCGCCAGTGGCTGGTTCGGCCCGCCCATGATGCCGAAACCGATATGCTGATCGCCCTTCTGAAGTATGGCTGGAATGATCGTATGAAACGGCCGCTTCCCGGGCTTCAACGCGTTGGGATGCGCCGGATCGAACGAAAAACCGGCGCCGCGGTTGTGCAGCGCGAAGCCCATGCCGTCCACGGTCACGCCCGAGCCCCACGCGCCCGAAACACTCTGAATCCACGCGGCCACGTTGCCCGCCTTATCCACCACGCTCAAATAGGTGGTGTCGCTCGAACCTGGCGGCACGCCCATCTTGACCGCGCAGTTGGCTTTCTTCGGATCGATCAGCTTTGCACGCTCCGCCGCGTAGCTCTTCGAGATCATACCGGCGGCCGGTACCTTGATCACCCGCGGATCGCTGACGTAGTGCAGGTCCGCGTAAGCCAGCTTCGTGGCTTCGATTTTTCTGTGGTAGTCGACTGTGGATCCGGCCGGCGCGGAGGGGAACGTCTCCAGCATGTTTAGGATGGAGAGCGCCGCCAGGCCCTGCCCGTTCGGCGGAAGTTCATACACCGTCCAGCCGCGATAGGTTGTCGACAATGGCGTCACCCATTCCGGCTCGAACGCCGCGAGGTCTTCGGCCGCCATCGTTCCGCCCAACCGGGCCGATGTGGCAAGGATCGCCTTGGCCACAGCGCCCTTGTAAAACGCGTCCGCGCCGTTGTCCGCAATGGAGCGCATGGCCCGGCCCAAGGCGGCATTCTTGTAGAGGTCACCCTCGGCCGGTACCGGCCCCGGCAACTGGAGCGGGCTCTTCCAAACGCGGGCGATCATCTCGTGGACGGCAAAGCCCTCCTCGGCGAAGGTGATCGCTGGCGCGAACAGATCCTTCCACGGCAGCTTTCCGTACTTCCGGTGCAACGCCTCCCATCCGCGCACGCAGCCGGGCACGGTGGCCGAATGAATCCCGGTGGAGGCCATCGATTTCAGACCCTTCGCCCGCAACGCCTCGACGGTCATGCCGCGCGGCGCGGCGCCGGAGCTGTTCAAGCCCGAAATCTCCCCGGTCTTAGCGTCCCGGTACAACACGAACAGATCGCCGCCAATGCCGCACATCATCGGCTCAACCAGCCCGAGCACGGCATTCGCCGCAATCGCCGCATCGATCGCCGAACCGCCCTTCGCCAGAATCACAGCACCCGCCTGCGATGCAAGCACGGAACTCGTGGCAACAATCCCGCGCTGCGAGATCACGCTGGACCGCCCATGCGCCCGCCCAGCCGGCCGCGACTGCGCAAACAGCACAGAAGCCGCACAAAGGAGCGATATCGATCTCATGACCGAACGATTATATCCACTGCCACAGCGGCGATTTCCAATGCTCGATCCGGATTAGGGTAAGTACTCAAACCGGCGGATCGTACCGGTGGTCTTCGTCGCCGTGCCGTCCTTGGGATAGTAGCCGAGCTTCACATTGTTCGACTGCTCACCACAGACCAAGTCGCCTGTCCCGGTCTTTGCATTCACCAGATGGACGCTGCCCGGGTCGTCGATGATCAGCCGCACCACCTTCCCCTCCTTCGTCTTTACGTTCGCGATCGGCTGCGGCTGGTCGCACTCCAGATTCGTCATCATCCCCTCGACAAAGGTCAGCGCCTTCGGGCGAACCGAAAGCTCGCCGTTTTGGCGAACCAGCTCCAGATCGCTGTCCGGCGGCAGCGTCAGTTCCGTCGTGTCGGCTTCGAAGCGGGTGGCGGCCTCAGGCAGGGCGGCCCGGGCCGCCAACTTCTCCTCGTCGGCCGGCGGATCCTCCATGGCGAAGGCGAACAACTCCTTGGCCTGGTCCTTGTCGCGTTCAGTCCTCGCGGTCTTGACGAACTGCGACGCGGCCGCGCGGGATTCCTCGATTTTCTTCAGCGCCCACGCCGCGCGAATGTAGGAAGGAAAGTACTCGAGGCCTGTTTGCGATTGACCCTTTTCAATTGCTTCAATTCGTCGTAGGCGGCCTGCGGCTCGCGCGCGCCCATCAGAATGGCCGCCAGGCGCAAGCGCGCCTCGACGAAATTGGGATGCGCCGCGATCGTTTCCCGCAAAACCTCGATCGACGCCTGATGGTCGCGCAGCATCGAAGGCGCCCAATACCCCAGATTCGGATTCCGGCTGCCGGTCTTGCGCGCGGCTCGATAGGCGGCGGTGGATTTTTCGGAGTGATCCATCATGTGAACGAACGCCATGGCCTCATGCGCTTCAGGACGCGCCGGCTCGGACTTCACCATCGCTTCCAACCGCTGCAGCGCGCCATCGAAGTCGCGATTACCCTGCTTCAGCGCCGCCATGTCCACAATCCAGTCGTACGCCGCGGCCGGGCGCGGCGTCACTTTGTCGACCTTATCGAACTGCACGTCGAACATCACAACATTGATCGTCAACCCCTTCATGTAGGCCCGAGCGTCGTCCTCGATCTGACGCAGCGCCTTGCCGTATACCTTTTCCATCGCGTCCTTGCTCGAACTCCCCGCCCCGATCTCGTTGTAGAGTTCGTTGAACTTCGCGCTGTACCGCGGATCCAGCGTCAGCATATGAACCAGCGCCCAGGCGATTCCGTAGAAAGGTCCGGCATGCTGGCGGCGGTTATAGAGTCCCGACTTCGTATCGGCATCGACGACGTCTTCCAGCGGCAGCCACTGTTGATTCACCGTATAGACGTGCTGCGGAATCGGCGTCCCGACCCGGATCTTCTTTCCCACCGCCTCGATGTTCGAGTACAACTCCGCAATACCTTCGTTCATCCAGATCGGCAACTCCGTGTCGCCGTACCGGTTCAGCATATGGACATACTCGTGGACCGCGACGCGCTTGTCCTCGGCCGATGCGGACGGTCCGATAGCGATGTAGTCGCGTTGCGGGAGACCGATGTAGTAGGCCGCCGCGATCGCGCTGTGCGCGTACTCCCGGAACTCCTTTTCGGTCGAGAAGACGACCACGCGGGGCTTCATAGGCGGATCCTGAAATCCCCGCGTCTTGACAAAGAAGGCCCGGACGCGCTCGAATTGTCCGAGAATTTCCTGCGCCCGGCCCTTTGATCCGTCGGTCAGGAGTTCAAAGTGATCGCTCTCGAAGAACGTATACTTCTGACCCAGCAGAGCCGCACCTGCGGCCACGAGTAGCGTGATGAGCCGGCGCATCCTATTTCCTCCGATTGTAGACCGGATTGTTACTCTTTGCGGCCGGGCTGATAGATAAAGTTCGAGACCACGATATGTCCGATCGAACGGTTCGGATACTGGCGCATCTCGTAGCCGAATCCGGCCACGATCTCTCTGTTAATCCGCCGGTTGATGCCCGCGCCGGCCCGGACGGTGAATCGATCCTGCGCCCGCAGAAGTTCGAACGAAGTCAGCGGCAACCAGACGCGCTTAAACGATGTCCCAAGGCTTGCCCGGGTGCGGACGCGCGTGTAGTCTCCGCCCGGGACGGTGTGAAAGCGTTCGATGACGTTTCGCCAATCCAGTGTCAACCGCTTCCGATCGACCAACCGCACCGACGCGCCGCCGAAGTAACGGTTGAAATCCTCCCATTGACGCTTCCTCGGCGACGGGAAGCGCTGCTCGATGAAGTAGTAGCCGCCGATCAGAGTCACCCGCTTGTGGACGTTGTAGTTCAGAATCGGCCCGAAACGCAACTGGAAGAACTCCCGATACGCATCGCGGGTTCGAAAGCGGGTATGCACCTGGAGCATCGCCTTCTTCGACACGGCGAACTCCGTGTTGTTGATATGCATCGATTCGGCGTCATGCTGGCCGAACGCGCCGAGCGAGAGGCTCAGCAAAAGGGCGACCCGAAGCATCGCCCCTATTGTTACAAATCAGTTACACCAATTCAACTCGCAGCCTCTCCGATAGCGCCGGAATCATGGCGGAGAGCACCTCCTCCACCGTCTCGACGAAATGGAACTCCATTTCCGCCCGCACCGGTTCCGGCACATCGCGCAGGTCCTTCTTGTTTGCCGCGGGCAGGATCACCCGTTTCATACCGGCGCGCCGGGCGGCCAGTACTTTCTCTTTCACCCCGCCGATGGGCAGCACCAGGCCGGTGAGCGTGATTTCACCGGTCATCGCGGTGTCGTTGCGAACCGGCAGTTTCGTGTACGCCGAGGTCATCGCCGTGGCCGCGGTGATTCCGGCCGAAGGACCGTCCTTCGGAATCGCGCCCGCGGGGACGTGCAGATGCAGGCCGTAATCCTTGAATAGTTTAGGATCCAGGCCCAAAGCCTCGGCGTGAGACCAGATGAAGCTCTGCGCCGTTTTCATGGACTCCTGCATCACCTCGCCGAGTTGGCCGGTGATGGTGAGGCCCTTGCCTTCCGGCAAAAGCGTCGCTTCCAGATAGAGCACATCGCCGCCGGTCTCCGTCCAGGCCAGACCTGTGACAACACCGGCCGGCAGCGTTTTGCGGAACTTCTCCGGCTGCACCATCTCCGGCCCCAGCATGTCGCTGACCTCGGCTTCGCCGACGGCCAGCCTCTCCAGATTGCCTTCGACGATCCTCAAGGCGGCCTTGCGAACCACCTTCGCGATGCAGCGCTCCAGACGGCGCAGGCCGGCTTCGCGCGTATAACCACTGATGATGAACCGCAGCCCCTCGCCGGTGAACTCCACCTGTTCGGCTTTCAAGCCGGTCTCGCTGAGCTGGCGCGGAATGATGTAACGGCGCGCGATCTGCACCTTTTCCTCTTCGCTGTAGCCGGACAGGCGGATGATCTCCATGCGGTCCAGCAGCGGCCGGGGAATCGTGTCGAGCGTATTGGCCGTGCAAAGGAACATCACCTTGGACAGGTCGAAGTCCAAATCCAGGTAGTTGTCCCGGAAGGTTTTGTTCTGCTCCGGATCCAGCACTTCGAGAAGGGCGTGGGCCGGATCGCCGCGGAAGTCGCGTCCGACCTTGTCGACCTCATCGAGCAGGATGACCGGATTCCGCGTGCCGGCGCGGCGCATGGCTTGCAGCAGGCGGCCGGCCATGGCGCCGATATAGGTTCGCCGGTGGCCGCGCAGCTCCGCTTCGTCATGCATGCCGCCGAGCGACATCCGTTCGAACTTTCGTCCGAGCGCGCGGGCGATGGATTGCCCGAGGCTGGTCTTGCCCACTCCGGGAGGTCCGGCGAAGACAAGGATCGGCGCCTTTGCGTTCGGGTTCAATTTCATCACGCTCAGATGCTCGAGGATGCGATCCTTCACCTCCCGCAGCTCATAGTGATCTTCGTCGAGAATCTGGCGGGCGTTGGCGATATCGAGGTTATCGTCGGTCGCCGCGTTCCACGGAAGCTCGAGCACGAACTCGATCCAGGTACGCGTCACCTGATGATCGGGAGCGGCGGCGTTGGTACGTTCCAGTTTTTTCAGCTCGCGCTCCACCTCCTTCATCACGGCTTCGGGAAGATTCGCCTTCTTCGCCTTGTCGCGAAGCTCCTGCGTTTCCCCCTGATCGTCCCGGTCGCCCAACTCCTGCTGGATGGCCTTCATCTGCTGCCGCAGCATGTAGTCGCGCTGATCCTTCGACATCTCGTTGCGCGCTTCGCTGGCGATCTTGGTCTTCAGCTCCAACACTTCCACTTCGTGGGCCAGGTACTTGTGCAGCACGCGCAAGGCGTCGAGCCGCGTCCCGGCTTCGAGCAACGCCTGCTCCTTGTCCACCGGCAGCGACATCATCGACGCCAGCAGGAACACCATGCGGAGCGGATCCTCCTGCCCCTTGATGATGTTGTTCAAATCGGCGGGCGCGTCGCCGTGGGCCAGTGTCATGGCCTTGGTCGCCAACTCGACGATGTCGCGCTCGAGGGCTTCCACTTCCGTTCCGGTGTCGGTTGGCAGCGGGCTCAACTGCACGCGGCCGCGCAGGTAGGTGAGGTTGCCGTCTTCGTCGGTCACCTGATCGAGACCCAACAGCGTGGCGCGCTGCTCGCCCAGCACCATCAGATCCATGATGCCGTCCGGATGTTTGTTGATGCGGCGCACCACCGCAATGACGCCGGACTTATGCA
>VFZO01000290.1 GCA_016871155.1 Acidobacteriota bacterium | reverse complement strand
GCCCGAACAAGAACAATACGATCGTCGTGTTGTGGAGCGATCACGGCTACCATTTGGGCGAGAAGGAAGCCTGGCACAAGTTCACGCTCTGGGAAGAGTCCACGCGTGTGCCGCTGATTGTCCATGCGCCCGGCATCACCAAGCCCGGCACGCGATCGTCGCGACCCGCCGGCCTCATCGACCTCTATCCCACGCTGCTCGAACTTTGTGGCCTTCCCAAGAACCCGCGCCTCGACGGCCAGAGCCTGCGGCCGCTACTCAGCAAGCCCGACCTTCCTTGGGAGCGCCCGGCGCTCACCACCGCGAGCGCCGGCGACCACACGCTACGCGACGATCGCTGGCGCTACATCCGCTATTCAGACGGTTCCGAGGAACTCTACGACCACCAAAGCGATCCGAAGGAATGGCGCAATCTCGCCGCACAGCCCGAGCATCGCGCCGTGAAACAGCGTCTCGCGCGCTGGCTGCCGAAGTCCGATCATCCCGGCGTGCCACCGAAGCCGACCTATCGTTTCGATCCGGCGACGCACTCCTGGACCAGGTCCGGGCGATGAAGGCTTACGCCTGGGTCGTCGTCGCGCTGCTGGTCCCGGTGGCGCTGCTGAACTATTTGGACCGGCAGATGCTGGCGGCGATGAAGTTCTCACTGATGACCGACATCCCGGACATCGGCAGCGAAGCCAATTGGGGCAAGGTGCTCGCGTACTTCAAATGGACCTACGCGTTCCTCAGCCCGATCGGCGGTTACCTCGCCGATCGCCTCAGCCGACGGCACGTAATCGCCGTCAGCCTGGCGGCCTGGTCCGCCGTGACTTGGGCCACCGGACAGGTGCAGAGCTACGACCAACTGTTGTGGACCCGCGCCGTTATGGGCGTCAGCGAGGCGATCTATATTCCGGCCGCCCTTGCGTTGATCGCCGATTACCATCGCGGCGGCACCCGCTCCCGCGCTGTCGGTTTTCATCAGATGGGCATTTACGCCGGAGTCATCATCGGCGGTTTCAGCGGATACGCCGCCGACCATCCTCAGTTGGGCTGGCGCTGGATGTTTGAAGCCTGCGGCTGGATCGGCATGCTCTACGCGCTTCCGCTGTTTCTTCTGCTGCGCAACGCTCCCGCTTCGGATCAGGGTTCGCCAGGCGCGCCGGTCGCCGCCCTGCGGGAGTTGCTGAGCAACCGCTCCTATTTACTTCTAATTGGATACTTCGCGGTGCCCGCCATGGCCGGATGGATCGTCCGCGACTGGATGCCGGCGGTGCTCAAGACCGAGTTCGGTATCGGCCAAGGCCGCGCCGGTGTTTCCGCCACGGTGTATTGGATGCTCGCGTCCGTGGTGGCCGCGTTTGTGGGCGGCTGGCTGGCGGACCGTTGGATGCAGCGGACTTCGCGCGGCCGCATCTACACGAGCGCCATCGGAATGTGCATGGTCGCCGTGGCGATGATGGGCGTCGGCTATTCGCCGCGAACTGGAATGCTCGAAGTGGCCATCGCCTTTCTAATGCTCTTCGGCTTCGGCTGGGGATTCTACGACTGCAACAGTATGCCGATCCTGTGCCAGGTCGCGCGGCCGCAACTGCGATCCACCGGATACGGCACCATGAACCTGGTCAGCATGTCTCTGGGCGGCGTGGCCGACTGGGCCTTCGGCTCACTGCGTGATTTTGGCGTGCCACTGCTGGCCATCTTCGCGATTTTCTCGAGCGCCGCGTTCCTCTCGATTCTCTGCGTGCTGCTGATCCGGCCGGCCCAACTGGACGCCACCTCATGACACGCCGCTGGCTTTTATCCGCTCTCGCCGCCCCGCGCCGTGGCACGGACCAGCCGAACATCATCCTCATCATGGCCGACGATCTAGGCTTCTCCGATCTCGGCTGCTACGGCTCCGAGATCCCAACGCCGAACCTCGATCGCCTCGCGCGGAACGGCGTCCGTTTCACGCAGTTCTACAATGCGGCGCGCTGCTGCCCCACTCGGGCGTCCCTTTTGACTGGGCTCTATCCGCATCAGGCCGGCATTGGCCATATGGGCCGTGACATGGGAATGCCCGCGTACCAGGGCTACCTGAACCGCGAATGCGTCACGATCGCGGAGGCCCTACGCCCCGCCGGATACGCAACCTATATGTCGGGCAAGTGGCACGTGGGCAATGACCGTGGACAGTGGCCCTGCGATCGCGGCTTCGATCAATCATTTGCGACCCTGGGGGGCACCTCGGACTACTTCAAGCCGCGCAACCTCGTCCGTAACGATCAGACGGCCGCTGCTGGAGGCAAAGACTTCTACCTCACCGATGCTTTCACGGATGAAGCCGTCGCCATGCTCCGCGCCCATCGCGGCAAATCGGCGCCTTACTTTCTTTATCTCGCCTACACGGCTCCGCACTTCCCGCTACAAGCCCGCGCGGCAGACGTGGCGCGTCACCGCGGGCGCTATCGAGCGGGATGGGATGCCATTCGTCGTCAACGCCACAGCCGCATGATCGGCCTCGGCCTGGTCGATAGACGTTGGCCGCTGAGCCCCCGGCCGCAAGAGGCGCCGGATTGGGAGGCTGCCGCGGCCCAAGATGACTGGGACCTGCGCATGGCCACCTACGCCGCCATGGTGGAACGCCTCGACGAGGGAGTCGGCCGAGTGCTGGCGGAGGCGGACGAGACCAACACCACCGTCGTATTTCTATCCGACAATGGCGGCTGCGCCGAGACGAAGCCCGATGGCTCAACTTACGAGTTGCCCTGGGCCAACGTCTCGAACACGCCATTTCGCAACTATAAGCATTGGACGCACGAGGGCGGCATCTCCACGCCATCGATCGTGTCCGGCCCTGGCGTGGGCCGCGGCCGCATGACGCGAGAGCAGGGCCACATCATCGACATCCTGCCGACATTCTTGGACTTGGCCGGCGTCCTGTATCCACCCGGAAAGCGCACGCTGGAAGGCCGCAGCCTCGTTCCGCTGCTGCGACAGGGAAAACGTTCGCCGGAGCGAGCCATTTTCTGGGAGCACGAGGGCAATCGCGCCGTGCGCCAAGGGCCCTGGAAACTGGTCGCCGGGTTTCAGGGGGATTGGGAGTTGTATCACATCGATTCGGATCGCACCGAGCAACGCAATCTGGCGGCCCAAAAACCGGAGATTGCGGCGCGATTGAAAACAGCGTATGCGGAGTGGGAGAAGCGCTGCGGCGTGGTCCCTTGGCGGCCGGACTGGGAGAAGCGCTTCGGCATTGCGCTATGATTCCGGGCATGGAATTGACAGGCTCGCCGGTCGCTCTTGGTCATAGCCGGAATACGGAAAGGAGTTGGGTAATGCATGGTGTATCGCGCTGGTTGCTCTCTGTTCTCCTGTGGACGATTCTGACTGCGCACGCGCAGATCGGAGGAGGTTCGTTGGTCGGTAATGTCACCGATCCGTCCGGCTCTCCCGTGGCCAATGTCAGGGTTACGGCAAGAAACCTCGGCACCAACGCCGCCGAGACGACGGCCACCAATACTTCCGGCTACTATGAGTTCCCGCTCCTGCCCGCGGGCCGCTACCGCGTGGAGGCCGAAATGACCGGGTTCCAGCGCGCGGCCAGCGAGGAGTTCACCCTCAATTCCGGTATGCGGCCCAAACTCGACCTGGCGCTCAAAATCGGCCAGTTGAGTGAGAGTGTCGAAGTCACCGCACAAGCGCCGCTGGTGAACGCCACCACCACCGACATGGGTGTTGTGATCGAGCGCGGCAAAGTGGAAGCTCTGCCGCTGAACGGCCGCAACTTCCAGCACTTGGTGAGTCTGCAGGCAGGCGTTGTGTCGAGCCCCTCCAGCGCCGCCGGCGGGCGCGGCGGAATCGAGTTCCATGGCTCATCCGCCTTGGCCAACAACCTGCTGCTCGATGGCGTGGACATGAGCTTTGGAGAAGTCAACGGTACCGCGAGCGACTCCTCGGCGGGCGGTGGCGGCGCGCTGGTGAACACGGTGAGCGTCGAGGCGATCGAGGAATTCAAAGCCACCGGCAGCGCCTTCTCAGCCGAGTATGGACGGTCCGCCGGCGGGGTGCTGAACGTCACCACCAAGAGCGGTACGAACAACCTCCACGGCACGCTGTTCGAGTTCTTCCGCAACGACAAGCTGGATGCCAACAGCTTCTTCAACAATCGCAGCGGACTGGTGCGACCGGACCTGCGCTGGAATCAATTCGGCGGCAATCTTGGCGGACCCATCCGCCGCAACCGTGCCTTCTTCTTCGTCAACTACGAAGGTGCGCAGGTCAAGCGCGCGGCGCAGATCACGGGCAACGTGCCGACGCCGGCGCTGCTCGCCCGGCTCAAACCGGAGGTCCGCAACCTGCTTGAGTCCACGCTGCCCAATTCGTTCGAGCCGACCGCCAATCCGCTGATCGGCTTCCACCGCCGCAACGACCGCCGCAGTAACGACGAACACACGCTCCTCGGCCGCGGCGATGTCGAACTGGGGAAACACCGCCTGTCCACGCGCTACAGCCACAACAATCAGGACTACCTGATTCCGAACTTCCAGCCCGCTCTGCCGCGCATCTTTCCCAATCGATTCCACAACGCCGTCATCCAGGACAACTGGTCCATCGCGCCCAACCGCTTTAACGAACTCCGCCTCGGCGTGAACCGCGTCGATCTCTTTCGCAATGAGCCGGGCCGCGAGAAGATTCCCGCCTGGATCTCCGTCGCCGGCGTCGGACTCAGCAGTTCTCTGCCTTCCTACATTCACTTCATTACGACGACGTACACGCTGGTTGACAACTTCACCTGGATTCGCGGCAAGCACTCCATCAAGACCGGCTTCGAAATCCGCGAAGTCCGCAGCGTGCGCGACCAGAACGGCCAATCCACCCACAACTACAACTCACTCGACGATCTGATCGCCGATAACTCGGTCCGCATCGGTCTGCTCTTCGGCGGCGGCAAAGGCCTGCGCAACCGGAACTATGGCTTCTATTTACAGGACGATTGGCGCATCAGCGCCCGCCTGCAACTGAACTACGGCGTTCGCTACGAATACTATCCGCCGTTCCGCGGTGGCTTCAACATCAATAGCTCTGACCCGTTTGGCCCCTTCATCGGTGTCCAGCAGCCGATGTTCCGCGCCGACCGCAACAACTGGGGTCCGCGCCTCGGGCTCGTCTTCGATCCCACGGGGAAACAGAAGTGGGTCTTTCGCGCCGGCACCGGCATCGGCTATCTGCCGCCGCAGGCCATCTACCTCTACGATATGGCGTTCATCGATCCGCGGTTGCCGTTCGTAGCCAACTTCGCCCCGGCCGACGTTCCCTCTCAGTTCCGCTCGTTCCCGTTGCCGCAAAGTTTCGTGAGTTCGGTGACGGCGAATCCCTCATTGCTCCCGTCTGGATTCGTCCTCTCGCGCCAGGTCGCGGACTACAACGCGCGCGACACTTATGCTGGCCAGTGGAACTTCTCCATCCAACACGCGGCCACCTCATCGCTGGCACTGCAAGCGGCGTACGTCGGCAGCCGCACTGTCAAGGCTATCGGGCCACGGCCGTTGAATCTCGTGGACCCGGCGCTTCGCCGCCGTCCTCGTCCGGACCTCGGCGACGTCCTGACCCTTGAAAACGCTTCAAATATCTCTTACCACTCGCTGCAGGTGTCGGCCAATCAGCGTCTGCGCCGTGGCATGAGTTTCGACGCCTACTACACGTTGGGTAAGGCATTGACCTACGGCACCGCCGACACGTCGATCACGTTCTCAGATGGCTTCACGCAGGATCCGCTGAATCTACGCGACTCGTACGGGCCCAAAGCCGGTGACACCCGGCATCGCCTTGTCGGTGTCTACTCCTGGCAGATTCCGTCCGGCGGCTTCGCCAGAACCGGCCTGGCCAAGGCCTTTCTCGGTGATTGGACTCTGCAAGGCATCCTGTCGCGCCGCTCCGGCCTGCCGATGAACATCACCTCGGGCCGCGACGCCGTCGGCAACGGCCGCGTCGCCGGTCAGCGCCCGGACTATGTCGCCGGCGCCAATCCCTATGTGAAAGACCGCGCCGGATTGGTCTGGCTGACGCCCACCGCCTTCGACGTGAATACCCCCGCCTCCCAGCGCCGCTTCGGAAACCTGGGCGCCAACGCCCTCCGCGGCTTATCGGCCTTCACGTTCGATGCGTCGCTGCACAAGCAGTTCGCTATTCGCGAACGCCATCGCGTCACGTTCCGCGCCGAGTTCTTCAATGCCCTGAATCACCCAGTCCTTGGGAATCCAAACACGGCGCTCAACAATCCCAACTTTGGCCGCATTCTCTCCGCCAGCGGCGGGCGCAACATTCAATTGGCTCTCAAATATGCTTTCTAGGCGAACGCTTCTGGCCGCAGCCCTCCAGACGCCCGGCATGGACAAGGTCGATGTGTTTCGAGCCGGCGACGACGGCTATACGGCTTACCGCATTCCCGGCATCATCGTCACTTCCAAAGGCAGCTTGATCGCCTACGCCGAGGCGCGCAAGAAATCCTTTCGCGACTGGGGTGCGATCGACATCGCCGTGCGCCGCAGCACCGACGGCGGATCCACTTGGTCGAAGACTTCATTCCCCGGCCGGGTCGATGTGCAACTAGCGCAGAACCCGGTGAATGTGCGCGAGAAGATCGCCGAGCCCGGCGACATTACTTACAACAACGCCGTCGGCATCGCCAGCCGCGACGGATCCGTGCACATGGTCTACTGCGTCGAGTACATGCGAGCGTTCTATATCCGCTCCGGCGACGACGGACTCACGTGGTCGCGTCCTATCGAAATCACCACTGCATTTGAGAGTTTCCGCAAAGTGATCGATTGGAAGGTGCTCGCGGCTGGTCCTGGCCACGGAATCCAAACTCGCCGTGGACGGCTGATCGTACCTGTCTGGCTCTCGCTCGGTGAAGGCTCGAATGCACACGGCGGCGGCACCTCCTCGTCTGTGATTTACAGCGACGATCAAGGCCGCACGTGGCGCGGCGGCGACATCGCCTTTCCGCAAGGCGCCGGCGAGCGACTCGGCGGTGAGCCGATCACAGTGGAACTACCCGATGGCCGCGTGATGATCAATGCGAGGAACTCAGGTAAGGCCAACAGGCGGATCGTCAGCATCAGCAAGGATGGTGCTCACCAGTGGTCCAAGCCGTACTTCGATCCAGCGCTGTTGGAGCCGCTCTGTATGGGCAGCCTCGCGCGCCACCCGAAAGGAATCCTCTTCTCGAACCCAAACAATCTAGAGCGCAGCGACGGCCCTGCCGAGCCCGGTGGGCGGCGGGATCGTAAAAACGTCAGCGTGCAACTAAGTCGTGACGGCGGCAAGACCTGGCCAGTGCGCCGGTCGATCGAGCCGGGCTGGTCCGGATATTCGGATCTGGCAGTTGGCCCGGACAGTCGGATCTACTGCTTCTATGAGCACGGCGATCCCGCGGCATCGCGATTCCGCCCCGTAGCATTGAAGGTCGCCCGCTTCGACCTCGCGTGGCTGGCCCGGTCGGCGGAATAGACTGAGCCCAGCAACTGCGCACCAACGATGCCGAGCTCACTTGCTACGACGTGAGATTACCGGGATCACCCAGGTCGCGAAACGGCGGCTGGCCTGGCGGTTGTCCATTTCCAGCGGATCTGTACGCTGGTGGATGAGCATTGGCCTGTCGTTCGGATGCGACACGTGCTTCCGTCCATGCGCCGTAACTTCGGCCGCCGCCAGCCCAGTTGTCGAAAACCAGACGCTCCAGGCGCACCAGCTGGGAACGTGTTCCCGCAGGTCTCGGAAAGACGGCGCCGTTCAAGAGATTTTCTGTCAGTCGATCGGAAAGCTTGACAGGGTCGCTACAAATCAGAAGATCAAACGGACCGCACCCTGCATGCTGCGGTTGCCGCCCGCTCCTGTGATGACACCGAACGTCGCCAGCGCATTCAGATTCGTCCCCGGCGCGTTGAAGTTCGGCGAGTTCATGACGTTGGCGCCCTCTATTCGCAGTTCCAGCTTGAAGCGCTCCACGATCGGGATGGTCTTAAGCAGGTTCACATTCAGGGACCGCGATGACGGAGCGC
>VFZO01000289.1 GCA_016871155.1 Acidobacteriota bacterium | reverse complement strand
TCCGCAGCCGAGCGCCGTTTGCGCAATGCCAGGTTGCACTGGAAGCGCGGCGTGGTGATTGGGTTTCCATGCAAATCCAGCGTCTGAACCGGATCGTCGCAGTAGAGCGCCGCCTCGGCGAAGCTCTTCAGGTCGACCTCGCTATCCGCCCAGCCGCTGCGGCGCAGAATGTCGAGCAGCACCCAGGCCGGATTGTTCGTGAATTGCAGGCCGAGGAAATTTTCGTCCTCGTCATAACGAGGCAGCTTCAGGCCCTGCACCAGAACTTTCACCCGGGGCAGGGAACGGCCTTCGTGAACGCGATTCGGCACAACCACGGAGAGAAACGCCATGCTGCCGTACGGATCGCCCACTGGGTTGCCATTGCTATCGGCAAAGTCGAGATTGAATCCACCGGTCCGGTTGCCGGGACTCACGGAGTTGTACCAGCCAGTGGCGGTCATGTCGCGGCGGTTCTCGCCGAGCGGGATCTCCACGTCGTTCACCACGACCTTCATCACGCCTTCGATCTCGCCCATGCCCAGCAGTACTTCCATGCGCGTCAGGTTCCCGTCGTTGCGCGCCAGCGTAACGGGCGGTTGTACCCAGGCGGTTCCGTAGATCAGCGGCACGACATCGTTGTACTTTGCCTCGTTGTCGATAGGTCCGCTCAGTTGGGAACCTTTCTCACCGAAGCCGCGCACCAGGATCGTCGAAGGCACGAACTCCACGCCACCGAAGCGGCGGGTGATCTGATTTGCGGAGTCCTTCGAAAACATTCCGCGTTGCTCGCAGGAGGCACGCGTATAGTCACACGATGTGAACGGCTGTGTTCCGTTCCGGTTGCCCACGCCGCCGTCTTCGCCCGCTGAATAGCCGCAGCGGAAGAACGGCGAGTACTGTCCCCGGACTCCGCCCGCGATCCCTTCCACCCGCTGTGCGCCGGTCGATGGAAACAGCCACGGGCAGCGCTTCTGAATTCGAACTTCCGGCAAAACGACTCGTTGAAAATTTAGCCGGTTGTTGAACGAAAGCCGGATTTTCGACTCCAGGATTGACTCCGGCGCATTCGCCACGCCTCGGAACAGCACCTCAGCCTCGGTGGCCGCTGTTCCGGCCTTCACATCAAAGAAGACGAAACGCAGCGTCAGCTTCGCGCCTTTGAACCCTGTGGTCCGCTCGATCTGTGAGTAGCGGGAATCCGTGTTCGCCAGGGAGACGGAAATTCTAGCTGCCGCGTCTATGCCGTCCTCCGACTGCGCGCGGACGTCGAACTGGCTGTGCTCCATCAGCGTGGGCAGGTACACGTTTCCCGCGAAGGTCACTTCATGCGTGGCCCAATATTCGTGCTGGCCACTGCGCAATTCGCAGTCGAACAGGAGAATGGGAGTTTCCAGGATCTCCTGTTCCTTGATTTCGAAGATCGTCGGCATTTGCGTTTCGCTCTCTCGTTTCGTTGCGTTAGTTCGTGCGGCTTACGATGCGAATCGTGGCCGCGTTGTTGTTCATCGCCTGCATGGTCCAAGCCATTTCGTCTCCGGCAAACCGTGCGTTTGGATAGACGCCTGAGCGCGATGTGGTTTTTCGGTACCCGCCTGGCGCCGGCTGCGCTTCGGCTTGCAACGCGGTCACCTTCGCGCTGCCACCGGCAGGCACCCGCACGCTGAAGGTCACCAGCTCGGCGCCGGAGCCCGGATTGGCGCTGACGAAGATCCGCCGCCACTCCGATCCCGTTGCGAACGCCTGTTCGCGGATTACCCCGCCGGAATCGATCCGGAGCCATCCGGTTCCATTGACGTACCCGCTGAACGCATACTGCAGGCTGCCCGGCGCGACGATGCTTTGTGAAAGCGCCTGCGACGCTGCGCCGCTGTTTGTCAGTTGGGCCGCCCGCGTGGTGCCCCACGGATCGACCGCCCCGCCGGCCGCACTCAGAGCCGGCCCCCGCACCCATGCCGGCTGCGAGTAGTCCTCACTCCACTTCAGAAGGTTGGCCGCCGGATCGAGGAACAGGAACTGTCCCAATCGCCCTTCGCATTCCGCGAACAGCGCGTCGACGGCGTCGCGTTCAGCGCCGTTCAACGAAGTGTAGTTCAACTCCCATTCCACTTCGGCGGCGGGCGCATCGTACAGCGAGTGGCGCTTGCCGTCTAATGCGTCCAGATGGACCACTCGCTCTCTGCGCGTTCGCCGCAGCGGGTACTGCCCCGCCGTGTTGGTTGCCAGTTGTGGAAAGTGTCGCATGATCTACCTGTTCTGCCGCACTACAAGTCGGGCGCGGCCGTCGTGAATCTCAAGGAAGTCGAAGAACGCCTCCGGGTTCTCCAACGAGCAGCCCGTGTAGTCCGTGGCGTCCCAGGGATCGGTGAATGTGAACGTGCCGTAGCCCCCCTGTTCGGCGAGGAAGAAGGTCTCCAAGCTGTCCATCTCCTCGTCGTCGAGCTCCGCCAACTGCACCGTCCAGCGCCGCAGCGGTCTGCCGAACTCGCGATAGCGCTGTTCGCTGCCGTCGACGAATCCGAACACCTGCGTAAGGAACCGTACGGCGCGCCGCATTGGGTACTGAGCCACGGCGCCTGTTTTCAAAACCGGAAATTCGTTCATGGCCGCGCTCCTACAACTCGCTCACGACGTCGTTAACGCTATGCGAGTGCAGCATCGCGTCGCGCACCGCGCGTGCGATATCCTCGCGGCGGTCCATGAACGATTGGCTGTCCATCGCATTCACGTTCACCGTGATTTGCGCGCCCGCCGCCGGCGCGGGATTGGAGCCCAACGCCGCCGCCGGAACAGGGTCCGCCACGCGCCGGATTCTATCGCCGGCGCCACGGTCGACAACGAAAGCGTCGCCGTTTTGGCTCAAGCCAAGCTCCGTTCGAATCGGTGCGGGCGAGGTGAATCGCTCCAGCCTCGGCAGCTCCTTCTCCTCGCTCCGGCCCCCAAAAAGGCTAAACAGACCTTTCACCAGCGGAGCTAGCGTCAGCCCGCCGGCAATGCTTCGAAGTACCGAGCCGCTCGCCTTGACCGGGTTCGCGTTGTTGGTTCCAACACGGCCGATGGGCAGACGCCCCGGCCGCTGCAGACTTTCGAGCAACGAAAATATTTCATCGATTGCCATGACTTTTCTCCTGCGCTATCTGACTTTCCAGCACCGTGAATGCCTCCACGGTCTTTGCCGAATGGGTGCGCAAATCCACGCGGCCCCCCATGCGCCACACGTGATGCTCCTCCAGCAGCGTTTCCGATTCGGCCGTGATGAACGAAACCGGACACTCCGCCGTCACCACACCCGCGCGGGCCCACACCGGCTTCTCCGGCCCGCGTTTGCCCGCCGGCAGAAAGCCGCAGCGGCGCTGCGTCTCCAGACCCCTTTCCCGGCATTCGTCGCACTTCCACGCGGCCTGGTTGGCGAATTGAAACTGGAAGGCGACGATTAGTTTTTTCTTTCGTCCTCGCTGAGAAACAGCTCGCCGTGGACGGCGTCTGCCATTTCCCGTGCTAGCCCGTCTGGACCGGCGGCGATGAAGGACTCAACCGTCGCCGGTTCGCCGTCGATAGAGAGACCTTCAATCCCGGCGATACCCCAGCGCAGGTAGATCGCGTCCACCGTTGCCCGGATGCTCGCCGCCTCCACCTGGTCCGCGAGGCCCGCGCCCGCCGCGTGGAACTCCAGTTGCGCTCCGGCCGAACGGATCTCTCGAACCAGTTCCATTCTCCGCGCCAGGCTCAGCCGCCTCACTTGGAATCGCACGCCAGGACAGACGCGCGATTCCTTGCATACCGTGCTTTGATACTCCATGGCGTTAGGCGAATGCGATCCGGATTTCGTCGTCGATCGAGCCCTGCGCCTGGCTGAGCGAGAAGCTCCATTCCAGCCTGGGCTGCCGGTCGTCGAACTCAGGCACTTCCGGCACCACCGCGGGCAGGTAGATACCGCAAAGTTGTCCCGCCGACTGACCCAGTTGAATCATCACGCTGACCGGTTCGCGGTTCTTCGCCGCCTGGTACAGGCCCAAAGTCGCGGCGTCGTCCTTTTCGTAAAGCCGGAACCTCACGCCTACTTCTCGCTCGCCGGCGGCCACGCAAGTCGGTCCGCTAAAGCCGAACTCGCGCTTTCGCATATCGATGTTGTTCTTCAACTCGATCTCCGCTTCGGTCAGCGTCAGGAACTGAGCCGGCGCTACGCCCATCCAAACCTGCCCGATGTGGCCCGGGATGATGTCGTATTCGAGCGGGCCCACCGGGGGCTCCGCCGGATACGCCGTGAGGCCGCCCAATCCGGAGGCGAACGTCGCGCTGTCAATCAGGTCCTTCGCTTCGCCGTCAAATGAAAACTCGTGGTAATCCGAGTTCACCCGGATCCGCATCCGGTCCACGGCTGCTCCGGCCAGCAGGCGCTGCACCGCTGTGGACGGGGTCCAGTAGTCGAATACATTGACGCTCGGCAACTGCGTTGCCACGGAGTAGGTGATGGCCGGGTTCAGCGGAGACCCGGCCGAAGGCACGATCGTGAATGCCGCGTTCAACTCCACAACGGTTGGACTCACCACCCATTGCACAAAGCGGATTTCGCCGCCAAAGCTCACGGCTTGTCCGATGTTCAGGCCGTGCGCCGCCGCGAAGGTCAACTGCGCCCCGGTTGCGCTCGCCACGGTGCCGCCGTTGGCGATCACGGGCGCGGCGCCCATTGCACCGCGAATCAGGGGACCGTAGGCAGGTTCCTCCGCGATGTTCGGCCAGTTGGTCATGTAGGTCTCCAATTGATACCTTGTGCGCGTGCGCGCTCCGGCCGGGATGCCGCCGCGGGTCCGGCTGCCGGTCTTATCGCGGCGGGGCCCTTGGACCGTCTCATGCTGAATCGCCAGCCGGATCGCCGGAATTCGATTGGCGGCCGTTACCGCGGCCACCGTTCCGAACGAGGGCTCCAGCGCCGCGTAGAAACGGTTTTGATTCGAAGAAATATAACAAGCCATTTCCTTGCCTTTCTAAACGCTCACCTGAACCTCGAAGTTCACCTTCGCGGTCTGGAGAAAATTCTTGCCGCCGTGCTTGACGGGTTGAAATGTCACTGTGTAGCCGCCGGTATAAAACATCCCTTGGCCCCAATCGCCGCGGTTGGAATCCAGCACATCGGTCAACGCGTCCACGTAGACCTGCACCTTTTCGTCCAGCCCCTCCAAACGGTCGTGCGTGACGCGCACGTCCACCGCCATCAAGGCTGTTCCGGAGAACTGCCGGAACTTTTCTCGCAGCGTGTTCTGCAACTTCTCGCAATAGATGTGGTAGGCCGGGTACTTCGTCCCGGCCGTCTTTTCGACCAGTTCCGCCGGGACTGCTCGGGCCAGAATCTGTGTCGCATCCATCGGTGGAATCTGAATGCCGCCGGACTGCGCCAGCGCCGCCAGTCCGGCCGGCAGCCCGGCCGGCGCCCGCAGGATTCCAGCCGCCTTGGAGACCGCTTGTGTTCCGATGCGCGCCATGGCGTTATCCCCTCAGCAGCACGGGAATGTGCTGCAGAAATTGTTCCGCCACTTGTCCGCCGCCGGGCGCGGCGCCGCTCACCAATCCTTGCGACGGTAACGTCCAAGTGGAACCCAATGGCAGCGGCGTATTGTTCTGTTTCGTGATCCGGTCGTCGAGCAGCCCCGCGTACACGTTCCATCCCGCGGCCACCGCAGGAGCGCCCAATGGACGTACCGTCAACGCCGTGCCCTCCGCCGTTGTCAATGCGATGGTTTCGCTGGCCGAACCCTCGGTTCCATTGGCGTCCACCCAGGCCACGCGAACGTAGTACGTCTTCGCCGTCTGGTTGCCGGCAACTTGGTTCAGCAGCGGCGTCGCCGCTTTGGGTATGGGCCGCGGAACGACGCCGACGCCGGTCTCGAACAGAAGTTGGCCGGAGTACTTTGCCAGGCGTTCATACTCCTTCCACTTCTGTTTGTGCCGGTCGTTAAGCTGTTGGAAATGCGCATCGCGAAACGTCGACGCCAGTGTCAGCAGCACGTGCCACTGCTTCAATCCGTCGCTCATCGCGATATTCCCCAGCGTGTATTGCCGTCCTCCGGGAGTGCCGGTCAGGAAACGCTGCAACTCCAATCCGATCTCCAGCGCAGCCACCGTACCCTTGGCCGTCAAGTCGATGCTCTCAGTGGCCGCCACTTCCACAATTGAGCTCTCATAGTGAGCCAGATCGTGGATCTGCGACAGATTCCCGTCGACAAAGAGTGCCATGTGATCCTCCTATGCCTCGTCTTGGTCCACGCGCAGCGCGGCCTTCAACGCCAGCAGTTCCTTCTCCGCGGCCAGCGCCACGCGCAGCCGTTCGCCGGCCAGCGCTTCGCGCCGCCGCTCTTCCTCGTCCAGGCGGCCCTGCAGGTGGGCAACCGTTTCCTCGTGCGTCGCCAGCCGGGCTTGCCCGTCTACGACCATGCGCGCGGCCACGGGCCGCGACACTTCCGAAAAAACGCCCGCCTTTCCGCCGTTCGCCGTCTTCAGACTCACGATCAGCGGGAATCTGGAGTCGATCGACTCCTCTTGCTCGGCGACTCGCCGGTAGTACTCTCTCAGATCCATACAGTTGTCCTCTTGCGTTGCCGAATTCGTTCGCGGGAGCGCCGGAGCGCTCCCGCTGGATCCTGACAGCGATTAGCTGCGGACCTGCACACCGTGGGCGCTGCGCAGCACCGCGGCGCCGTACAGGACGTCGACAGTGAACTGCTGCGCCAGCGTGTTGGGCTGGTAGCTCATCAACACGCGGACACCGAAGTTGCCCAACTCGGCGTACTCGGCGACGGCGCCGGTACCCGGAAGGGGCTGCGGCAGACGGCGCACGGCCAGGCCGATCGCGTCCTTGGCGAACGCGATGTTGTTGGTCGTCACCGGGCCGGAACCGGTCTTCGGAACGAACTGCGAGCGAAACACGAAGAAATCCTTCAGCTTGCCGACCGTTCCGTCGATCATCGCGCGGACGCCCGCCTCGCCGGCCGTGCGGAACTCGCTGAAGCGAGGATTCTGCCGCAGCTGGCCGTAGGTGGTGCCGTCCACAACCAGGTACTTCTGGCTGCTGGCCGGAACCTTCGCGTTGAACAGCGCGGTCTCGGCTGCGTCAACGGCGGCTTCGGACAAAGCGGTGCCGCCCGTGCCGACGACCGCATTGGCCGTAAAGCCGGCGTATAGGTTCAGCAGGTCGCTCTCGATCTTCTCGGCGATGGCGATCACAGCCGGGTCCATGTAGAGCTTCAACAGGTCCGGCACCGCCAGAACCTTGGCGACGTCCGGAATCTGGAACGAAGCTTCCGCGTGCGTATTCAGCACGATCTGCGCGTTACCCACGGATGGGTTCTGCGTGACGACCGATCCGCCCGAAGCCAGATTGTTCGCCGTCAGAGACGGAGGAATCGGCACGTTGACCGTGTCGCCGGCCTGCGCCAACGTGGGCTCAAAGCTCCGGTTCACGAGGTTACCCATGACAAGGTTCCCCATCAGAGCAGGCAGCGCGTCGGCGGCCACGAGTTTCACAATCGCGTTCGCCACGTTCGCAGTGGTAATTGTAGGCATTCTACTCTCCCAAAATGAGTTCGGCCCGCCGAAGCGAGCCGGTTAGTGTCGATGGTTGGCCGGACGCGCGTATGGTGAACGCGCGTGTCCGGCCGGAAGCCGCCATAGCCTGTTCAGCCCTGGTGGCAAGCGGTATCCGCGAACATTCGCGGAATGTCGTGTTAGATCTGCGAGGAGCTGTGTTGCAGCGTGACGCGGGCAATCTCTTGCCGCGCGCGTTCCAGCTCTTCCTTCGACATGCCCGGCCGGATCTTGTCCAAGTCGAACGATGTGGTCAGGCTGCTGGCACGCTGATTACCGCTGGCGCCGGAGCCGCCGATGTTCCGCGCCGGAAGCAACTCGGGGTTCTCGTTGACGAAACTCGCCAGATACTCCTTCAGAGTCTGCTCTCCTTGGTTGCCGCGAACCACCAAGCGTCCGTCCTCGGCGCGTTGCACGTCGTCTTTGACGGCCTTGTATGCCAAGTCAAGCTTCGCCACGCCGAGCTTTTGCAGCTCCGCGCGGACGGTCGCGTTCCGGTCCGCCTCGTCGGCCAGTTGCCGGCTGCGGCGGTTCTCGTCCACCAGTTCGTTTATGCGG
>VFZO01000288.1 GCA_016871155.1 Acidobacteriota bacterium | reverse complement strand
ATTCGGACCGGGAAGGCTATGCCGAGCCGGACCGGACGCAGGCCTGGCTCGGGTACCTGGAAGGCAAGTTCCCCGGCTTCCCGGAGAAGGCGCTGCAGTCCGACCTGGCGAGAATCCGCCGCCGGGTGCAGGCGATTCGCGAAGACGAAACGTCCGCCGACACGCGACTGGCGGACTATCTCCTGGATCTGAACCCAGTAACCACTAACTCGCTTACGAATCTGACCCTGGGCGGCTACTTCTCCAACGGCCGTGTGTGGACGCTGCATAGCCGCTTCCGCTACTTCGATCCGGTGAAGCGCCGCGCCGGTCTGCCGGAGGATGTCGCCGCGCTGGTGGAAAAACTCGAGGCCGGTTCGGCAACCGTGTCGATCGTAAATACAAATCCGATCGAGCCGCGCGAACTCAGCATCCAAGCAGGCGGTTACGGCGAGCACCGATTTGACGCGGTGACGGTCAACGGCAAGACGATCCAAATTGCCGGCCCAGTGGCTACGGTGCGTCTCGACCCAGGCGCCGGCGCCCGCCTGGAGTTCAAAATGACGCGGTACGCCCACCGCCCCACGTTCGCGTTCCCATGGGACCGGGGCTGGTATCCGTCTCGCTGACGCACCCCAATTTTCTGCGTTGCAGCCCGACTGTGGCCGCCAGGGCCCGCCGTTATACTGAAATTTATGTCCTCGGAAACACCCGTCGCGGAGCGCGAGACCGCGCGGCCTTCGCATTTCATCCGCGAAATCATCGTCAACGACATTCAGAACGGCAAGAACGGCGGACGCGTCCACACTCGATTTCCACCGGAGCCGAACGGCTACTTGCATATCGGCCACGCTAAGTCGATCTGCCTGAATTTCGGCCTCGCCAAGGAGTTTGGCGGCAAGTGCAACCTGCGTTTCGACGACACCAATCCTACGAAGGAAGAGACCGAATACGTCGACTCCATCATGGAGGACGTCCGCTGGCTCGGCTTCGATTGGGACGGCGTCTACTACGCCTCCGACTACTTTGGCCAGCTCCACGAATGGGCCGTTCAACTGATCAAAGCGGGTAAGGCCTACGTCTGCGACCTGACCGGCGATGAGGTGCGCGCCTATCGCGGCACGCCGCAGGAACCGGGCAAGGAGAGCCCGTATCGCAACCGTTCCGTCGAGGAGAATCTCGATCTGTTCACGCGGATGCGGAACGGCGAATTCCCCGACGGCGCGAAGACGCTTCGGACCAAGATCGATATGGCGTCGCCGAACTTCAACATGCGCGACCCGGTCATGTACCGAATTCTGCACGCCGATCACCACCGCACGGGCGGCGCCTGGTGCATCTACCCGATGTACGATTACACGCACGGCGAAAGCGACTCGATCGAAGGCATCACTCACTCCATCTGCACGCTGGAGTTCGAGGACCACCGCCCACTCTACGATTGGTACGTCCAGGCGCTTGGTATCCACGCGCCGCAACAGATCGAGTTCGACCGGCTCAACCTTACGAACACCGTATTGAGCAAGCGGAAACTCCTGCAGTTGGTGCAAAAGAAGATTGTGTCCGGCTGGGACGATCCGCGCATGCCAACCATCTGTGGTTTCCGGCGGCGGGGCTACACGCCGGAAGCCATCCGCGAGTTCTGCGCCAACATCGGCGTCTCGAAGACCAACGGCATCATCGAATTCCCGATGCTCGAATACTACCTGCGCGCCGATTTGAACAAGCGCGCCGCGCGAGTCATGGCCGTGCTGGATCCGCTGAAGCTGGTAATCGACAACTATCCCGGCGATTTGGTGGAGGAGATGGAGGCCGTCAACAATCCGGAGGATGAGGCGGCTGGCGTTCGCACAGTCCCATTTTCAAAGGTGCTTTACATTGAGCGGGACGATTTCCGCGAGGATCCTCCCAAGCAGTTCTTCCGGCTCTCGCCGGGCCGCGAGGTGCGCCTGCGCTATGGGTATTTCGTGAAGTGCACCGGCGTGGTGAAGAACGATGCGGGCGAAGTCATAGAGGTACATTGCACCTACGATCCGGCCAGCCGCGGCGGCAATTCGCCGGACGGCCGGAAAGTCAAGTCGACCATGCACTGGGTCTCCGCCGCACATGCACTCGACGCCGAGGTCCGGCTGTACGAGAACCTGTTCACGGACACCGAAGACGACGATTCGCGGGATTGGCTGGAGACATTGAACCCGAATTCGCTGGCCGTAACAGCGGCCAAGATCGAGCCAAGCGTGCGGGGAGCCGCTCCGCTGACGAAGTATCAATTCGAGCGGCTCGGCTACTTCTGCGCCGACAAGGATTCGACCGCCGGGAAGATGGTCTTCAACCGCACGGCGCAGCTTCGAGATACCTGGGCGAAGATCGAAAAGAAAACTAGGTAGCGATCTCGCGCAGGCGCCGCACGGCCAGGTCGCGGCCGAGCGCGTGGATCGATTCAAACAGCGGAGGCGTAACCTTCTTTCCCGTTACGCCGATGCGAACCACCAGGAAGGCGGCCCCGGCCTGAACGCCGAGTTCATCGGCGGTTTTGCGAAGGGCGGCCTCAATGTTCGGCACGTCGAAGGGCTCCGCGGCGGCGAGCGCATCCGCCATGGCGCCAGCGATTCGGGCGGCACCCGCGGCATCCATGCCCTTCTTCAACATCGATGGCGTGTCCCGCTCGATTGTGTCCTTGAACAGGAAGTCGACGAACGGAATCGCATCGGGCAGCAGTTCGGCGCGTTCCTGCACGTGCGGCGCGATGCGGGCCAACCGCTCGCCGTCCACCGTTAGCCCGGCTCGCAGCAAAAACGGCTTCAACCGCGCGGCGAAGTCCTCCGGCCGCAAAGCCCGTATGTACATGCCGTTCATCCATTTCAACTTGTCGTAGGAGAACACGCCTCCGGCGTTGTTCACGCGCTCTAGCGTGAAGCGTTCCTTCAACTCGGCGAGCGAAAAGATCTCCTGTTCGACGCCCTCGCCGGCAGACCATCCGATCAGCGCCATAAAATTCAAGATCGCTTCCGGCAGGTAGCCCTCCTCGCGGAACGCGCTAAGAAACGTAGCGCCGTGGCGCTTGGACAACTTTTTCCCGTCGGCACCCAGAACGGGCGGCAGATGGGCAAACACCGGGGCCTCCCAGCCGAGAGCTTCGAACAGCAACAGATGGAGAGGCGCGGTCGAAAGCCACTCGTCGGCGCGCAGTACGTGGGAGATCTTCATGTCGTGGTCGTCGACGACGGTGGCGAGATGGTAGGTCGGAAAGCCGTCGGTCTTTAAGAGGACCGGATCGCGCAGAATAATCTTCTCCCAATGCACATCGCCCTTCACCTTGTCGGGCAAATTGATCGCGCGATCCTCCGGGATGCGAAACCGGACAACGTGGGGGACATCGGCCGGGACGTTTCGATCGCGGCAGTAGCCGGAGTAACCAACCTGCTCCTTGCGAGCGGTCTGTTCTTCGCGCTCCTGCGCTAGGCGCTCCGGCGTGCAATCGCAGCGATACGCGAAGCCGCCGGCGATGAGCCGTTCGGAGACCTCTTTGTAGCGAGCCAGCCGGAGGCTCTGCACATACGGTCCAAGCGGCCCGCCAATTCCAATCCCCTCCTCCGGCTCGGAGTCGGCCTGCGTAATCTCGGCGCGCGACGGGCCCTCATCGAATTCCAAGCCAACCCAGCGGAGGTCCTCAATCAACGCTTTGATGGCGCCTGGCACCAGCCGTTCGCGATCCGTATCGTCGATACGCAATAGCGCCTTTCCGCCGTGGTGGTGCGCGAAGAGAATCTCAAACAGGGCGGTGCGGACGCCGCCAATGTGAAGCATGCCCGTTGGACTCGGGGCGAAGCGAGTTCGAATTTCGTTCATTCAGAGGTCTAGTATTATTATGGCCAACCAAGTCATGAGAATCCTGTTCCTGCTGCCTCTCGCCGTAATTGCGGCCCGCGCCGAGGTCCTGTTCCGCGCCAACTTCGAGACGGGCGATCTGAGGGAATGGACCCAAACGGGGACGCGCGGCCAGAACGCCACGCCGCGCAACGCACAAGTGGTTTCGGACATCGTCCACACCGGCAAACACGCCGTTAAGATAACGATTCACCCCAGCGACGTCTTCAACGAACGGCAACTGCGGGTCCAACTCGGCGGACCGCGGATCACCGTTGATGAGGGCAGCGAGACATTCCTGGCGTTCTCGCTGTATATGGCCGAGGCGCCCAAGGACCGCGACAACTTCTTCTACTGGGAAGGCACCCCGCCGCCGCGCTACAACAACGTGATGACGTGGTGGGTGGAACCAAGGCCGGCCGGGGGCACTGCTATTCGCTACGGGACAGGCAACCTTGGACGCAACGGCACTCTGTGGGACGGCGATTTCGCCATCGGCCAGTGGCACCGCCTGGCGATGCACATCGTCTGGTCCGAAGACGAGACCAAGGGCCGCGTCCGTCTCTGGTTCGACGGCAAACCGGCACTGGACAAGTCGGTGAAAACCAAGGGCGCCGAGCGAGTTTACTTCTGCCAGCCAGGTATCCATCGAAGCCCGCACACCGATTCCGTGGACAGCATCTACTTCGACGACTTTATACTCGCCACTACGCTCGACGAGATTCAACTCTCGCCCAAAGCGAGTGGGCACGGCGAGCCTCGCCGTGCCCATCGCCCGGGCGGCTTAGAATAGCAGCTTCAACGCGAACTGCGACTGGCGCGGCGGGTTCGCCGTACCGGTCACGCGGCCGAACTGCGCATTGCCAACCGTCGTGTTGGGGGAGCCGAACACCGGGTGATTCAAAGCGTTGAAAAATTCGCCGCGGAGCTCAAGCGCCACACGCTCGCCCTTGACCTGGAACCGTTTGAACACGGAGAAGTCGAAGAGTTCGACGAAGTCGCTGCGAAGGCTGGGATGCATGCGGCCCATGTTGCCGAACGTGTACTGCGCCGGCAGGCGGAATGCGCCGGTGTCGAACCAGCGGTCGAGCGTCGGGTTGTCGAGCTGGGCGTTTTGGCCCGTAGAGTCCGGACGCTGCCCGCCGCCAAAGCTGAAGCTGGTGTTGCCGGTGGTTAGCATTTGCAGCGGAGATCCGCTCGACAGAGTCACGATTCCGTTCACCTGCCATTGACCCAGCACGGCGTTGGTAACGCCGTTCCAGGACGAGCCATACTGCTTGCCCCTTCCGAACGGCAGTTCGTAGGTGTAACTGGTTACGATGCGGTGCCGGTAATCGTACGGGGAGATGGAACGTTCGCAGGCGCGGCAATTGAAGTTGCGGAACCCGGCGCTATCCCACGCGTTGTCGCCACCGTCGGCGATGAGCTTCGACCATGTGTAGGCCACCACGGCTGTGCCGGCTTGCGAGAAGCGCTTCTTGAAGCTCACCTGCAAGCTGTGGAAGTTCGAATTGCCCCACGCGGTGCCGTTATAAGACACGCCAGGATACTGCGGGAACGGCGTGAGCAGATGGCCGCGCTGCACGTTGCGGGTCGACATGACGCCAACCGGGATTATGCCAAAGAACGGGTTCGGAACCACATCGAGCAAGCCGGCGTCGGGCCGGATCAGGTTGTCCGCCAACTGATCCATTTGCCAGCTCAGGGGTAACTTGGTTCCTTTGTTGCCTGCATAGGCGACTTCCAGAACCGTAGACGCTCCGAAGTCCTGGCCGATGGAGAAGTTCCACTGCGCGTTGTAAGGAGTTGTCATCGTGTTGGGAATCGGCGAACCGACGCCCTGGCCGAGTGCCGCAGCCAAGCCGTTAACCGAACCCTCCGGCTGAAGGACGCCATTGGGGAAGGGGTTGCGGAGCAGGTCCGTGGGGTTGACGCCGTCGATCGTGGGAACCCACGGAGTAGAGGCGCGGAACGGGGCGGTGCCATAGTTGTTGGCGCCGTAGGGAGCCATCGTGTAGAAGATACCGCCGCCGGTACGAATGACGGTGCCCGGCCTCAACTGGTACGCGATACCGATGCGGGGAGCGATCTTGCCAAACTCAATCGGCCTGAGCGTACGCGGCAAGCCATTCTTGTTGGGGAACGTCCAGCCGCCGCGAAGCGAACTGATTCCGGAGCGCTGTGCCAGAGGGCTGGCCGCGGCCGGATCGAAGATCGAATAGCGATCGTAGCGTTCGGTCAGGCCGGTTTCGAAGTCCCAGCGAAGGCCGAGGTTGATCGTCAACTTGCGGTTCACCTTCCAGTCGTCCTGCAGGTAGAAGCCGAAGCTCTTGCTCTC
Source organism: Acidobacteriota bacterium (assembly GCA_016871155.1). GTDB lineage: Bacteria > Acidobacteriota > Terriglobia > Bryobacterales > Bryobacteraceae. Next base: position 2,066 of record VFZO01000288.1, on the reverse strand, counting down.
CAGCGCGGGCCGGATGCCATGTACTTCGTTGCCGCCGGAACCGGTTCCCAGCAGGAACGACGCAAAGCCGAAGCCTCCGTTCGCCGTCACGACGCGCGGATCGGGCCCTTGCGTCATCGCCCGGTTAAAGCTGAAATTCAAACTCCACGGGGCTTGCATGTGGTTGATGAGGTTCTCGCGAATCTCGGTACCCGTCTTCAAGCTGTGGCTGCCAAGCACTTTTGACAAGGTGCCAACGAATGTGTGGGACTGATTGCCGGAGCGGAAGTTCCAATGGTGCAAAAGGCCGGGCATCGTCATCTCTTCCACGCTGAACTCCGGGAACGCAAGCAGGTCGGCGCCCGTCTCGATGTTGGCGGGCAATCCGAGAGAGGAGGGCCGGAAGCCGAGATGCCAACTGCCGCGGTCGAGAATCGACCGCGCGAAGCCGTAGCGGAGGCTGAGCAGAGTGGTTGGCGTCAGAGTCCAGCTATAGTCGAGTGCCACGTTCTGCTGGCGCTCATAGTTCGAATAGCAGCCGCCGTCTGGGCAGCCGGGGCCGGCCCACAGCTCTGGCTGCGAACTATCGTGATGATAGATCGTGTAGCGAAAGAAGATGCGCTGCCGCTCGTTGAAGTTGTGGTCCACCTTCGTTGTGCCGCGGTCGACGTTCGTCGGCGCCTTGCCTTGGAAGAAGAAGTTGTTCTGGCCGGTATTCACCTGTCCCGGCAGGTTGGGACGAGGCCCGTAGAACTTCAGCACATTCGCCGCCACGGGGTCGAAACGGGTTTGCGGGATCCGGTTTCCGGGAAACGTCGTGCGGCGGAATTCGCCCGGCCGGGCGGGATCCGGTGTTGTCGAGAAGGGATCGTAGATGTTGCGCAGGGCGCCGCCCGAGGTGAGGGTCCTGGAGAAGTCGCCACCCATCTGCTCGTTGGTGGGCAACGTAAAGAACCGCGTCGACGCCGAGCGCTGCCTGCGGCCTTCGTACACCATGAACCAAAAGGTCTTATTCTTGCCGTCGTAGACTTTCGGCAGGATGAAGGGACCGCCCGCGCTGGCGCCATACTCGTTGCGTTGGAATTTCGCAAGCTTGGCGCCGCTGGCGTTGGCAAACCAGTTATTGGCGTCCATGCGGCTGTTGCGGAGGAACTCGAACATGCTGCCATGCAAAGTGTTGGTGCCGGATTTGGTCGCAATGGTCAACACGCCGCCGCCGGAGCGGCCGTATTCCGCGCTATAGGAGTTGGTCTGAATGCGGAACTCCTCGACGCCTTCCACGGATGGCACGGCGCTGTTCGCGTTCATGTTCGCGGTGTTCGAGTTCATCGTAACCGGCACGCCGTCCATCAGAATCGCGTTCGAGGAGTCGCGGCCGCCGTTCACTGTGAAGATTCCGATTGAGTGAAATCCTTCGTTGGCGGTGGAGTTTGCCGGCCGGTGACTAAAGACGCCGGGCGTCAGCCAGGCGAGCGAATAAACGTTGCGGCCGTTGAGCGGCAGGTCGACAATGCGTTTGTTCTCAACGACGTTGCTGAGCGTCGCGGTGGTCGTGTCGACCAGTTGCGCGCCGCCAGTAACAGTGACCGACTCGGAAAGAGCTCCGACTTGCAGAGAGATGTTGATGCCGGCTTTCTGCTGAGTGGCGATCGGGATGGGTTCCAGCAGATGGACGCGGAATCCTGTCTTCTCGGCCCGCAATTTATACCGGCCCGGAGGAAGCGGCGAGACGAGGTAGAAGCCGCTGTCGTTGGACGCGGTGCGGAAAGTGGTGTTGCGATCAAGATCCGTGACGACGACGCTGGCATCGGTAATTGCAGCTCCGGATGGGTCTGTGATCAACCCGGAAATCTGCCCGGCGACGGTTTGCGCGGCGGCAACGGAAGCGGACAGGGCCATAACACCGAGCAACAGCCCGTGTGACCGAACGCGTTGGAAATTCATTCTTGACTCCCCCTAACCGGGATTTCCATTTTGGGTCTCCCGGACCCCCACAGTATACACCAACGCCTCACTCCCGTGCCGGATTTGATCAGAATCCCCTTTCCGAGGGCGGGCCAGTGCCTGCGGATGGCTTCTTTCGACCA
>VFZO01000287.1 GCA_016871155.1 Acidobacteriota bacterium | reverse complement strand
TCATCGCCTCCGTCCAAGGCTCCGGCTTGACGGCGGAAGCGGCGGGACCGCCGCCCGGGTGGCCCTTGAACGCCGGAATCGCCGACGCCGGATCGATTCTCGGATCAGCGTGAATTTCAAACCCGCCCCGATCAATCGTCAACGAGCCCTTTGTGCCGAAGAATTCGAGCCCGGAGGCTGGCCGCGCCATTCCCCGGCTCGCTTCCCGGTGGTGCCACGACGCGGTCCAATCGCCGAAATCGTAGATCGCATCCTGGGTGTCGGGCGTCTCGCCGTCATCCTGCAAGGCGAAGCGCCCGCCAAACGACGAAACCGAACGTGGACCCGCCGTATTCAGATACCAGTAGACGATGTCGAGCGAGTGTGCGGCCAGATTCGTCATCTGCCCGCCCGAATAGTCCCAAAACCAGCGGAAATGATAGATCCCGCGATGCGGTTGGTAAGGCCGAGCCGGCGCAGGACCCAGCCACATCTCGTAATCGAAATTGGCGGGCGCGGCGCCGGCCGGCGGGCTGCCGAATCCGGGCATAATGTTGCGCACCGCCTGCATCCGTACCGTGTGGACCTTGCCGAGCGCGCCGTCCCGGATCAACTGTCTGGCCCTGGCGTAATGGCGGCCGGAACGCTGTTGCGTGCCGCACTGCACCACGCGGCCGTATTTCTTCGCCGCCCGGATCATCCACCGGCCCTCGGCCTGAAACAGCGTCAACGGCTTCTCCACATAGACGTCCTTACCGGCCGCGCACGCCAAAATCGTGTGAAGCGCGTGCCAATGGTCGGGAGTCGAAACCACCACGGCCTGAATCTCCTTGTCGTCCAACAACCGGCGGAAATCGGGGTAGGCCTTGGCTCCGGCGCCGCAGGCCCGGACGCCCTCCTCCAATCTTGGCTGGTAGGTGTCCGACATCGCCGCCATGTCCACGTCCTTCTGGTTCTTAAAGTCGTGGACATGCTGCGCTCCGATCAAGCCATACCCGATAAAACCAACTTGAATCCGGTCGTTGGCGCCTGCGACCCGGGTCGAGGAGGCCGCCGTTGCGGCGGCCAAAAAGAAGTGACGGCGTGTGTGCATTTGCTTGGCTTAGATCGTATCACCGACAATGGAATTTCATGCACTACGACAGAGAGATTGCCGCCGCCCGGCGCATTGCGGTGCGCTCGGCTGAGATGGCGATCCGGCACTTCGAACGGGGCGTTACTTTAGAGGATAAATCGGACAGCTCGCCCGTCACGGACGCCGACAAGGAGTGCGAAATCTACCTGGCCGCGGCATTGGCCGAAGCCTTCCCCGCCGACGGCCAAATGGGTGAAGAAGGGCTCTCGAAACCCTCCCAGTCCGGACGGACCTGGATCGTCGATCCCATCGATGGCACGCGGGACTTCATTCGGGGCAACCAGCAGTGGGGCCTGCTTCTCGGCCTGGAGGAGAACGGCGTTCCCGTGGCCGGCGTGGCCCACTTCCCGATCCTCCAAAAGACCTACTTCGCCTATACCGGCGGGGGCGCCTGGTGTAACGACCGGCGCATCCGCGTCTCCAACGTCGACCAGCCCGGCCGCGCCGTCATCTGCTTCAACGGCCTGCAAAACAACCGCACTTGGCCATTCCGCGGCATCGTCCTGGATTTCGTCTCGCAGTTCTGGTGTCTTCGTTCAATGAGCGGCTCCCCGGACGTGCTCATGGTCGCCTCCGGTCAGGCCGACGTCTGGGTAGAGCCGAGCGCCCAGCCCTGGGACCTTTGCCCGATGAAAGTCATCGTCGAAGAAGCCGGCGGGAAGTTCTTCAACTTCGAAGGAACCGGATCCATCTATGCCGGCAACGCCCTGGTCTGCAACCCCCACTTCGAACAACTGCTGCGCGACACCTTCGTCAGGAAATAGACGAGGCGGTCCGGATACAGTGGCACCACTCCTTGGTCACGTAAAAAGTCGCTCCGGTCTCGGACCGGACTACGTTGTAGACGAATCCCCAGTTCACGTCCGGCTCCAGCGCCCCGACCTCCGCGACCTTCTTCGCGCCCCAGCGCCGGAAATGAAACTCCCCGGTATGCGGGTGCAGCCAGCCGTTGGCGAGCCTGGGCACCCCTTTCACGCCGCGGGCGAATACGCGGACGGAGTTGGCGCGGTCCGGAACCCAAGCCGGTGCCTCCTCCGACGGTAGCGCGCTCAGCCACGCCACCACGCGCCCGATGGCGCCGGCGATCAGGAAACGGAGAATTCGAAGTAGAAGGGGAACGAAAGCGGCAATGGTGCAGATGATCAGGAGAAACACAGGGATAGCTACGTAAGGATATTGATAAGCGAGCGCGAGCAGCACGACGACGCCAAAATCTTCGGCCACCGAAATGGCCGAATGCGTCACGGGCTCGGGCGTTGTGTGGGCCATCAGGCGAAAGCCCATCTTGCTGGAATGCGTTCCCAGCGCAAGGGTACCGGCGGCGAGCATGGCAATCGCCTTCACCACCGGATCCAGGTTCGCTGTGGCGCTCAGCGCCAACAGCGCCGCGCCCACCGGCCGGATAAATGTGTGAATTGCGTCCCAGACCGGGGTAAAGAACGGCACCTTGTCAGCGGCGAATTCGGCCACATACATCACCCCGGCCGCCACCAGCACGGCCGGATGCGCCAAAAGGCTCAACTCGCCCGGCAGATTCGAAATCCACCCGTAGCGAAGCCCGAGACCGGTCACCAGCACGGCCGCGTACAGATTCAGCCCCGCGCCGATGGCCAAGCCGAGGATGTTCGAAATCAGGGACCAGTTGTCCATTTTGCTAACAGGAGTTACGCGGAACGCTGCCGGAAAGTTCGATACGCAAACAGCAGGACGATCGCGCCGGCCACGGACATCACGAACCCGGCGGACTCGCCCGCTCCGTATAAGCCCATCGCCTGGCCGCCCCAACTGCCTAGCACCGAGCCCGCAATCCCGAGCAGGATGGTAATGAACATTCCGCCCGGGTCTTTGCCGGGCATGAGAAACTTCGCCACAACCCCAACGACGAGGCCGGATATCAACGTACCGATCAGAGAGAACATCGTCTTCTCCTATCTGGATGCGGCCGGGCCGGAAACTGTTACGGGGTTCCCAGGCCGGTCATGGCGAATTGTAGCAGGATTGGCTAGAACATCGGCGTCGCCTGGTACAGCACCAGGTCGTCGTCGGTGGTCATGGCCAGGAAGTAGACCGTGCCATCGTCGCGAAAGTCGATCGAGTTGATACGGATTAGGTAGTCGCCCTCGGCCGTCGGACGGAACAGATTCGCTACTTGATGCAGCGTCTCGCCGCGCTTCACGATCAGGAAGTTGTTTCCGCCGTTGGAGTGCTGGAACAGCAGGTCGCCGCCCCGATTGGCCTCCTGCGTCACCACTGTATTCGCCACCTGACCGCTCGGCATCCGCGAAGAGTTGTTCACGACGATCTCCAGGTTGGTGCCGCCGGTGGCCTCCACGAGAACGTTGCCGCCCGCTTGGATCGTCAATGCCGCGAAGTTCTTCGGGCCGCCGGCCCGGTGCAGATTCGCCACGCCCGTCACCAGATGCGGCCCCACGCGCGTCACGTTCGGCTCGGCCAGCTTGTTCCATCGCGAGCCGTCGTGCAGGTACAGCACCGGTACGTTCACGTTCCGGAATCGAAACGAAGCCAGCACCTGCCCCTCGTCGTTCAGCGAAAAACTGTCGAAGCCGCTCGCGATCCGGTTCGCCTCCAGTGTGGTGGCCGTCGTCGTCGCTCCGCTATAGACCAACAATTCCTTCGGCTCGGTGGAGGCGGCCGAAGGCAGCAGAAAGAAGCGCGAATCGCCGGCGCTGGTGGATGAGACGAACAGAATCTCTCCGCGGGAATTGATATCGAAATTCGTTGGTGCGTTGATCGTCAGCGTTCCGGCGCGAAGCGGGAACCGGACCATCAGCTCGGGAACGTAGTCGCCGGTCAGCCGCGCCAGCCCGGAGCCGGTCGAGAACCACACCTGCCCGTCCGGCGCCTTCCGGACATTCCACGTCCCTCCATGGAACGCGCCGAACCAGAGCGTGTTGTTGCCAAACAGCCGCTCTCCGTAGGTGAGTATATTGAACGGGTCGCCCTGGTTGAACTCGACAATCGAGCCCGACGATCCGCCGGCGTAGACGTGCGCGGCTCCCACACGGGCCCCGCCGATAAAGTTGATAACGTTGATGGGCGCCCGCAGTGAGAACCGCTCCCCGGACCGGGCCACGATGCGCGGCTCGTCCAACCCAAGCTGCGTCAACAGCATCATCGTCCGTTCGCCGCGCGCGTAGACAAAAATCTCGCCCTTTGTGTTGATCGCTCCGCTTTCGATGTCCTGCACCGTCTCGCCGTCCAGCCGCGTCACGCCATAGCGCAGGTACGCGCGTACCGGTCCCGACGGCGGCCAGATCCATACGCCGTTTCCCTGCCCGTTGAACGGATTGGCATGCAGCAGCGTTCCGTGCAGCGGATGATGCCACAGGATGCCGCTCTGGCCCGACACGCGCAGGTTCTCGAGTTTGCCGTCCGGCAGCCAACGGACAAAATGCGTCTCGTTGTTGTTCAGCGTCACGCACGTAATGAACGTTCCGTCTTCGTCCACCCAGAACGTCGGATGGTTGCCGCGTCCGCCCGCAATCGCGCGAACCGTCGAGCCCAGCAGTTCGTCGCCGGGACCCACCACGCGAACCCTCGGAGAACCGGCCGTCTGCCGGTAGAACGCCCGCGCGCCATTCGCGGTCAAACCATAAAAGACGGTTCCCTTCCCGTCCACGCCGAAATCGCCGTCGATCGTGAACGCGACGTCGCCAGGCAGCCGCTCCCGCGTCGAAACGATGACGTCGTTGTACCGGCCGTCCACGCCGAGGAACAAGCCGTTGTAGGTCACCGGGTTCAGCTCAAACCGGAAGTTCGCGCGAACGGCCGAATAGCCTTTGTCGTTGTAGCTATTCCTGTTCAACACCAGCGCGGAGGTTGCCTCCGTCCCGGACGCCAAGGGCGTGTTGTTGGAGATGTGATTCCGCACGCCTCGCACGTCGCCCAGGTTGATCTGCGCCCCGTTAATATTGGTGTCTTCCCAAGCCAGAACCTTGCCCGCGCGCGTCACCGAGTGCGTCCGGTATTCGGTCGTGTAGCTGCCTTGCGCGAAACGAGTCTCGCCCCCTGTCGAAACCATCTCGACCGTCTGCCGGTTCGGCTCAAGCGACGCCAAACCGTTCGCCTGGCCGTCGAAGATCGCGTTGAACAGAATCCGTCCATCGTCGGACGGCCAAAGCATCGTCGGCTTGGCGCGCAACTCCCAGGCGTCTTTTCTGGACCGTTCGCGGGACCACAGCCGCTTCATCGAATACGTCTTGGGCACTGTGACCGTCACCGGCGCCGTCACGATCCACTGCCGCTGCATTCCCGGCTGCACATCGCCGTAGGTGTAGGTGCCAAGCACCATCGCACCGCCCTCGGAGGACCCAACGACGTTACCGAGCGCATCCACGCGCGCCACCTGGCTTGTGCCGAGGCGATGATTCAACACCGACCAGGCGAAGGTCACGCCCTGAATCGGACTCCCATTGGCGTCGAACGCGGTCGCCGAGAACCGCTGCTGCTGCCCCACATCCAGCGTCGTCGTCCGCGGTTCAATTTCGACGCGGCTTGGAATCGTCTGAATCACCGTTTCCGAAAACAAAGAGCCGCTGCGCGCCTGCACCCGCACGGAACCGAGAAAACGAGCTGTGAGCAGGCCGTCGGAATCGATCGTCGCGATCGTCCCGTTGTTCGTCGCCCATGTAACCGCGCCCCCTTCCACGGGCTGCCCCGCTGCGTTGCGCACCACCGCGCGGAACTGCATCGTTCGCCCCACCAGCACCTGGCCCTCGTCGGAGAGAATCTGCACGCTCTGGCCGAACGCGCTCACCGAAACCAGCAGCAGTGGGAGCAGGCGCGGCATCCGCTATCCCCAGATCTCTTCGACCGGCTTGTACTGCCCTTCCCTGGCGCCGGCGATGTAGTCGTAGCGCCGTCCGGACGGCGTGTCCATCACGCCCTTGGTCCAATCCAGGCCCAGCGCCGAATACATGGTCGCCGTCAGGTCTTCCGGATAAATGGGCCGCTTCTCGCTCCAGCCGTAGTCGACAATATTGGCCGAGTTGGCGTCGGTCGCGCCGATCACCCGCCCGCCCTTCACGCCGCCGCCTAGCAACACCACCGACATCAAATTCCGGTAATGGTCCCTGCCGTTCCGTGAGTTCAACGGGCCAGGCGTCCGGCCAAACTCGCCCATGATCACGATCATCGTCTCGTTGAAGTCGTTCGAGGCCTTTAGATCGTCGACAAGCCCGGCCACTGCGCGATCCAGATCGCGGGTCAAGGTGTAGATACTCGTCGCGGCCGTGAAGGCGGCGTCGTGCAGATCCCAGCCTCCCTGGGTGATATTGAAAAACACTGCGCCGTTCTTCGCGCGAATCGCGTTGCGCGCGACGATCGCCGCGCGGCCCACACCCGTGGCGCCGTAGCGATTTTCGTCTTCGGCCGAAAACTTGAACACCTGGTCCACGGCGTCGTTGTACATCATCGCCCGCGCGCGGCCATAGTAGCCGCCGTAGGCCGCCATCGCCTCGTTCGGGGGATTTCCGCGCAGAGGCGCGTCCAGCGACTCCAGCAGGCCGAACCGCTTTTCGAACCGGTCGCGGCTCTGCTGCACGCTGCCGAAATGATTGTGCGAAAGGGTGGCGATCCCGGTCCGGTTGGCCGGCGGCATCATCGGCTCATAGAGTCCGCCCAGGAACTTCGCGCCCTGCAGGCCGGTTTGATTGAAGCTGAGAAACGGCGGCAACAACCCGCTGGCGCCCTTTTCCCGGGCGATAATCGCACCGATGTGCGGAGTCTCCGCCGCCAGCGCCGGATTCTGCGAGTGCGCCGTCTGCATGTAGAACTGGCCGCGCTCATGCGCCGCTTCCCAGCTTGCGGCGCTGCGGATAATCAACAGATCGTCGGTCTTCCGCAGCAGACTCGGAAAAAACCGGTTGGAGAGCGTAATCGCTCCACTCGTCCGCAGATCCACGTCGCGCGGATTCCACGGGCCGTCCTTCGGGTCGAACGTGTCCATCTGGGACGCGCCGCCGTTCAGGTTGAAAAACACGATCGACTTGGCCGAATTCCGGCCCACGGCGCGGCCGGCGATCTCCTCGGCGTGCATCGAAACAGGCAGCAGGGACGCCGCGCCGAATAGAAAGTGGCGGCGAGTGAACGGCGCGTGGCCGGAACAGTTGGGGCAGGGGCGTGTGTTCATCGTCTCGGCTCCTTAGTAGTTGAACGCAAAATCCAGCTTGTTCAGCAGCGCCCACTGCAAGTCGCTTAGCCACTGTGCGCGCGCTCCGGAACGGTACTGCAGGACCGCCGTCATTTCCGCCTCGGACGGCGTGCGGGTCAGCGTGGCCAGGTACATCCGCCGAATCGCCTCTTCGTCGGTAATCGGCATCGCGTCGATGCGCAGAACCTGGTTGCGGCTCTGCACCAGCACGTTCGAGTTGCCCATGCTCCGGTACACCACCTGCGCTTCGTTCATCGTGAAGAGCATGCCAAGAATGGTCGGTTCCTCCGTGCGCTCGATCGTCACCCAATTCCCGCGTCCCAATTGATTTAGGAAATCCACCACGCGTCCGTCCGTCGACGGTTCGGCAGCGTCGGGCAATTGATTGGCGTAGAAGAACGCGCGGGGCATGCCGGCGATTGCCATCGGCTGCTCGGTGCGGGTCGCCATCAGGACCGAGTCGTAAATCTGCTCGGCCGACAGGCGGCGCGCGTCGTACCGCGCGAAGTACCGGGAATAGACAGGCTGCCATTGGCCCGTGTAGCGGCTGGAAAGCTGGTAGGTGTCGCTCGATACGATCTGGCGGACCAGCGCTTTCAATTGGAAGTTGCTCCGGATGAAATAGTCGGCTAGATCTTCGATCAGCTCCGGGTTCGCGTTCTGCGTCGGCCAACCGGCCGGCGGCGGACTCTTCGGATCGGTGCGCAGGAAGTCCCACGCCTCGGGCGGGTCCACGATGCCGCTGCCAAACAACTGCGCCCACACGTGGTTCACGGTTGCCCGTGCGAACTGCCGGTCCTCGGTGATGATCCGTCCCAGGTCCTCCCGCCAGTTATCGGTCGAAGGCCTCCGGGCGTTCAGCACGAACTCCGGTTCCACCACCGCGGCCGTCCGGGCGGGACGATTGCCGGGGTTTGAAGGATTCACCGCGCCCGAGTAGGCGCCGTAGTCGCGGTCCACCAGCACGATACGCGGCCGGAAACCATTTACGTCGTCCGACCACCGGATATAGTACATCCGCGACAGAAAAGCCGATGTCTTCCAGAACTGATCGCGGGTCCGCC
>VFZO01000286.1 GCA_016871155.1 Acidobacteriota bacterium | reverse complement strand
AGTAACGCGCGATCCCTGGAAGTCGATCTTGAGAAGGCCGTTGAACGAGAGCTGAAAGGGCTGGTTTTGTTTGTCACCCATTGGGTGCTGTCCTCCGCAGGGGTCTTCGCTGCCTTCAAACCCCTATGGATATTGATGCGGACGAGCATCCGGGAGATTCGCACGCGCGGCTCAAAACGGAAATGTGGGTTCGATCAGTCGTTTGGCACGAAGCTCGGTCCGGCCGTGAGCGCTCTCGGCGCAATCGGTGTAAGGCTCTGTCCCCTAGCAAAGAAGCGCTGCCCGGATAGGTTTTTGTATACGCCTCCGGCGACCTGCGCGGCCACGGGTCCGTTGACCGCTTTTCCACCGGTCAGCAGAACAACGACCACCAGTTTTTGGCCATCCACCTCGTTGAAGCTGCCAAACCACCCGAGATGCGTCGGGGTGGTGCGGTCCGTGCAGGTGCCGGTCTTGCCGAAAATAGGCTCATTGGGATCGTAAAACGCCCGGCGGCCAGTGCCCCACTCCGCAGCACCCATCATGCCGGGGCGGATCTCCGGGATTTCCTGGTTGATTTCAAGATGACGTTTCACGCGAGGGACGAAGGCCCGTCGGTCTTCCGGGGTACGCGGATACTGCAGGTGGTACAGGGTGCCACCGTTCGAAATGGCCGCCATCAGAGAGGCTAACTGCAATGTTGTCAGCCGGATACCTTCTCCAAAACTCATCATCATTCCCACGCCGCCGAACTTCGGTGGCGTGTCCGGGAGGGTCCCGGCGAACTCGCCATCGATATCCATCGCGGCGCGCTCCCCCAAGCCGAATAGCTTGGAATAATGCAAAACCTTTTCAAATCCGAGCTTTACGCCCACTCTGGCGAAATACGGGTTGTCCGAGGTCGCAAGCGCCTCGGTGAGATTCAGGGACTTCCGTCGACTGACGCGCACCGCTGTCTCGCGGTCGACCACGCCTTCGTGGAGCCCGGCCAGCGCACTCACGAGCTTGATCGTCGAACAGGGCTGAAAGCCGCTGCGAAGGGCCAGTTTCTGGTTCACGATCGTCAAAATGCGGCCCGATTTTGGGTCGACCACGACCACGGATCCATTGTAGGGTCCCAAGGCATCCACCGCCGCCTGCCGTACCGTCAGGTCTTCACCATCCACGGAATCACCCATCGTCGAATCGGCGTAAGTCGGTTCTTTCCAGGGGCCTCCGGCCACTGAGCCGTTCCGGCCTGTGCGGGTGCGCGCGAGGGCCCGCTTCTTGGAAGCGGATACTTTTGATTTAGCGACCGTCTTCTTCGACGCGCTTTTCACCACCGGAGTCTTCTTGGCGGGCGTGCCACGTTTGGACGGCACGGCGCTCGCAGGCAGTGCCGCCAGCAGCGCGACCAGTGCGCCCAAGCGGAGGTGGCGAATATTGGGTTCTCGGCTCAAAAAACTTGACCTCGCTCTGGATTCGGAACTCTGGGTGGGCCCTTCGTCCAGTGGTTCTGGAACCCGGTCCGGCTGGTTTCGGCGTGTCCTGACATTTTGACCCAAAACTCTGAGTCCGTCAATTGAAAAACTACTCCAACGAAAACACCCTTACCTATTGTATCGGCAGGACTTGCCAACACAATAGAGAGACTGCGCCGTTTACTTTTGCGAACATTCTTCCGAGCCGCTACGCCGCAGTCCAACCGCCATCAATTGTAATCACCGAGCCATTTACAAATCCGGCCTCCTCCGAGGCCAGATACAGCGCCATGTGAGCGATTTCATCGGGCTTGCCGAGCCGCCCGATGGGCTGCCGGGAGTTCAGTTCGGCGCGAACCTTCTCTTTTTCGTGCTTATGGTACTTTTCCAGGTACCCTTCCACAAATGGAGAGTCGACGGTACCCGGGCAGATGCAATTGACGCGAATTTGGGTGGGATAGTCCACGGCGAGTTGGCGGGTCATGGCGACCACGGCGCCTTTGGTGGCGCAGTAGGCGTAGCGGCGCTTCACGCCGATCAGCCCGGCGACGGAACCAATATTGACGATTTTCCCCGCCGATTGCAGCAATAGCGGCATCGCAAACCGGGTCACAAGATACGGCCCGGAGACATTGACGCGCATCAGACGCTCAAAGTCGGCAAGTTCCGTCTCCTCGACGTTGCCTACCAGTCCGATGCCCGCATTGTTCACGAGCACGTCGAGTTTTTCAATTGAGGCGAACAACGCCTTCACACCGGCCTCATCGGTCACATCGCATTTGACGGCCCGCGATCCGTTTCCGAATTGGCCGGCCAGCGCCTCCGCTCTCGCCATGTCGATGTCGGCGATCAATACGGTCGCGCCGGCGGCGGCGAACGCGCGGCAGGTAGCCTCTCCAATTCCGCTGGCGCCGCCCGTGACCAAGGCAACGCGTCCATCTTGTCGAAACGGTGTTTTCATTTTCTTGAACGATTGTATCGTGGACGGGTTATGATGATCCTCGTTCCCAATTCGGAGATCGCATGAGCAAAGCCAAACACGTCCCCTACGTACCTGTCGACCGGAAGATGACCGAGTTCTCCTATATGGCCGTCTTCCTGGGTCTGATAATGTCGATCGTCCTGGGAGCGGCCAATGCGTACCTGGGTCTGAAGGCCGGTATCACGATCGCGGCCACCTACCCGGCCGCCGTGATTGGTATGGCATTGTTGCGATTTAAGAAGGGCACGATTCTCGAAGAGAATCTGGCGCGGACGGCGGGCTCGATCGGCGAGTCCATCGCGGCGGGCGCGATTTTCACCCTGCCGGCGTTCGTGATCGCCAAGGCCTGGCCGCAGTTCGATGTCGAACATGGGTACCTGAAGTCCACCGCCCTGATGCTGGTGGGCGGCGTTCTGGGCGTGCTGTTTGTTTCGCTGGTACGGCGCGTGATGGTGGAGGACGACGATCTTCCGTTCCCAGAATCGGTGGCGGCGGCGGAGATTCACAAGGCCGGGCAGTCGGCCTCCCAAGCGGCGAAGTTTCTTTTCATAAACATGCTGACTGGCGCCGGTGTGTACATGCTCGGCGTGATGAAGCTCTTTGAACCGGACGCCAATTTCTCTTTCCGAATCGGCGAACTGGGGCGCAGCGTCATCAAACTCGGGTCGGATCAACGCGCGCTCAATGTGGGCGGCGTAACGATGGCGGCGGCGCCGTCCATCAGCCCCGCCTACATCGGCGTGGGCTACATTATCGGACCGCGCCTGGCAGCGCTGAACTTCTCCGGCGGCGTGTTGGCGTGGGGATTCTTGATTCCCGCTCTCATCTACTTCCTGGGCGAGGACCTGCGGAAGTTCCTGCCCGCCGGCGCGGGCGACGGAAATTGGCAAGGGTTGGCGGCCTCCGTTTGGCGTTACATCGTGCGGCCCATGGCGGTGGGCGGCATGTTGGTGGGCGCGGCTAATACGCTGTGGAAGATGCGTAAGAATTTGAGCGCTGGAATTGGCCGTGCCATCACCGAATTGAAGAGCGGCGGCGACGAACCGCTGGCCGACCGGACGGAGCAGTACATGAGCTCGAAGTCGGTATTCGCGCTGATCGGCCTGACGTTTCTGGCGATGATCGCGGTCTACTACTACTTCGCGAACGTTTTGTGGGTGGCGATTGTGGCCGCGGTGGTCATGCTGGTCACCGGCTTTTTCTTCGCCACGGTTTCCGGCAGCTTGACAGGCATGATCGGCTCCTCGAACAACCCGGTGAGCGGGCTGACGCTTTCCACATTGCTGATCGCGGCGCTGTTGATGGTGTCGCTAGGCGTGGGCGGGGCAAGCGGCGTCGCGGTGGTGCTGGCGGTGGCGGCGGTCGGATGCGTGTCCGCGGCTGTAGCGGGTGAATTGTTGCAGGACTTTAAGGTCGGGTACATTCTGGGCGGCACGCCCAAAACCATTCAATTGGTGGAACTCGTCTCGGTGGTAGTCTCCTCGCTGGTGATGTTCTTCCCGTTGATGGCGCTGCATCAGGCGAACATCAAGCAAGGCGGCATCGGGTTTGGCGACCCTGCGCTGCCGGCGCCGCAATCGGGATTAATGGCGTTGATCGCGGAAGGTATCGTGGGTGGCGACATGGCGTGGCCGCTGGTGATTATGGGCGTCTTCATGGGGCTGGGCATGATCATGATGCAGGTGAAGAGCCCGATGCTGGTCTCGGTGGGCATGTACCTGCCGTTCGCCACGACGTTCGCCATTTTCGTCGGAGGCGTATTCCGGTGGATCAGCGACTCGCTCGCCGCGAAGAAGGGCCACAACGAGGCGCAAAAGGCGCGGTCGGAAAACATTGGAATTCTGATCGCCTCCGGGATGATCGCCGGCGAAGGCTTGATGGGCCTGGTCGTGGCTGGCTTCGCGTTGCTGGAATGGAAGCTGCCCGAGTTCATGCAGCACCCAAGCTACTTCGTGGGGTTGGGTGTCCTGGCGCTCATGGCGGTGAATCTGGTAATGACACCGATCAAGAATGCCGGACATCCGGATGAGCCCGCCCCGCCGTCTGCGATGATGTAACGGTATGAACGACCAGGTGATCGATATCGAACCCGACGGCTCCTTCGGGCGAAAGCCGCGTCCGCCGTTCGGGATTATTGGATTTGTGGTGGTCCTGTTGGTGGTCATCGCGGGAGGGCGGTCGATTGCACTGGCGGTATTGGATTTCGCCTGGTTCGCTGAAATAGGGCAGACGGCCACTTGGTGGAAGCAGGCCTACATACGCACCGCTCCGGTCTTCTATGCGGCCATCGCCGCATTCGCCGCGCTTTGGTTGACTCACATATGGGCGCTGCGCGTGGCCGGCGTAAGGTCCGGTGACTATTCCTGGTACCGGCGGCTCGCAGCCGGTGTGTTGTTCGTGGTCTCGTGGGCGATCGCCGGCGCGCATTTCTCCTCCTGGAGGGTGGCGGCGTGGGCGGGCAGCCGCGGCCTTGAGGGCACGGCATGGCGGGACCCTGCGTTCGGCCAACCGCTTGGGTTCTACTTTTTCGATCTTCCGTTCTATCGCACCGCGGCGTCGTTCTTGACCATACTCTTCATCGCGGCCGCGCTGATCTATTGGCTCACAAGCCGGCTGTGGGCGCTGCGCGGACGGTTCGGAAGGGAGCCCGTCGTGCTGGATTGGAGCGACCTGACACAGGGCGATTTGGGCGGCACTCGATTCCTTGCGGCCGGCGCGGTCCTGATGCTGGCGGTGCAGGCCTGGCTGGGCCGGTACCAAGCGGTCTACGACGAACATCCATTTCTGACCGGCGTCGACTACGTGGCTTCGAATATCGGAATTCCCCTGGCGACGGCATGGGCCGTTGCGCTGGTTTTGGCCGCGGCGGTTGTGATGGCCGGACGATTCCGCCTGGCGTTGATGGCGCTGGTGCTGCTGCCGATCCGCAGCTTCGTGCCCGGGTTGGTCAACTCCATCCACGTGCGGCCGAATGAGATTACGCTGCAGAATCCGTACATCGACTGGCACCTGCAGTCCACCCGCGAGGCCTTCGGCCTGACGGGGAGGTTGAAGGACCTTGAGTATAAGGCGACGGCGCAGGGCCGCATCGACGCGGCAAAAAACGCGGCGCTGCTGGAAAACGTGCGGCTATGGGACTGGAAGGCGTTTCACGATACAGTCAGCCAGATTCAACCGCTGCGGCCCTACACCTTTGTCGATACGGACGTGGACCGGTACCGGATTAACGGCAAGATTCAGCAGGTGATGATCTCGCCTCGTGAGTTGGATATTCAGCAGTTGGGCGAGGCGCGCAACCGTTGGCCGAACCGGCATATCATCTATACGCACGGCTATGGGGTGGTGGCGGCCGATGCGAACCGGATCACGCCCGACGGCCTGCCAAAGCTATTCGTTCAGGACGCGCCGCCCAAGGTGAACGCTGCCGGCCTCAAACTGACACGGCCGGAAATTTACTATGGCGAGGTGGAGCACGAGCCGGTGTTCGTCAAAACGACGCAGCCGGAGTTCAACTACCCGGCTGGCTCGGACAATGTCCATAGCACGTATGACGGTACCGGTGGAATTCCGGTCGGATCCTACGGCATGCGGTTGGCGGCGGCACTTGCGTACGGCGACTGGAATATTCTGTTGACCTCCTACTTGAAGGACGACAGCCGCATGATGATGCGCCGGCGAGTACAAGAGCGGTTGGAGCTTTTGGCGCCGTTCCTGTATTGGCAAGACGATCCGTATCTGGTGATCGCTCCCGAGGGCCGTCTGGTTTGGATCGTGGACGGGTTCACGCTTTCGGATCTCTATCCCGGCGCCGAACCGGTGGCGCTGCGCGGCCGCCGGGCCGTGAACTATATCCGGAACTCTGTAAAAGCGACCGTCGACGCCTATACGGGAGAGACTCGCCTCTATGTTTTCGAACCCACCGACCCGTTCATTTCGACCTACCAGAAACTGTTCCCGGACTTGCTGCGTCCGGCCGCCGAGATGCCTGCGGCGCTCCGTGAGCACGTGCGGTACCCCGAATTCCTATTCCGTCTCCAGGCCGAGATTCTGTCGACCTATCACATGCAGGTACCGGATGCGTTTTACAACAAAGTGGACGTCTGGGACCTGGCCCGGCGATCGCGCGGCAATGAGGGCGAGGGAAAGGAGCCGGTCGAGGCGTCTTTCGTCGTGGCGCCGTTTCCCGGCGGAAGCGGCGAACTGGAATTCCTGTTAACGGTGCCGTTCACACCGCGCGGCAAGGACAATCTGATCGGCATGCTGATCGCACGGAGCGACGGCGAGCACTTCGGAGAACTGGCGCTGGTTTCGGTGCCGAAAGAAGAGCTGTTCTTCGGACCCATGCAGGTGGAGAGCCGGATCAATCAGGACGAGATCATCTCGAAGGATTTGACGCTCTGGAATCAGCAGGGGTCCCGGGTTCTGCACGGCCAGATGACGGTGCTGCCCGTGGACAATACGTTCTTGTACGTCCAGCCGATCTACTTGCAGGCATCCCAGGCCCGGATGCCGCAGTTGAAGAAGGTGGTGCTGGCCTATGGCAACGAGCTGATTTATACGGACACGTACGAAGAAGCGGTGGCCCGTCTAGGCGGCGGCCGTTCGCCCGCGCCGGCTGCGCCTGCGTCCTCGCCTGTGAGTTCGGGGATAACTCCGGCAGCCCCGGCCCCGGCGAGCGACCGTCTTGGGACCCTCCGTCAAATGATGGACCGCTATCGGCGGGCGGCGCAATCGGGTCAATGGGCCGAGGCCGGAAAGGCGCTGGAGGCGTTGGAGGCCGAACTTAAGCGTTGACGACGCGCCGGGGTTGCGGCGTGTCGGCGCCGGGCAGTTTGCGGGCTCGACGGGGCGACTGGTTCATTCGCTCCCGGGCTGCGGCGAGCGCGTCCGGCAGGTTTTCTTTTTCCACCTCAACGGCACCCCACTTGAAGCTAACGCTCGACATTCCCAGATGCCTGAGTTGGAAGTCCCAGAGTTTCTCCGAGATGCCGCCGACGCGGCGTTGGTTGAATCCGGTGGCGTCGGCTTTGTAGACGAATACCCACTCGTTCTCGCCGATCTTGGCCCCGAAGTCCCGATCTTTAACAAAGGAACCCATCAGCCGGTCCAATTCCCGCGTGAGATCGGGCAGATCGACCGGAGCCTTCTTCCCGGCTTCGCCGGGCGCGGACTCCGCTTTTGTCAATGTAATCGTAAAGAGGATTCCTGTCATCGGGCTGGTGAGCGCCAACAAGCGAGACCAGGTGGACAGATCGTGCATGCCGGTGGGAAGCTCCAGATCCGAGGCGGGCAACACCGGCTGCGGCAGAGGCTCTGGCCGGATCGACGAGATTTCGATCGGCGCGGCGGGCTCCGGCTGGACCCAAAGCGGTGGCGGCTCGGGCGCTTGCGCCGCAGGAACGCTCGCGGGAATTTCGTCGGCGAAAGAGAAAACCTCGATCGGAGCGTCGGCGTCCGGGAGGTCGGCAAAGGCCGGCAGCAGATCGAATGACTCAACCTCATCGGTTTCGAGGACTTCGACGGGTTCCGACGGCGGATCGAAGGCGAGAGGTATCCGGGCGGCCGGAATCTCCGGGGGGTTTTGAGCGGCTAGAGGCTCGGCGACAGGTACAACACCCATGCCGGCGAGTGAAGACGGCGTGGCGCCGAAGTTGGCACGATAGACAAGTCCCTGGAGCGGCGCAGGCTCCGCTTCGGAGGGCTCAAACACTTCCACCACCCCGGCCGGCTCGGTGGACTCTGGGACTTCGATAGCAGCCGGTTCTTCTTGAGGAAGTGCGACGGCCAAAGCAGCGGGCTCAAATACTTGAACCTCCGCGGCGGGTTCAACGAACTCGGGAATTTCGAAAACGGCCGGTTCTTCCGCTAACTCGGCGGGCGGCGGCTCGAAAGCATACACTGGCTCCGGCTCCACCTGAGGAGGGGCGACGGCTAGAGCAGCGAGCTCAAATACTTGAACCTCCGCGGCGGG
>VFZO01000285.1 GCA_016871155.1 Acidobacteriota bacterium | reverse complement strand
CGGCCCTTCATCGCCCTGCGCAGAAACGCCTTAGCCGCATTGACATCCCGGTGTCGGCTCAAAAAGAAGTCTACCGTCTTGCCCGCTTTGTCGACCGCTCGGTAAAGGTACATCCATTCACCGCGTATCTTCACGTAGGTCTCATCCATCCGCCACGAGTCACCCACCGGGCTGGCGTACCGCTTCCAGCGCTTCTCGAACTCCGGCATGTAATGCCGCACCCAGCGCAGAATCGTCGTGTGCGCCAGTGTGACGCCACGTTCGCTCATCATGCTGACCAAATCCCGGTAGCTCAACTTGAAGCTCAGGTACCACCGAACGCACAACACCAAGATCTCCGCGTCGAAATGGCGGCCAGCGAACAGCTCTTCAACCGGAGCAAAGCGAGACATTTTTCAATCTTCCCCCATCCCGGCGGGTTTGCACCAGAGTCCTGGCCGGTGCTCGGAAGGCGTTTTCGATCCGAGCCGGACTGCCGGTGTAAGCTCAAAGGTCAGGGAAGCTCAAATGAAATCCCGGTTAGATTCTGAATGTCGAATGAAAATGCGCGCATCGCTTCCATGGACCAGTTCCGCGGCTACACCGTGGCGGGCATGTTCCTGGTGAATTTCATCGGTGGCTTCGCCGCCGTGCATCCGGTCTTCAAGCATCACAATACCTATTGCAGCTATGCCGACACCGTCATGCCACAGTTCTTCTTTGCTGTCGGCTTCGCGCTGCGGCTGGTGATGCTCCGCAAGCCGGACTATCGCCGCGCCGTCTGGCGCTGCTTGGCGTTGATCCTCACCGGCGTTCTGGTCTATCACCTCGACGGCAACTACCGGCGATGGGAGGACATGGAGAAGCTCGGAGTAAGCGGTGTACTCGGCAGTGCCTTTTGGCGATCGCCGTTCCAGGCCCTGGTGCACATTGCGGTCACCAGCCTTTGGGTTCTCCCTGTGGTGGCCGGCAGTGCTAGGAAGCGCTTGGGCTTCGCCGTGTTCAGCGGCCTGCTGCATCTCAGCTTGTCCGCTTGGTTCTGGTACGAACTCCTGAACGCCAAGCGCGTGATCGACGGGGGCCCGTTGGGTTTCCTCACCTGGACCATCCCGACGATCGCCGGCACGTTCGCCTTCGACTGGCTCCGCGAATCAGCCCCCATTCCGCGGCTCCTGCGCTGGGCCGTGCCGTTGATGCTCGGCGGATACGCGCTTGCTTGCCTGAATGGTGGCGGCCGTTTGGTACCGCCGCCCTTCTGGCCGCCTACTGCGCCTGTCGATCTGTGGACCATGAGCCAACGCGCAGGCAGTCTGTCGTATCTCACCTTCTCGGCGGGCTTCTCTCTCGCCGTCTACGCGCTCTTCGTCTCGCTCGTTGACGTCAAGAACTTCCGGTCGCAAATATTTGCAACATTAGGGCAGAACGCGTTGGCCGGGTACTTGGTGCACATGTGGGTGGGCGACGCAGCGAAGGGGTTCGGACCGAGAGATTCGCCGTTGTGGTGGGCCATGTTGCTTTTCGTTGTTTACTTCTATGTGTCCTGCCGCGTCGTGCGTTATCTGAACGAGCACAAACTGTTCCTGCGGTTGTAGCCTTTTGAAGTGGCTCTCGGAGGGCGCTCGATAATCGCCGTGCGGTTTCCGGCCTTCTATTCCTCCGTCGAACTTCGTCACCGGCTGACAGCCTCCACCAACAGCCGCACTGGGCGCGCCGCCGCCATTCGTACTTCCAGGCGAACATGGCGAGTGCGTTCGAGTAGAGCCGCTTGCCTCCGTGCCCACGGAGCGTCGGCGCGCCGCGCAACCAAGCGTTCCATCGCCTCCAGTCCAGCGGTGCCCAGTTGCGCCAACTCCTGGGACAACGGCAGGAACTCGCGCAAGCGAGAACTCGTGGGGCCAAATGGCGCCGGCCGCGCATCGTTGTCCCGCCATGCTGCGAGTACCCGTCGAATCGCCGCCTCCCGCTCGGCGGTTGGCGTTCGCAGCCACTCTCGCACATCCGCCTCCAGTGTTCGCACTAGCGCGCTGTCGCCCCGCACCGCGTCGGCCATTCGATTCAATTCCGTCTCCCGGGTGTAACGCTGAAACACCTCCTGTGCTCGATGCCCGTCGGATCCAGGGCGTCGGCGAACGTCCGCAGCGCCTCCAGGGGCGCCGCCGGAGCAATCCGCCGCAGCATGGGCTCGTAGTTCGTCTCATTCCGCGCCCCGCGAAGGTCAGCCGGTGCGACACCACGTCGAGCCGCATGTACATATCCGCCACGTCGGTCAACTCAGACGCCGACCACAGCCGCTCCGCCACGGCCGCACTCTTCGGCCACATCCGCGAATCAATCGTCTCCGGGCTGATGAACTCCGTCCACATACATGCTTCCCCACCCAGGATGTTCTGCTTCTGTTCTGCCGTCAGCGTCGCCGCCGGACCACCCACGGGGTCCACCACGTAGTATTCTCCAGCCGATTTCAGATGGTCCAGATAGTACCCGAACGACAGCAGCCCCTTGTACCCCCTCTGGGCCGCCACAGCCAGCGACTCGTGGTTCTGCCACGACTCCACCATGATGTCCTTCGGTAAATCCTGGTGAAGTATCTCGTCCCACCCCATCATCTGCTTTCCATGCTTTCTCAGAATCAGCAACACCCGTTGGTTGAAGTAGGTCTGCAGCCGGGCCTTATCCGTCAGCCCTCGCTGCTTGATAAAGGCCTGGATGGTGGGGCTTTGCTTCCACTGCCTCCCGTTCACTTCGTCGCCGCCAATGTGGAAGTAGGCATCGGAGAGAAGCCCTGCCATCTCACCCACCAGGCGGTCCATGAACGTGTAGACCGCCTCCTTTGTCGGGTCCAGCGCCGGGTCATAAACGCCAAACGTGGGGATGATCGAGCACGGACCAGGTGCGCTCGCTAACTCCGGATAGGATAGCCAATCAGCCAGGTTCCGGAGTGCCCAGGCATGACGAACTCCGGCAGCACGCGGATCCCGCGATCGCGCGCGTACTCGACAATGTGCCGGATCTCGGCCTGCGCGTAGTAGTCGCCCTCGGTGCCGAGCGTATGCAGCTTGGGGAACACCTTGCTTTCCACCCGGAACCCCTGGTCGTCGGTCAGGTACCAATGGAACACGTTCAGCTTCACTGCCTCCATGGCGTCCAGCGTCCGCTCAATCACCGGCACCGGCATGAAGTGGCTTGTCACGTCAATGAGAAGACCCCGCCAAGGGAATCGCGGCGCATCTTCAATGATCAAGGACGGTACGGCGAAGCCCCTTGCGCCAACGTCTACGAGTTGCAAATAGGTCTGTAGACCACGCAAGGCGCCCGTGATGGTCGAGGCCGTCAGCCGGGCCTGCTCAACGTTGACCTGTAACCGGTACGATTCGTTGTCTCCCAGCGTGAGCGGCGCGTCCGTGGTCTGCGCGCAATCGATGATCAGGTTCGCCGCGCCCACCGACGCCGCCAGTCCCCGGTTCAGCGGAATCCCTGTTTGCCTGGTGAGACGTTCCACGAATCGCGCCGCTCCTCGCTCGAGGCGTGGCGCCGCCGCCCGCTGGAAGGCCAGCCGGAATGCAGCGTCCACGCGCTGCTCGCCCGACAGGCGCTCCAGTTTCGCCGGCTTCGGCATGAGTGCCGGCTCTCCCTTCATGACAAAGCACAAGAGCACAATCCAGACGAAACGCATAGCCATCACTCCTCAAATACGAACGATTCCCCACGTCGCCGCTGCACCAGGTGAAAAACGAGCCCCACCAGAAACCAGACCCCGCCCATCAGCATCGCAGGCCGCGACAGATTCAGCCAGATCGACAAGCAGAACAGGAATCCTCGCGCCGGCATCACCTTCCCCGCCATCCATCCCAGTTGCCGCTGCCGCATCACTGCCCCATTTACCCCATGAATGCCAAAAACGCGCCAAAGTTGATCAGCTCGGCCGACCGTTCGTAGTTCAATACCATCTCTCCGGCGGCCGCCATCACGCCCACCATTGTCACGTTCCAGACCGGCGACGCCGTGCGCCGATCCAAGTGCGCAAAGAACGCTGGTACCCCCCGCGCCCGGCCGATCGTGGGCGAGTGCACAATCAGATCCGTGATCGCTCCGCCGCGGAACTGTATTC
Source organism: Acidobacteriota bacterium (assembly GCA_016871155.1). Lineage (GTDB taxonomy): Bacteria > Acidobacteriota > Terriglobia > Bryobacterales > Bryobacteraceae. Next base: position 4,323 of record VFZO01000285.1, on the reverse strand, counting down.
CGGGCGAACCCTTCTGATGCGGACTGTAGTCGACCGCGGTGAGAGGAAGCTCGTTCACTTCTCGTTTCAGCCGCGAGATGTGCCCGGCGTCGAGCACGTCAGGCAATACGAGGTACCCTCCACCTCGATCTGGCGGATTCGATCTCCGAGCGTCAGTGCGCTCCAGTCGCGATTGTCGATTCTGGGATTGGCATGGATTCCACTCGATCATATATGATGCGAAGCGATGACCACACGCAGGGCCTTTCTAACGGTTTCGGCCGCGGCGGCCTTGAACGCCAAACCGGCATCGCCGGCACAGTTTCGCGCCAGACTCGTGGGCGCGATCTGTTCCGTCCCCACCGTCTACAAGGAGGACCGCTCACTCGATCTCGAATCGTTCAAGCGCATCGTCGATACGGGCGTCAGTGCCGGCTGCTCGGCGTTCACGCTCACATCCGGCAACAATCAATACGACCGTCTTTCCTATGAGGAGATCAAGCAACTCACGCGGGCGCTCGTCGAGGCGGTTGCCGGCCGCGGACTGACGATCGCCGCGACCGGTCCATGGTGGACCGGCAAAGTGGTAAGTTACGCGAAATACGCGCGCGAATTGGGTGCAGACGCGGTCCAGGTCCAGTTGCCAGCACAGGGCGATCAGGCGTCGCAACTCGAACACTTCCGGGAAGCGGCGCGCGCGGCGCAACGCGCAATCGTGCTGCATGGGCAGGTCCCGATTCCATTGCTGCGAAAGCTCGTCGAGATGGATGAGATCTCGGCCTACAAGGAAGAGTATCCAGCACTGTACTCGCGCGAGGTGTTCGAGGAATTCGGCAAACGGATCAACATATTCGCCGGTGGTCAAAAGGGCAACTTCATCACGTTTTGGCCGTACGGAATGAAGGCGTACTACAGCACGTTTTCGACTTTCGCGCCGAAAGTGACGCGCGAATTTTGGAGCGCGATTCAGGCGTACGATCTCGACCGGGCGGGCCGCGTGGTAACGCGATATGACGTTCCATTCTTCCGCGGTGCGCCGTTCGGCTCCTGGACACACGCCTATTGGCGCGCGACGCTCGAGGTCCACGGAATCGCGAAGCGGTTCCTGCGTCAGCCGGAAGTGACGTTCGACGGCCAGCAGGTGGCGAAGGTCCGGGAGTTCCAGAAGCAACTCGGATTGCTGGAGGCTTGATTCAATGCGGCGGCGCACTTTCCTCCAAACAGCGGGCGCGGTTGCCCTGCGGGCGCAGACCGCGAGCGAGGGAGCGATCTATCTCACCGATCTCGACCGTTGCCGGCCGGCAGCGGCGCTGAGTGCGAAGCCCTCTCGCGGACGTTGGCGAATGCTGCCTTTCGAGGCGGAAGGCGCGAAGGGCACGATGCTCGTGGCTGGTCAGAACACGGGCGCGCCGGAGATCCGCTATTCGCCGAAGCGATCGGGTGTCTACGAGATCTGGTTCGGATTGCGGTCGTACGGTGGCGGCGAGGACATGACGCAACTGCTCGCCAAACTCTCCGGCGATCAGGCATTCTCGCGGCTCATCCATCGCGGAGAAGATCGCGCCCGCGTTGATGAATATTACTGGAAGACCGCTGACCTCTCGGGCCAGGACGTCGTCTTCCGGCAATGGCGCAGGCAACTGGTCTCGATCGATCCGAACTCGGTGGCGAACCCCTGCTCGGGAGTTTGGCTCGCCTACATCAAACTCGTGCCAGTCGCGGCCGAACCAGTGTCGAAAGCGAACAAGCGGCTCTACGGGCATCATGACGCCTGGAGCTACACGTACGAGTATCGCCCCACTTCCGTTGCGGACATCAAGCGCGAACTCGAGCCGTTCCGCGATACCGATTTCGCGCGCATCTATTGGGAAGGCGGAATGGGCGACCGGATGTACCTGCCCACCAAGACCGGCGTGCCCGCCACCGATCACTGGATCGGCGATCCGTATCGAGTGGGTGACCGGCTGGCCGCGGAATCGTGGCAGGCGCTGAAGCGGCAAGGCATCGATCCGTTCCAGACCGCCCTCGACTACGCGCATGCGCTCGGCATGGAGTTCCATGCAACGTACCGGCCGGCGGGTTTCCACTTTCCCGTTCCGGAGGACGAGTGGAACACCGGCGGGATCTACGACAAGCATCCGGAATGGCGCGGACGCGACAAGCAAGGTCGGCCCACGCCGAGGCTCTCGTACGCGTTCAGGGAGGTCCGCGAGGCCGCGCTCGGATTCGTGAAGGAGATGCTCGCCTATCCGGTGGATGGAGTGTGCATCGCCTACAACCGGCGCCCGCCGCTCGTCGAATACGAGAAGCCGGTGCTCGACAGCTTTCGTCAGGCCACCGGATTCGACGCGACACAACTCGACGGCCGCGACCCACGTTGGTTGAAACATCGCGCCGGTGTACTGACGCAGTTCATGCGCGAACTGCGGCTGATGGTGGGCGCCAAACCCATTACAGCGATCGTGATGAGCAGCGAGCGCGAGAATCTGTTCCAGGCGATGGATCTCGAGGCATGGATCGCGGAAGGGCTCGTGAATACGATCGTGCCCTACACGTCCGTCGAGCGGCTCACCAGTACCGCCGATTCCTGGGACGATCCGCGTGATCTTGGCTTCTTCGTGCGAATCACGCGCGGAACCAAGTGCGAACTGGCGCCCAACATGATGCCGCGGTTGATGCCGCCGGAAACTTATCTGAAGCGCGCGAAGGCGATCTATGATCTCGGAGTCGAGCGGCTGTTCTTCTGGGACACGAACGCGCGCTATCACTTCGATCCGTCCTGGAGCGTTCTGCGCCGTCTGGGACAAAAGGATCGTTTGCCAGTGCCGTCGCGGCCTGGAAAGAAGCTGTTGAAGCTCGGGGATTGGGACCTCACCTATGCGACTCCTGGCTAGCGCGCTCGCGTTGAGCATCGCCGCCGCGGCGGAACCTGGATCAGGGATACACTCGAAGAGTTCTCGCGAGCTACGTCGCTACAATAGTTCTTGGCCCGATGGCCGTTTCAGCCGCTCTTGGAAGCCAACCGCTCCGCCCTCACCGGGCACTGCTGCCGCATGCTGGGTTCCACGTTTGGCGCCGCCGCCGCGCGGTTCAGGAGACCTTGATTCGGGCGTGGAGAACTTTGATCAATTCGATGGTCGCGCGCCGCGGAGAATGAAGGCGCAGTGGGGATTAAGAATGGACTGGATGTTACCTACCGGAATCAGAACCGGAAGAAGAACGATTGTCACAAGGATATTCGGGTCGCTTAAGCCTCCCGGAGCGTACACTCAATTCCGCCGCCGAGCGCCAAATCGTCGGCATGTGCGCTCGTTTGGCTGTCTACGGTTCGATGCCGAGGCGGTCGTTGACCGCCCCGCTGATCCGCTGCTTGCAGCCCAGGTATCGCTCGGTGGTTTGGACTGACACGTGCCCCAATAGGAACTGGATCTGCTCCAGTTCGCCACCGGCACCATGGAACAGTTTTGCGCAGGACCGGCGGAGATCGTGCGGCGCGAGTTGCCCGATTCCGATCGTCTTGGCATAGCCCTTGACCACGTGCCAAACCAAACGTTCCGTGACGCCCTCACCCCAGTGCTTCCCAGCGCGGCAGACGCAGCGGAACACCTTGCCGGTTCCGATATCGGCTGCAGCGGCCCAAGCGTCGATGGCCGCCTTGACCCAGTCGAGCATGGGCACAGTCCTGATATGACCGCCTTTGCCAACCAGGTCGATGATTGCCCAATGCGCCTCTCGCCTCTGCAAGTGCGCGAAGTCAGGACCGGCGAGTTCGGCACGGCGCAGGCCACATCCAAGCAAGACCGCCAGAATCGCCCGATCCCGCTTGCCCTTGAGCGTCTCACCATCCGGTGATTGCCAGAGCCGGCGTGCCTCCTCTGCACTGAGCCAATTCCCAGATCTCACGCCCAACTGCTTCACTCCCTTCACGCGTCGAATTCCCGACGCGAGTTCAGGGCTGAGGAGACCTGCATCGGCGGCCTCGCTGGCCAAACGCCGCACGGCCGCCAGCCTGCCGTTGATTGTTCCGGGCGCGAGGTGCCGCTCTTCCAGATGGATGCGATACTGCGTGACCACGATCCTATTGAAGGACAGCCGCGGCGCTGAGCAGTACCAATCGATGAACTCGTCCATGGCGTGCCGATATCCGCGTTTCGACTCCTATGAACGCAGACTATTCAGCACCGCTGATCTGCTGTGGTCCAAGTCGGGCAACACCAGGCTCCCCTTCGGATCCTGCTGTTTTTCTGACTTCGGCTTGCTGACTGCTCTCATTACCGCCGCCTCCCGCGCGGCTGGCCAAGAGCCTACAGCGGACGCGAGCGTATCGGGCGTTTCCGTCAAGGT
>VFZO01000284.1 GCA_016871155.1 Acidobacteriota bacterium | reverse complement strand
CTCCTCAAGGCCCAGCGATTCGCCAGCCTAAGGCTCGAGGTCGTCGTTCTCAGAAGGGCCGCTTGACCATAGCCCCTTCACATTCTCGCCCAGAGCCCAATTGGCATAGGTTCTCGTTACGCGGCTGGCAAAGTCAGGACGAAGCGCGCGCCGCCACCCGCGCAATTCTCCGCAGTCACCCGGCCGCCGTGCGCGGCGGCAATTCTCGAAACGAGCGCCAGGCCCAGTCCCGACCCTCGCAGTTGTTTCGCGCGGCTCCCGGCTCCGCGATAAAAGGGCTCGAAAATGTGCGAAAGGTCCCGGGCGGCTATGCCGGGCCCTTTGTCCTCGAATAGAAACTTCACTACGCCCTCGCCCGGCTGAATGGCGATCCGAAGCCATTTCCCGTCGCCTCCGTGGCGGATCGCGTTTTCGGCCAGGTTGCGGAGAGCCGCGTGCAGCGCCTGGCCGTCGGCGCGAACGGCGCCATCGGCATGTTCGATTGTCAATGAGATCGACTCGCGCTGGACCAACTGGCGGATCTCGGCCTCCACGGCTCGAACCGCGCCGGAAGCTTCCACGGATCGAAGCTCCAGCGGTTCGCCGGCGCTCTCAAGCGCGGAGAATCGAAGTACCTGGTCCACCATCGTGTTGAGCCGCCCGCCCTGATCCCGGACCATTTCGCCGTACTCCTTCACCCGCTCGGCGTCCTTCACGATGCCAGAAGCCAGATTCTCTCCCGCCGAGACGATGACCGCCAGCGGGGATCGCAGCTCATGCGAAACGCCAGCCGTGAATTCCATCCGCAGGTTGGCGAGTTCCCGATCCTTTTTGGCTGTCCGTGTGAGCAGCAGGATCGCCGTTCCGAGAAGGGCGAGCGTGACAAGGCTGACGGCAAGATTCCGCGCCCGCGTCCGGGCGAATACCACGCCGATTCCTCCTTCGACGTGCTTGGCCTGCACCAGCCAAATTCCCTCGCTCGATTCGATCGGGATCGGCGGCGGACGGTCCGGCCCCGGGCCGCGTCCAGGAGGACCCAGCCGGCGAATGCCGCGAATGATCGGGATGGAGACGTCGGGTTCGCCCTGCCACGCCGTCTCGCCGGACAAATGGATGACCACTTCCGGCTGGTCGCGTCGAATAATGCGGACGGAATACTCCCGCAGAAGGGCCGGACCGAATTGCCGCGTCAACAATTTGGGTAGGAACTCTTCGCGCATCCTCTGCGAATCGATCTCCGCCACGATCGTCGGGCCGGGCGGCGGCCCGGCCCCCGGCGGTGGGTGTCGTTCCCGCCCGGTGTGCAAAGGGCCGATCACGGCCAGCGGATCGGGGTGAATCGGGCCCGTGCGATGATGCCGGCTCAACCACCACGCCGGGACGTCGGCCGGAACCAGCGCCTCGCTTTCCGAGGACCACCGTTGCGCGGACCAGCCGCCGTCAAATTCAATGACCAAGACGCGCCCAAGCGGTAGGCCGTCCTGGTCGTCTCTCACCTCGGCGATTCGCTCGCCGATCGGGCCACGCCGGCCGACGATGGCCCCGTGGGTTCGAACGACGGCGCGATCCATCTCGTCGCCAATCCGCTCCAGCGCCGCTCGAAGGTCGGCCCGTCCCCGGGCCTCGCTTGCCTCGGCCAATTCGCTGATCCAGCGATACTGCAGCCATCCGAGCGGGATCAGCACCGCAAAACTGAGCGCGGCGGTCATCAGCAGCGGCTTCACCGAATGGCGTCGCATCTACCGCTATTTTCACCCGCCGGCCGGCCTGCGCCAAGACCCAAAACCTCGATTTAGCCGCGTCTTAACCGAAACTGTGAAATTTTGCTGAGAGTTTTCCCTCGCGGCGGCCACTATCTTATTGAGGGCCGGAAAATTCGGTCCGAATCTCTCCCAATTCCAATTCCAAAAAAAAGGCCCGCCACGCGACGCGTTGCGGGCCGTACCTTTGGACTGCGACAATTCGGCTGTGCGTTTGCTGCTGCATGCGTTCGCGTCGTTGATTCTGCTTCTGATCTTGACGCAGGACTACCAGATCTTCGCCGAGAAGATGCTGCCGTTGTTGGGCCGGCCGCCCCGAGAGTTCCAAGCCCCGCCGCCTGGCGAGGCGGCCGACGGTTTTGTTCGAACACTGGACAGCCAACAAATTCACTACCGGCGATGGCAAGGGCAGGGGGCGCCGCGGACCGCGTATCGTGTCGCCGTTCTTCACCACGGAAACCTCGGCACCATGGACGGCTATCGCACAATCCCGAAATGGCTGGCAGGGCTGGGAATCACGAGCTACGTATACGACTACCGCGGCTACGGTCAAAGCACGGGCTTTCCCTCCGAACGCGGCCTTTATAGGGATGCGGAAGCGGTATTGGATCAGGCGCTGCGGAATGAGGGAGCTTCTCCGGAAGTGGCGCTGGCATTCGCCCACTCCTTGGGTGGCGGCCCGGCCACCTACCTGGCGGCAAAGAAGAAATTGGGCGCGTTGATTCTGGCAGCCTCCTTCACAAGTGTTCCGGACGCCGCAAGCACGAACCCCTCCTTCGGGTGGCTCTCCCGTTTTGCTTGGACCAGGTTCCCGAACGCCGAAAGGATCGCTGAGCTCGATCGCACCTGCCTGATCGTGCTCCACGCAGGCCAGGACAAACTCATGCCGCGCTGGATGAGCCGCCAACTGGCGCATGCCTATCGCGGCCGCGGCCGCTCGTTCCTGACGGAGGGTCCCAACGCCTCTCACGATTCGATTGTGACCGAGACGCCGGCGCTGGCCGAACCGCTTCTGCACGAGTGCTCTAAAAATTGATCCTGCCGCCCACCACGATAATCCGGTTCCCACCCGCTCCGGTAATCCGGCCGAAATTCTGAGAATTCATATTCACGTTCGGGGCACTCCACTGCGGCGAGTTCGTGACGTCGATAGCGTCGCCGCGCAGTTCGAATTGCACCCGCTCGGTGAGTTGGAACACGCGTTGGACGTTGACGTCGAACCGGAAGTCGCCGGGACCCTCTAGAAAATTGGGCTGCAGATTCCCCAAAATTCCAGGCGTAGGTTGCACCAGCACCAGGTTGCCCTGCGGATCGGTTATGGCCTCAAGCGAGCTGCGGCCGCGGACCCCGCCCACGGCCGTCAACCGTGCCACCGAGGGATCCGGCGTGCGGCCGAACCCTTCGAAGTAGACGACGCCGTTTCCCGTGCGGACGGAGTTGCCCAGATTGGGCGCCAAGGGTCCAACGGCCGTCGGGGTATTGTCGCCGAAAGTGTTCAAGGTACTCCGGCCCGAAGTCAGCGTGATCGGTTCGCCGCTGAAGGCGTTGAATATCGCGCCGAAGCGCCAGTCACGGCCGAGCCGGCCCGCCCAACCTTTGCGTGGAATAAATCGGGGCTCCCAGGTGCCGCTGGAACGGAAAACATGGCCGCGATGAAACGAGAGTTTCCGCTTGTCCAGACTCATGTTGCGAACGCTTCGATAGGAATCGATCATCTCCTCGCCAGCGCCTTCTTCCTCGCCCAGCGTCTTGGACCAGGTGTAGTTGGCCTGGAACCCGGCTCCCCGGCTAAAGCGTTTCCGGACTTCCAGTTGGGCCGAATGATAAGTGGAATTCGCGAAGTTCCCGGTCAGCCGGGCGCTGGCAAACTGCGGATTCGCGACAACGAAGTTCTCCGGCAGCCCGGCCCGGCGCAGCAGCCCTCCGTTGACGCCCGTGAAGGCGTTGCTGGAATTCAGGTAGGACGCCAGGCTGGCGACGTCGTGGAGGGCCAGATGTGTCTGGGTGACCGAGTTCCCGCGCACCGCGTCGGAGCCCGTAATGTTGACGCCATCCACCCGTCCAACACCCGGAATATTGAGGCCGTTGAAAATGCGGTTGAACAGCGGCGCGTGGCCGCCGGCCTGCGTCACCAGGAAGGCGTCGAGAATTCCGTTCTCGAAAATATTCTCCTCGTTAATGGAGGTGCCTCGCACCAGGCGCGTTCCTTTGTTGGCGACATACCGGGCGTCGAGGGCCATGCCCCAAGGAAGTTCGCGCTGCACGGAAGCGTTCCAATTCTGAATGTAAGGATTTCGCAGATCGTCCTGGAACGCGCGGACGATTTGGAGCCGGTCCGTAAGCGGAACCGTTTCCAATGGCCGGCCGTTCGTGGGCAGCGGCAGCCTCGCCGTGGACGGATTCAGGATCTCGGCCGACGTAAACGTCACGCGTTCGCGCAGTCCGGGCTGATCGCCACTGACCACATCGACAACGCGCAGCGAATTGCGCTCGTAGTTGATCATGTAGCCCATACGGAGCACGGTGGCCTTTTGGAAGCCGGGCAAGTGCCAGCTGAATCCCACGGCTGGCGCGAAGTTGTTGCGATCCTGCGCATGGATGTGCCGGCCCGGATTTTCGGAGTTGGGTCCCACCGTTTCGACGCGCGTCAACGAGCCGTTGCTCCGGCCCGGCTGGTATAGGTCGCCGTATCCGGTTCCCGAGATACCGAAAAGCGCTGCCTGCCCGCCCACCAGATTCGCCGTCCGGCCGTTGGCGTCATAGGGAACGCCGTAGTAGTCCCAGCGGCCGCCAAGGTTCAGCGTCAACCGCTGCGATACCTTCCAATCGTCCTTGAAGAAGAAACCGTACTCGCGCCGTTTCCAGGTGCGCTGCTTTACCTCGTTCGGTAAATATTGCGGTTGGGGTCCGCCAGGAGAATTGAACGCTTGACGGATGGACGTCATGGTGCCCGTCAAGTCGTTAAGGATGTTGATAAACGAGCCCTGATTCTGTCCCAGGCCCGCCACCGTCTGGAGGTTCTGCACCGGAACCCCGCCGGTGCCGATCACACCTCTCGGCATGACGTCGGTAGAATTGAAACCGTTCGTGGACGAGAAGCGAACGTCAGCGCCGCCCTTGAAGCTATGCCGTCCCCGGATCCAGGTGACGTTGTCGGAGAACTGATAGAGCGGCGAAATACGGCCGACCGGGTTGTCGTCAATGTTGAGCGGCTCGGAGATACTAACGAAATCGAACAGGAACGGCTGGCCGGTGGCCGTGGGCAGTTGACGGATCGCGTCTCCCACCTCCCAGCCGGTAAAGAAGCGCAGCCAGGGCCGCAGCACCCCGCTGCGAAATTCGTTCAGCACATTCGGCTTCAGCGTGGAGGTCACATTCAGCGTCCACAACCGGTCCTTATACTCCGTGCGGCCGCCGGGCGAGTTGGGGAACGGCTGCTCGCTGAAAAGGTTGCGGTTGGCCTGGCCTTCGTTGACGTAGCTCAGCGACGCGCGGTGTGACGTGTTGAAGTTGTGATCCAGCTTCAGATTCCACTGATTCAAGTTCTGCGCGCTGGGCCGCTGCCAAGTGAAGCCGGCTGTGTTGAGGCCGTCGCCGAAGCGGAAGTTGTTTGGCTGTGGCATCAGGGCGATCATGCGCGCGACCGAACCGGTGGCGTCCGGCCGGTTGCGATTCGGGTCAACGGAAAAGATATCTACAGTCTGCAGGGCGGCCGTTGCGGTCGACGGCGGCGTGGGGTTCCCCTGGTCGTCAACGGTGGGACGCGCCCCATTGCTGTTGGCGTTCTGTGCGCCGGGGAAGTAGCGGTAACGGCCCTGGCGCATCGTGTCCGTAAACACGGTGTTCGTCACCGCGGCTTTCTGCCGAATCCGTTGGGAGTCGTACAGAAAGAAAAAAAACGTCTGGTTCTTCTTAATGGGACCGCCGATGCGGCCGCCGTACTGATTTCGAATCAGAATGTTGCGCGGCGAGATCTGTTCGCCGGTGCGGCTGTCGTGGCCGCGCTGATTGTTGAACCAGGTGTTGGCGTTCAACACGGTGTTGCGGTGAAACTCGAACAGGCTTCCCGTGTACTTGTTCGTCCCGGAGCGCGTGATCATTTGAATCTGGCCCGAACCGCGGCCATACTCGGCGTCGGCGGGCGAGGTGACAATCCGGAACTCCTCGACCTTGTCCACGGTGGTGAGGATGGGAGACGAGACGCCCTGATTCAACCGCTGGTCCTGCGCGTTGATACCGTCGATGGTGATATTCAGCGAACCGATGCGCGTGCCAGCGAAGTTATCGCCGACCAGCCCGGCCTGCGTGTAGACGAGATCGAGCGCGTTGCGGCCCGGTAACGGCAAATCCAGGACCTGCTGCCCGCTCAACACGCCGCCGACCGAAACGGCGGTGGTTTCGACGATGTTCTCGCCGGATGCTTGCACCTCAACCGTTTCCGTCGAGGTGGCGAGACTCAGGCGAAGCGGAATGTCCAGCCTTGCGCCCACCTGCAGCGAGATGTTGTCGATCGCGAGGAGCCGAAAGCCGGTCTGCTCCACCGCGATCCGGTACATCCCAGGCTGCAGAGCGGGGAAGACGTAGACGCCGGCGTCGTTCGACCGGACTTCCGCCGCCACTCCCGTTTTCGTGTTTTGCGCCATCACGCGGACGCCGGGCACCGCGGCGCCCGAGGGGTCGGTCACGTTGCCGGTCACAATGGCGTCAGTGCCCTGACCAGCGAGCGTTACAGCCAGGGCGCAGACACCAAACAGGTTCCTCATGCTTTAAGGATAGATGTGCGATAGGGTCTTGATTTCCAAAGGCGGGGTGGATTGCCGTCTCGGGGCCGTGAACTCCACCCAAACGGTGTCGCCGTGGGTGACGGCGGTCCAGAACTCGCCGTCAAACTGATCGAAGGTCTGTGCGTTCTTTTGATCCTTGCCTTTTACGAGCAGTTTGCCTTGCTTCGCATTGACGAGCAGGCGGACGCCCGCGGCCTGCTTCGAGACGATTTTCAACCGCCAGACGTTCTCCTTCCACTTGCCCTTCTCCAGCATTTTCGGCGTGATGGGCCGGTGGATCGAAGCTGCCTTGACTCCCGGCTTCGCGGCAGCCTCCGCGGCGGTGCGATCCTTCGGAGAAACGGGGCCGAGCTTCAAAGTCTGCGCCCCGAGCAGCGGAAGCAGCAGGAACACGGCTACTCGGTCCATGCCCGCTTCTCCTTTATGCGCTGGTTGCCATCGGCATCCACCGGATCGGCGGGCCAAGCGGTCTTCTCGAAAACGGAAGACTTGCGCATGCGGCCACGCTTTTCCCCGGCGGCGGCCGGGGCGGACTGATCGAGCACGGCGAGCGTTCCGGACGTTGAAATGTTGGGCGAGAACACGGCCAGAGCAATGTAGTAGGTGCCGGTTCGCAGGGGCGAATTCGGTCCCGGCTGAATCGTGACCCGCTCGTTCCCCGATGCGGTTGCGGCGCGGAAATCGGCCACCACGTTGCCATTCTGAATCACGGGCGGCGTGCCGTACCGGATATACACATCCACGTCGGCGTTCTCCTGATCGGTGTTGAGAACCACCTCCATCTTCGACACGTTTGTTACGTCCAGGCGGAAGGCGTTGGAGCCGGCAAAGAGCGTGGGCCCGGCCACCGCGTCGATGCTCCATTGCACCGGGTTGTTCAGTGAGATCGTCCGGGTGGTGGCGGTGGGCGGCGACGTAGCGCCCCGTTCCACCGTGGCGGTGATGGAACCGCTCACCTGCAGATTGCGCGCGAAATTGCCAAGCGCGATGAAATAGACGCCGGCATCGAGCGGCGGCTCCGAAGTTCGCGTTATTACAAGGACTTCATTTCCTGTCGCGCCTTCAGAGTAGTAGTCGGCCACCACTTCGTCGCCATTCAAAGCCACATCGGCGCCGCGGCGAACGTAAAGATCGACGTCGGCGTTCGGCGTGGCGGTGTTCAGCCGCACCGTCAGCGAGATTGCACCGGCCGGTACCTGAATCCGGAAGCCGGAGTTACCGGCATGGAGAGTGGCGTTGGCCGTGGCCGGCAGTGTAAACCGCGCGGGAACGCCGGAGGTGAGCGTTACGGCGGATTGCGGCGGCGGCGGGGCTGTGTCCAGGAACACAATGATTTCACCCTCCGTGGCGATATTCGAGGTGAACAGGCCGAGCGAGAAGAAGTAGGTTCCGGCGCGGAGCGGGGGATTCGACTGCGGCGTAATGTCCAGGCTCTCCTCGCCCGTGTCGCCCACCGACCGGTGATCGGCCACTATGCTCCCATTTGTGACCACAGGCGCCTGGCTGAAGCGTGCGAACAGATCGACATCGACGTTCGGCGTCCGCGTCCGCACCTGAACCCGCATTCGTGACGTCCCCTGCGGAACGGCGATGCGGAACGATGGATCGAGAATTAACGACGGTCCGTTCACGGCAGCAAGGCGAAATACCTGTGCGGCGCCCGGCAGCAGCGGTTGCGCCACTGTGTTGGAGCCGGTGGTGGAACTAACGGTGGCCAGGATGGTTCCCGTTACGCGAACGTTTGGCGTGAATAGGGCCAGTGCGACGAAGTAGGTGCCGGCGCGAAGCGGCGGGTTCGACGACGGCGTAATGACGAGCGTCTCCTCACCCGAATCGCTTTCGGACGAATAGTCCGCCTGAATGCTGCCCGCGGAAACCCGCGGCGCCTCGCCGGCGCGCACGTAGAG
>VFZO01000283.1 GCA_016871155.1 Acidobacteriota bacterium | reverse complement strand
GGCGGAAATGCGTGAGTCGTCTTCGACCAGCAAGACATGTATCGGGCTGGACATGCAGAAGGATCCTGATCGAGTGTCGCATGCTTTCGCTTTCACCAGCCGCGCCGGAAACAAACAGAAACATGCGGAAAACGAGAGGGAAACAGGAGACCCGTACACTCGGCCACATGACACCTCTTACACGAACAGCATTGCTATGCGCGTTGGCCTGCGGGCGCTTGTTGGCCTCCGATGCTTCCGTAAACCCCCATTGGGGGGACTGCCCCGAGGATCCGCTTCCTTCCTCTGAGGGCAAACTGCGCCCCTCGTGGCCTGCCGAAGGCGGCGAGTGTAATTCGCGCAGGGTTCCCTTGCACTGGGACGCCTCATTGGGAAGCCGGGAAATCACCGTCTTTACCGCGCGCTATGCATTTCGGGGTACGACGCGGCGAGGTCAACTCATCGTGCTCGACGGAGGGCCCGGTAGTTCGGGAGTCTTTTTAGCGCCCGGGGTCACGCCAACACTCGAAGCCTATCGCGCCAATGGTTGGGATCTCTACATCCCCATGCATCGCGGCATCGGCCATTCGACGCAGCTCGCCTGCAAAACACCGCCCTCCGATTCCCTGGCAGGTGATCCAGCGGTATTCGAGGTCATCGAACTGGGCCGCGTGGTTCGCCTGGACATCGCGCTGTCGCTGACGCAGATTTCCGAATCGATCGACGTGACCGGCGCCGCGCCGCTGCTGGAAAGCGAGACGGCCACGCTGGGTCAGTTCATCGAGAACAAGACGATCGCCGACATGCCGCTGAACGGCCGGCGCGTAGGGGATCTGCTGGCGCTGCAGGGCTCGGCGGTCTATGTGACCGGCGACGTGATCCGTCCGCGCGTGGCGATCGCCGGCGGACGCGCCGATCAGCAACAGTGGCTCATTGATGGCGTCAACGGATCGAACATCGCGCTGGAGGTGCCGCAGGCGCTTTTCAATCCGCCGGTCGAATCGGTGCAGGAGATCCGCATTCAACAGAGCGCCTACTCGGCGGAGTTCGGCAACTCGTCGAGCGGCGTCGTCACGATGACGACTCGCAGCGGGACGAACAAATACACGGGCCTGGCGTACCACTCCTTGCGGAACGACGCCTTCGACGCGCGAAACTTTTTCGCCACTTCGCGCCCGCCCCTGCGCTGGAACGTCTTCGGCCTCGCCGCCGGCGGACCGGTGGTGATTCCGAAACTTTACAATGGCAAGAACCGGACCTTCTTCTTCTCCCACAACGAGTGGCAGATCCAGCGGATTGGCGCAGTGCGCAACCTGACCGTTCCCACGGCACAGCAGATTCGCGGCGACTTTTCACAGACCCTCACCGCCGGCAGCGCGCTGATCCCCATCTTTGACCCGGCGTCCAGCCGGCCCGGCGCCACCGTGCGCACGCCGTTCCCCGGCAACGTGATTCCCGAGAACCGGATCGACCCGGTGGGCTCGCGATTCGCGCAGTTCTTTCCACCGCCGAATCGCGCCGCCATCAACGCGGCCGGCGCCAACAACTTCACCGCCAACGCCGGTAACGTGCTGGACCTGACGACCTGGACATCGAAGGGCGATCACATCTTCAACGATAAGGACCGCATGTCGGTCCGGTATATTCTGCACAACTTTCCCACGGCGAACCTGGTGGTCTATCCCGAGCCCGCCGCGGACCCGAACGGCAGCCGCAGCCTGCGCCGCGCGCATAGCCTGCTGATCAACCACACGCACAGCTTCGCGCCCACCGTGTTGAACGATTTTCGCTACAACCTCCAGCCGCGATTCTTCAAGAATCTATCGCTCGGGCTGGATCAAGGCTGGCCCGCGAAGCTCGGGCTGAAAGGCGTCAACGACCGCGCGTTTCCGCAGGTAACGGCCGCCGGGTTCGCGAACCTGGGCGCCGGAACGCATGAGCGAATTCAGACTCCAATTGTCGATCAGCACATCGTCAACGCGTTGTCGATCTACCGCGGCAAGCACTCGATTAAGGCGGGCGGAGAATTCCGCCATGGGCGCAATGTCGACGTCTTTAATCAACTCATCTCCGGCAGCTTCGCGTTCAACGTGCAGCCGACGCAACAGCCGGGTGTGAATAATACCGGCAACTCGCTCGCCAGCCTGCTGCTCGGGTTTCCGAACGCGGCGACCGTTCGCTTTACCGACGTTCTGGACCGCCGCGCCTCCTACTTCGCCGGCTTTCTGCAGGACGATTGGAAGGTCACCTCGAATCTGACGCTCAACCTGGGCGTGCGCTGGGAGACGCACACGCCCCGCGTCGACGCGAGCGATCGGCAAAACAGCTTCGATCGCAACGCCGTCAATCCCGTCTCCGGCACGCCCGGCGTCGTCACGTTCGCGGGGCGCGACGGACTGGGCCGGACCATTTACGACGGCGATTGGAACAACTTCGCGCCGCGTGTTGGCATCGCTTGGAAACCGTTCGGCGGTAAAGCAACGGTGGTTCGCACGGGCTATGGAACGTTTTTCGGGGTGCCGTTGCCTGGGTCGAACAACGCGAGCGCCGGTTTTGAAACCAGCGGCAGTTTTACAACGCCGGATAACGGCATTACCGCGCCGTTCTTCCTGCGCGATGGCGTGCCCGATACGTCCCGCACCGCCCAGAACTCCAGTTTTGGCGCCGTGCGCGTAGGCCAAGCCATCCGGTTCGCGCCGGAATTTATCGACCAGCGCCGCCAGCTCGGCTACACCCACCAATGGAATTTTTCTATTCAACAGGAGTTGCGCGGGCGCATGTTGGTGGAGGCAGCCTACATTGGCAACGCCGGGCACAAACTGAATGGTCCGAACCTGAATATCAATCAGGTCCACCCCAGCCAGCTCGTGGCGGGCAACACGCAGACGCGCCGGCCGTTTCCCCAGTTCGGAAACGTCGTCAGCATCACGCCGATGCTTGGCAACTCCAACTACCACGCGCTCAATTTGAAGATCGAGAAGCGCTTCGCAAACGGGCTGAATTTCCTGGCCAACTATTCGTGGTCCAAGTTCATCGACGATGTTCCGGCCGCGCAGGAGAACGGCGCGCTCACCGGCGGCCCCCAAAATGTATACGACTTGCGGTCGGAACGTTCTTTATCCGGCAACGACGTTCGCAATCGTTTTGTTTGGAGCAGCGTCTACGAGTTGCCTTTCGGCAAAGGCCGGCCCTTCATGAACACCGGTAAGGCCGGCGCCGTTCTCGGCGGCTGGAACATCGGCATGATCGCCACGCTGCAGGCGGGCAGCCCCGTCGGGCTGACTGTGCAGAACAACAACACGAATGCGTTTTCGGGACCGCAGCGGGTGAACCTACTTCGGAATCCGGAACTGCCCAAGGGCGAGAGGAGCGTAGCGCGCTGGTTCGACACGGCGGCCGTGGCGGCCCCGGCGCCGCTCACGTTCGGCAACTCGGCCCGCGCGCTGCTTACAGGGCCCGGCGTGGCGAACTTCGATATGTCGTTGCTGAAAAACACGGCCATCACCGAGCAGGTCAATCTGCAGTTCCGCGCCGAGTCGTTCAACGTCTTCAACCGGGCGAACTTCGAGGAACCCGCTCGCGCGCTGGGCGCGCCCGGATTCGGCGTCATATCCGAGGCCCGGGCCGCGCGCACAATGCAACTGGGTCTGAAACTGACGTTCTGACTAATGCTGGAAGTGCTGGAACGCCGCCCAGAAGAATGGTTTGCGCAAGGCGCTCTCCGAGCGCAGGAAAGCGAGTTTCGCCTCTCGCAACGCCACTGCGGGGGGCCGGCCCAAACGGATCTGCCGGTACATCTGCTCCATCAGTTGCGGCGTGCTGCCGTCGTCCACCTCCCAAAGCGTGGCGACGACGTTCTCCGCCCCCGCGCCTAGAAACGCCCAGGCGAAGCCGATGAGCCCTTCACCCCGGAACGACTTTGCGCCCGCCGCGGTGCACGCCGAGAGCGTGACCAGCTTCGTGCGAAGCTTTAGTCCCATCACGTCGTGCGCGTAGAGTTTGTAACTGCCGCCGTCGTCGCTCAAAATGATGGCGGATTCGAGTGGCCGCAGACGGTGCGCGCTGGCGTGCGAGGCAAAGTGAACAAATCCCGGTCTGCGCGCGAGCGCCGCTAACGTGGCTTTCCGCGTGGCCGCCTTTTCCTGCAGCGTCTCCACTTGTTCGAACAGCTCGCCGACGCGGCGCATCTCGTCGCCGGCGTGTTTCAGCTTGCCGAATCCATCGCCCGCCACCGCATCGCCGACCACCAGCATCCGGTCGCCAATGGCGCCCTTCGCCGGCGCCAGCGAACTCGTCAGGCTCCGCGCCACCGACACTGTGGCATCTTCGATCCAGTAATGATCCGGATCCGGTACAACCAGCGTCTCCCAATTCAACTGATGCAGCACGCCGTCTGGCACGATGACTACCTGATTCTTCACGCCGGCCGGCGCCAGCAACATTTCGTAAAGGCGCCGCGCCTCAACGCCGCCTTCCGTCAATGGATCCCGTGCCCGGAGAATGAACCCGGTGTGGCGCTCCACCAGATCCTGAATCTCCCTGGCCCCGGCAATGCGGTGATACTTCGGCGCTCCCGTGGGAGGAATGACCCACAGGTGCGAGACCGGATCGTCCAGCCAATAGAGCAACACCGTTGCGCCGGGCCGGGCTCGCCACGGCCCGGCCTTGCCGCGCATGGCTCGGGCGCGGCTGCGCTCCACCACCTGCAGCGCGGCTAGTTCTTTCTTCTGCTGGAGCAGCAATTGGATGGTCTCGCGGTAAACGTCGATCCGGCCCGCGAGGAAGGAGACGCGGTCCTCACGGCTCGCCAGACCGGTTTGGGAACTCTCGACGATGGTCATGGCCGAGGTGAATTCCGCTTCCGCCGCCGCGAGTTTGCCCTGGTTGGCAAGGCTCCGTCCCAGCAGAAGGTGAGCCCTCCAGCGCAGTTCGGGAGGTACGGAGGAGTCGGCAATCAGCTTTCGAAGGAGCGGTTCGGCTTCCACGTTCTGGCCTTGCGCGATCAGCACGCGCGCCTCGCCGATTCCAATCAGCGGAAGCACATCGTCCTGTTTCAATTCCGCGATCAGCTTGCGCGCCGCGGTATTCCATCGTGCCGCTTCAAACCAGTTGCCGCGTTCTGAGGCCACGGCTGCCATCTCCGTCAGGACGTCGAGTTCGTTGCGGCGGTCGGACAGGCGGCGAGCGGCCGCCAGCGCCTCCTCCAACTTCACCGTCGCTTTTTCCGTGTCGCCGAGGCCGGTGAACGACCGGGCGAGATTAAGAGAGTTGACCACGCGCTCGCGGTCGTTGTTCGGCTGAAATTTCGAGAGCGCTTCCACGGCGCGGTCATAGTCGCCGATTTCGAAAAGGAGCCAGCCGAGATTGTCGGCGGCGCGCCGCGCGACGTGACGCCCCCTGGCCCCCTCCGCCGTCGCCAGCTTGTGGGCGTTCGTCGTGTGGAGAACGGCGGCGTCATACCGCCCTTGACTGCCGTAGAGGTTGCCGAGGGAGGTTTCGCCTTGGGCCTCCAGTACGCGATTTTTTGTGGCGCGGCCGGCGTCTCGCGCGGACTGGAATGCCGCCTCGGCACCGGCGGACTCTCCGGCGCGGGACAGGCACGTTCCCAACCGAAGCTGGTAGGGCCCGGTCTCGGCCGTATTGGCGCCAGCCTCCGCGATCACGTCCCGAAGCACTTGGATCGCGGCGACGCGCTCCTCGTTCGTGCTCGCGGCACGGCAGCGGACGAACGCCTGTACTCGCCGCCTGCGGCGGTCCGTCTCCGGTTCCACTCCTTCAGCGAAGGGCGCTTCCAACGCGGCAAGGGCGCCCGCCGGGTCGCCCTTCAGCGACAGCAACTCACCCTTGAGTACCCGAAACCGGTCCCGCAGTGCCCGCGGTGCCTTGAGCTCCGCAAGCACTTCGTCGCTCGGAATCAAGGCGAGACCCGCCGCCGGATCCTCGTCCTCGATCGTCGCGAAGGCCTTCTCGTAAATAGTTTCGGCCTTCCCGGTACGATCCGCGCAGCAGACTAGTATGCTTAGAACCGCACCCAGCAAAACGAACCGCCTCGGTCCGTTCATTGGAACAAATCCGAGGCGGAAAAGGCCGAATTGCATGAATATCAACCTGGCGGCTCTTCGTGACCGTTGCCGGAGCCGCCGCCGTAGCTTCCGCTGCCGCTGCGGTCACAGCCCAGTTCCAGCCGTAACATTGTGAGTTCGCGCGCGTACTTCGTAATGCTGTAGCTGCCAAAGTACAGCGTTCCGAATCCCTCCACGCGCATGCCGCCGTTCACAACCGGGAACGGCAGTTTCCGCTCGTCCAACGGGTACAGCGTCGCCCGCACGCCGCCGGACCGGCTCTCGCAGCCGCACAGGCTGCTGGCCTCGCATACGCCGCTTAGCGATTTCGGCGAGAGAATCAGCCCGTTCAGGCGGTGTTCCGCATACGCCTTTTCCAACGCGCTGAACGTCGGATAGGCGTCGAAGACGCCGGCCTTATTGTCCAGGTCGACGTACCTATCCATGACTTTCAGGCCTTCGATTGTCGAGCCGATGGGCGTGATCGACGACTCGGCGCCGCCCGGATTCGGGCAGCACACCAGGTGCATCACCAGCCTGTCGAAACTCACGACGTTGGCGAAGTCCGACCCTTCGATTGTCACGGTCACTTCGGTCTGTCTCGGGTCGCCTTCCACGGTGGTCGTGGCGCGCCGGATATACATCAATCCCTTAACACCGAAATTCTCCACCGTGCTGGATCCGTAACCGCCGCTGGGCGACAACGACGCCATCGCTTGCGTCGGAATCGTCAGCGGATTGGGTTGTGTAATCACTCCGCCGAACGCGGATCCAGACGCCGAGTATCTGAAATACTTGTCTCTTGCCGACATCTTTTCTCCCTAGGGGTAAATCAATTCGAATGGAAGCGCGGAGGTTTCGGAATCATTCACCGCGTCCTTCACTCGCAAAGTATATCTCCCCGCGGCAAGTCCACGGACTGGCAGCAGCACCATCACTTCATTGGTGTCGCCTGGAGCGTCGCTTTCGAACGTGCGGAGCACGCCGTTGGGACCCTCCAGGACAAACGCATACCGGGCCACCGATGGATTGGTGCGGTTTAATAGCAGTGCGATCTTGTTTTGGCCCTTCTGGACCCGGATCTGCTTGGCCACGTTGCCGGCGTCGCGGGTCGAGGTGACGAAATAGCTGCCGGTCACCTCCGGCCGGTCGCCGCCCGCGGCGTATTGCAGTCCAACGGCCGCCAGCAGGCCCATGCACGCCATGGCCAGCGCCGGCTTCGGCGTGAGGGCCAGCCAGCGGTCCCACCAGCGCTCGCCCTGCGGCGGGGCGTCCGGTTTCTTTTCGGTGCGCGTGCCGGCGCTGGGGGCCGGGGCGGGGGACTCGGCGGCCAGGCGCAGCAAGGGACGCTTGGCGTTTTCCAGGAACTTCGCGGCTACCACAACGTCCTGCGCGCAGACCGGGCAGGAAAAATAGTGTTCTTCGAAAGCGTCTCGCTCTTCGGTGTCCAGTTCGCCGAGTAGATAGCGCTCCAGGCGATAGTTGGAAACGGCCGTTTTATGGTCCAAGGGAAGGGTCATTTTTTGTTCGTTTACCGTTGGTTACGGTTAGCTCTGTGTGTACTCCAGGTACTTCTCGCGAAACAGGCTTCTGGCGCGATGCAGCATTACGCGCAGATACTCCCGTTCGACACCCTGTTGGCGGCACACAGCGTCGCGTTCCTGGTCGTCGAAGTAGATGGATTTTAATAAAAGCTGCTCCCGGAGCGGAAGCGTTTCAAGAACAACGCGAACCGCCGTGGAAGATTCCACGCTGAGGAGCTCCGTCTCCACGTCCGCCGTTTCATCAATCCGGTCCAGTGCGGGTGGCATCTGTTCGGGATCCTTCTCCCCGGATCGGCGGAATTCAAGAATTACGTGGTCGCAAATGGAGTTGACAAGCGGCCCGAGCCGCTCCGGCTGACGAACTCCGTTCTGCTTCCTTATCAGCCTGAAAACACGGAGAAAAACCTCCTGGCGGATATCTTCCACCAGGGAGGCTTCTCCTACTCGCGCCCGCAGTTTAATACCCAAAAGTTGTCCAAAATAGCCGACGAAGTGGCGTTCCGTTTCGGAGTCGCCGTCCGCCAGCCGTTGTACATACGTGGTGTCAAATGCTACAAACTGCACGGTGCCTCTGCCCAGCACCTATGGTACCCGGCTTCCGAAAGGAGTATGCCATACACAAGCGGAAGGAGCGTACACATGGGGGCTTTGCATATGGATAGTGACAATCCCCGCGCCGCCGTTTCAAGAAAAACCGTCGAATCGACACTTCGTGTCACAAAGTACATGTCGAATTTAAGTATCGTCGCCGGGGTCCATGCCCATCTGGCCGAGCCGGTAGCGAAGGGCGTTCCTCGTCAGGCCCAACAGCCGCGCCGCCATCGATTTGTTCCCGGCCGCGCGCCGCATCGCCTCCTTAATGATCGATT
>VFZO01000282.1 GCA_016871155.1 Acidobacteriota bacterium | reverse complement strand
CCCATTTTACAGGCCTTCCACGACATCGACTCCCAAGACGATTTACCTAACACCGCCAACCAATTGATTCTGTTCGACTTTTAACCGGACAGCAGTGATTTGTACCATTCGCGCAGAATTGGGATCGTGGCTGCCAAGATAAGGGCGCTATGAGGCTACCAGCGATATCGGGTGCCAATTTCTTTGACGATGGAACCGAGGGCACATTATATAACTGATCCTATTGATCCCGTGTTCCCGATTCACGGCGCGGCTCTTCCCAGCGGCTAGACGGTCGCGCAGTCTCGACATACGAGGCATACCACACGACGACCGGATGAAATGAAAGCGATGTCGCTCGGGATCTCACAAGCTGCTCGGATCGCTAAGTATGCACGCCTTCAGCAACTCCGTTCCTTCGAAAGATCGAATTTCCACACGCAACGAAAGGCTTGACGGCGCTCGCCAGCGCTGGAGCGGGCCGTTTCCCCCAAGCCGTCCAAGAGAGGGTAATTTAGTAGAAGTGCTTCACCAAAAGCCAGCGCGACGGGGCGTTATTCTCGAGGATTTGTTGCTGGCAAGCAATTGGGCCGCAGACTGGCAGGCATTGACAGGTCTCGTAATAGTTGTAGGTCGAAAACTCCGAATTGAAAGACATTTTTTCTCAGGACGTCGCTGAGCCGATCATCGAGCGGTCGGGCAGCGACGGTCTTGACTTTCCCAAACCGATCTGGTGACTGTATTGCGTGTTTGAGAATCTGCTTAGGTCAGGCGCCAGACGCCTCCTGCTACTCGGAACTGTGCTTGCGGTACAACCGTCATGGTGCCAGCGCGAGGCGATTCGCAGTGCTCAACTTGAGGCGTTTCGGCAACTAGTCGAACATCACTTGGACGCCGATTGTGGACCGGAAAACCCGTCCCGCCCACGCGAAAGAGCCGTGCTACAGTTCGCTCGGCAGTACTCGCTTAATCGGTAGCGCGGCAACGTTGAGCAATTCCCAGTGTGTCATCGACCTCTCCCAGTCAAGCGTCGCCAAGTTAGGATCCGTTCTTTCAATCAGCCTACGTCTGGGGCTTCGATCTGGAACGTTTGCCGGAAATCACATTATTTGGCTCGGTGCCCAGACACCTGTGTTTCTGCCCTGGGTTCCAGCCGGAACTGTTAGCGTGCTTGCACCTTAGACGGCCTAAACCTGTCTTCAGAAGCGAATGACAAAGGACCAATGGCGAATTGGCGGACCAAAAGTGCGTTCGGATCGCTCGGTAGCTCCTCAGTGCCGCTGTTGGTTCTTGTATTCGCGTTGATCGTTCCTATCTACGAGCCGACGCTTCAGATCCGCTACATGGCCGACGACTTCGCATGGGCCTCATTGCCTTATCGCGTTAACGATCCCGCCACACTGGCTGCGGAACTCGTCACGCCAAGGGCGCAGGGTACCGTTCGCGTATTCGGCGACCGGGCGCTATTTCTGTTGGGGCCGCGCTTCGCAACCCGCTCGGTACTGGGAGAGCGGTGGATAGTAACGATCACATTTTTGCTCCTCATCGGCAGTCTCTATTGATTAATTCGCGGATTGAGCGGCTCGCGGATTCTCGGCGCCGTACTGGTGACCTGGTTGGCGGCTTCGGTGCCTGTCAGTGCGGCGGTCTCGTGGCTCTCCGCCTATAACCAGGTATTCGGCTCTCTACTGATCGTGATCTTTGTCGCCGCCGTTCAACAGCGCCGCTCGACCACTGCCGCGCTGATTCTGTGCGGGATGATGCTTAGCCATGAAGTCTTGGTCATAGCCTCATTTCTGCCTCTTGCCGTGGCGCTTTCTCACGGCTGGCCCCGCCGCGGCGCATGGTGGATGGCGGCCTGCGGCGTGTTTTGCGCTGCAGGCTGGTTCTGGTTCATTCGGGTTGAAAGCGTTCCACAGTATACGCTCGCGCTGAATCACGAGACCATCGCCAGCTCGCTTGAATTCCTCCGGATGCTCGCCGGGTTTGTGCGCCAGCGAGGCGAAGCACCGCCGATCTCGTTCGTGGAGACCGCCGCATTGTTTTCAGTAGCCGGTTTATTGATAGCGATCGGAGCCACGAGCGCGGAAAGGCGCCTCCTCGTGGCGTTCACAGCCTGGGCTATTCTATTGACCGTTCCGTTTCTGCTGCTCACCGCTCAAAAGGTGAACTACTACGGAATGATCCCGGCCGTCTGCGGCTCCGTGGCAATCGCCGTTGCCTGGCGGACGACGCCTTCTCACCCAACAAACGCAAAGCACTTCCGAGGTTTGTTCCTAATCCTGCTCGCGGTGTTTGCCTGGCAAGGGGCCTCGAAGTCGAAGATGCAGATCCAGTGGCTGCGGACAGAGAGCCAACGGGTCTGGCGGACGATGCACGCCCTTCAGGAGAGTTGCCGGCACAACCCGGGACGTTCGATATCGGTCTCGGGCCTGGATCCGCTGTCCTATGATTTCAGCTTCCGCCATTTGATTCCGGGCACTTTGCTGTGCCCGGAGGAAGCGGCCGCCTCAAAGGGCGAGCCCGGCGGCGACCGAGTGTGGCCCAGCAGGGAAACGTGGCAGGCCCGCTTGAACGACCCGCACGGAATCCACCTCGAGTCCGGACGCGATGGACAATTGAACGCGATGCAGGCAACGTCGTTCGAAGTCTCTCTGCTGGACCCGCCGAAGAACGTCGTTTTGGGACCTGGGTGGCATCAACCGGAGTATGGAGGACGGTGGACATCCAGGGAAGCCGAGGGTAACGCTCCCGAAATGCCGGCTGGAGTTTACCAGATTCAGCTTGAAGCGTTCTTGCCGAAACTTTCGGCTCCTGTTCCTCGCACGCTGACGCTGTCCGTAACGGATCGGACTCCGTTTTCGCTTCGGACTTTATCCCCTGGCCGCATTCAGGAGACCTGGCAAATCGAGGGCTCGATCTCCAAGATCCGGCTCGCCTTGGATCGAGAGTTCGTTCAGCCGCCCGACAGGCGCAAACTTGGTATTTTCGTAACTCGCTTGGTTGTATCGCGGCGGCCTGACCAGTAACCGGTGCTCATAAGCTCTGGCGATATTCCTGGCCTAGCCGACCTGGCTAGCCTCAAGAGTCATCCCGCGCGGCGCTTCGTGGGCCGCGGCGTGCCGTTCTGGTCGAGAGCCAGATCCAAGTTTACGCGGCGAACCGGCTTCACGACGGTGAATTGACTCGTGAAGAATCGCGACACATCGTGTCCAGCCGTAGCCATCTCGGCGATCTCGTCGGGCGTGAGCGATTGTCTGGATTTGTCCTGCATATGCGTCCTCCTCCTGCACCTCCGACGGCTTGCTCCTAGGCCTTCAGTTCCTCGATTTGCTTCGTCGCGATGCCGACTGGGCGGTCGATGGGAACGCCGGCGCAGGCTAGGAGGGTGGTGAGCAGATCGCCCTGGTTTCCCTTCGTCTCAGCGAAGTATCGTCCCGTTTTGATCGAACCGCCGCCTTTGCCGGCGATTACGAAGGGGAGGTTTTCCCGAGTGTGTTTGTTGCCATCCTCTAGCCCCGATCCCCACATCATGATGCAGTTGTCGAGCAAGGTTCCGCCGGCTTCGCGCAAGCCCGCCATCTTGTTCACCATGTAGGCGAACTGCTGAATGTTGAATTCGGTGATCCTGGCGATTTTGCGTACCTTTTCCGGATCGTTGTTGTGATGAGTGTTGGAGTGATGCTGGTCGTTGAAGCCCAATTCCGGATAGGAGGCCCCGTTGGGCGTAGAGCCGATGTAGGTGCTGACGCGGGTCGTATCGGTCTGGAGCGCGAGGATGTTCAGGTCGCACATGATCTGCATGTACTCGCTGCGCTTTTCGCCCTCGGGAATCCGGATCTCGATGGGCGGCGAATCGGAGGCGTCCCGCTTACTGGCGCGGACGCCGGCCTTCTCCAGGGCCGCTTCCTTCTGACGCGCCTCAATGGCCGCGATGCGCCGCTCGACCGAGCGCACGCTGTCCAGGTACTCATCGAGCTTGCGCTGATCCGAGACGGGCAGCGTCCGCCGGAGGTCCCGTGCGCCGCCCAGCACGATGTCCAACAGGCCGCGGTCCAGCGCGCTCAGCTTGGACGAGGCGCGCGCGGCACCGCCTTGTTCCTGCTTATTGAACAAGCGATAGAGCACGTTGCGCGGATTCACTTCGGCGGGGACCGCCTGCGTGGGAGATCGAAAACTGCAGTGCGAGTAGTAGCCTTCGTTCAGGCCTTCCTGGTTCTCCTTCCAGGTTTGCGGCATGGTGGCCAATTCCAACGAGGGCAAGGCGGTGAACGCGCCTACATGGTTGGCGGCGATCTGATCGGCGGAAATGGCGATGTTGATTTCGTTCCGCTTTTCGGGAGCGGGCAACGCCGCGGTGAGCCAGGTAGACAACTCCAGCGCGTGCGGCGCGCCGTTAAAGGGCGCGATGGGGACGCCGGAAATTCCCTTCATCACGACGCACTGATGCAGCACCGGGCGCAACGATTCCAACGCCGGTGGAGGCGACGAAAGAAAGCTCTCCGGATTGGCCGGCCAGAACTGGTCCATGATCACGCCGTGGGGCATGTACATGAAGCCCAGGCGCACGGGCGGCTTCGCGGCCTTGCCCCAGCCGATCGAATCCATCAGGGGCAGAGCGAGGGAAACGCCCAACCCTTTCAGACAAGCCCGCCGGTCAATTTTGCTCATGGAGCCTCCTTCTGTACTTCGATGCGCCGGTGCGTAAACGGATAACTGGTGACAACGCCGGTGATGAGCGCCCGCATGCGGTAGCTATCACCTGCGAGTTCGCCCACCAGGTCATCCACCACAATTTCGTCGTGGCCTTCGAGCTTGCGGCCTAATGCGTATGCTAGCAGTCTCTCGACCAGGTTGCGGGCCACATCGCCGTGGCGTCCGGCGAGGATGGCTTTCAGATCCGCCGGGCCCGAAAAACGTTTGCCGCCGGGAAGCTCACCAGCCGAATCGATGGGCTGGCCGTTTGTGTCCCGGTCCCGCCATCGCCCGATGGCATCGAATTTCTCGAGGCCGAAGCCGATGGGGTCGAGAATCTGGTGACAGTTGGCGCAGACGGGATTGGTGCGATGGAGTTCGGTCCGCTGGCGGAGTGTGAGATTGGCGACGGCCGCTTGATCCTGCTTGTCGAGGGCCGGGACATCGGGCGGTGCGGCCGGCACATGTTCGCCGAGTAGTTGCTCCAGCACCCAGACGCCGCGCTTCACCGGGCTGGTGCGATTTGGAAAAGAGGTGGCGGCGAGAACGCCCGGCATCCCCAGCACGCCTCCGCGATTGCCGTCACTCAACCGGACCTTTCGCATCTCGGGTCCCTGGACGGTTTTCTCCAGACCGTAAATCGCCGCTAGCGGGCCATTGAGGAATGTGTAGTCGCTATCCACGAATCGAATGACGTTTTCGTTGTCCCGGACGATGCTTTCAAAGAACAGCCGGACTTCGTCATACATGGCCTGGCGCATGCCGGGGGACATCTGCGGAAACAGAGCGGGATCGAAGACCTGACGCCGCAGTCCGCCGACGTTCAGCCACTGTGCGCCGAAGCCGTCGAACAGAGCCCTAGAACGGGGATCATCGAGCAGGCGTTTCGTTTGCGCCTTTAGAACGGCGGGTTCGTGCAGCGTTCCGTTATCAGCCAGAGTCATCAGTTCCGCATCGGGCATGGTAGACCACAGCAGATAGGACAAACGCGAGGCCAGTTGGTGGTCGTCCAAAGGCACGATACCGGTGCTCGACGCGGCTTCTCCAGCCGGCGTGATAAAGAGGAACTGCGGCGAGACGAGGACAGCCTTGAGCATCAAGTGAAGCGCCTGTTGGTGAGCCAATTTGTTCCGCCGGCCCAGGTCGTAGGTGGCGACCAGAACATCCAGCTCCGCCTCCGTGGGGGGACGGCGGTAGGCTTTCCGGGCAATGGACCGGGCGACGGTTCGCGCCGGCGTAGAGGAGGGGCCGAACAGGCGCTTGTCGATCTCGGTGCGCCGGCCGCCTTTGGGCGGCACAATCCGGCCCAAGACTTTTTCCGCGATGGTCAGGTACTGCTCGAGTTGGAGCGGCGAAAGCGAGTTGAGATAGCCCTGGCCGCTGACTTCATCGGGCAGGCCATCCGCGACGGACGGGTCGACTCCGAAGAGATCCCGCAGAGTGTTGGCGTATTCGGCCTTGGTGAGGCGGCGGATGACGAACGGTCCGGGATCTTTGTCGCTTAGATACTTGAGCTTGGGCAGCCACTCACTGAACATCTGGCGCTCGTCGTCGCTCGGCTGGCGCGCGCCTTTTGGCGGCATGTCGTGCGCTTTCACCCGGGCACCGGCTTTTTTCCACTGTTCGGTGAAGGCGGCGTGTCCGGGGGACTTCAGCGCCGGCGAGAAATTCACACCCGCCCGCGTGGGACGCCGATTCTGATGG
The DNA here is from genome assembly GCA_016871155.1 of Acidobacteriota bacterium. GTDB lineage: Bacteria > Acidobacteriota > Terriglobia > Bryobacterales > Bryobacteraceae. The sequence continues at coordinate 2,098 of VFZO01000282.1, read as the reverse complement.
CAATGAATACAGTAGGCGTTGATGAACGGCGTGACGCGTTCCCGAAAAAACAACCCGGCATCGGCCTTGAGGGCTTCGTGATTGGCGGCCAGCAAGCCGCCCTGCGTTGAGAAGCACAGGATCAGCCCGAGGACCAGCGATACCGGCATCGGCGATAGCGAGGACATTCTCCATGGGAAGCCTATCACGGCGCAGGAATTACCGGATCCAGTGATTGGTGAAGGTCAGGTACTGGGAGGGCTTGACCGCCTTCATATGGCAAGAGGTGCAGGAGCCGGTCTTAACCGTTCGATGCTTGGGTGACGCGTGACAATCGGCGCAGGCGTTGCGGGTAGGGCGCGCGCCGTGCGGATCGTGGCACGTCAGGCACGTCAACTTGCCCGCGCTCTTTTGAAAGCACTGGCTTTGACTGAGGTAGACAGGCTGGTGCCGGACATTCCAGGGGTCGCTCCAATTAGTATCCTCGCCTTCCTTGGGAGGCTGGCGATGGCAATTGCCGCAGAAATCGTTCAGACCGTCGCCGTTCAAGTTTCGAGGCTGGAAGATGTTGAACTTGGATGGCCTCGCAACGTGATCGCCGCCTTGACCGTGGCAGGACTCGCAACGGACTCCTAACTCTTTCGGCTGGATGCCGGAGGCCGGCTGGAAGTCCAAGCCACCGGTCGAGTGGCAGCCGAAACATTTGAAGATCTGTGCCCCGGGATCGAATACCGGGTAGAGGACGCCAGCCGTGTTTGAGTGGCCGGGCGTGATTCCCTGCCCTTTTTTGTAGGCCGTGAGCCCGTGTTCCTTGTAGACCTCTTCACTCACGCGGCTTACGGGGGTGACGGCCTGGATGCCGCTGCCGAAGTTCCAGACGCCTTCCGTTTTGCTCAGCGCTCGGGCGTGGGCGGACTTGGATTGCCTGTCGTGGATGGCCAAATGACAAGCCCGGCAGGCGGTGGAACCGATTGGCTCCGCGACTGCCGGGCTGGTTAGAAACAGGGCTACGAGGAGCGTTCTAGAAATAGAAGCGGCCCGTGTATTGGTACTGCCGTCCGAAGACACCGGCCCGCTGCGAAACGATGCGGCCGAAGTTGGCCGGGTTCGCCGGGTTGGTGTCGGGATTGGCGCCGAAAAACGCATTGGCGACGTTATAGCCTTCCAGACGAATCTCGAATTTGACGCGCTCGGTAATCTGGAAACCTTTGGCGAGCGTCATGTCGAGGTTCAGCGTGTTCGGGCCTTTCACGTCATCGTACTGCAGCGGGTTGGCGCGGCGAGTGAAGGGAGGCAGGACAGCGAACGCGGAGGTATTGAACCACTGGTTCTTCGCCGGGTTATCCAGGCCGGGGTTGCCATTGACGAGCGCGCCCGGGAACCGGAGGTAGAGCCCCGAATTGTAGGTCCACAATCCGCTGAGATCCCAATTGCCGAGGACGGCATTGGCCACAGGATTGGCCGTGCTCATGAGCTTTCGGCCCTTCCCGAACGGCAGTTCGTACATGGCTGCGCCGGTGACGCGATGCCGGGCGTTGGTGGCCGGTTGCCAGGTAAACTTCTGATCGAAGTTGTCAACGTTATCGTAGAACTCCAGGTTCCGCTCCCGATTGTAGTTGTAGCCGATCGTCATGTTGAAACCGTTAACAAACGGGCGCTGGAATTGCATTTGAAGTGCGCGATAGCGGTTTTCGGCACCGGGACGGAGCGTTTCGGCAAGAGTGGTGTAGTGCGGATAGGGACGAAGCAACTGAGAGACGGCCGTATTCCGCTGTGTGCGTAGCGTTCCCGGCATCCGGTTGGCCGGCAGCAGGTTGAAGAAGGGATTCGGCACCTGAGCGTTCACCGCATTCTGCTGCGCGAAGCCGATACGGGGATCGACCTGATTGCGGTCGAAGCCGTATGGCAGATCGCGCCCGAGGTTCATGAACCCACATTTCCGTTTTGAGCCGCGCGTGCGAATCTCCCGGATGCTCGTCCGCATCAATATCCATAGGGGTTTGAAGGCAGCGAAGACCCCTGCGGAGGACAGCACCCAATGGGTGACAAACAAAACCAGCCCTTTCAGCTCTCGTTCAACGGCCTTCTCAAGATCGACTTCCAGGGATCGCGCGTTACT
>VFZO01000281.1 GCA_016871155.1 Acidobacteriota bacterium | reverse complement strand
GCAACTACCGTTTGCGCCGCGCCGATGCCAAAAAGTTTGATGTCCGGCGGATAGACGGCCGGCGCGGCGGCCAGAACAGGGGCGAGCAGGAAATGCAGTTTCAACGCTTAGCCTCCACGCGAATAGGATGCGATTGGCCAATGACGGCCTGGCCCGCGCGGCCATACAACACAACCATGCCGGGTTTAGTCAGTTCGACATCGGCGCGAGTGACGCCCGCGGCGATCGTGACCGGCGTGACGCCCTCTCCTTCAATGCGAAGCGGCGAATCCGATTCGTCCAGCCGTGTAATGATCGCTGTGATTTTTCCGGGGGTTGCGCGCTCCGGAGTTTGGAAGACGACTCCAGGAAGCTCTGCGACCGTTGCGAACAGTGCGGGCTCCTCGGGATCGCCCGCCACGCGAATGCGGGATTTCCAGTAGCGGGCGGAGGCTTCCCGGTTCACCGTGCGGCCGTTCCTTTCGCCCCGCGCGCGAAACACGATCTTTGTCAGGTCCAGCGCCGCATCCGCATCCACCTGGAACTCCAACTCCACGTTCGTGCCGTCCAGATAGTGCCTTTCGCCGCAAGTGCCGGTGTAGGACGTATTTTTCGGCTCGGCCACCGTGGGCTTCACACGAACGCCAGGCGGCAGGCTCTCGGCCCAGACGGTAACGGGCGTGTTCCACCCTTCCAATCGCCGCACACGGACATGCACAACATTCGGCTGATTTCGATAGAGCGTGTGGTGCGCGCCGACGACGCGAACCGTGAAATCCGGCTCCGCCCGCTTGACCGTGAGCCGGTACAGGTAGGACGCGTCGCCACGAAACTGGGAGTCGCGGATGGCGATCGTGTAACGGCCCTTGTCGAGACGAAACGTCAGGTGCGGATCGAGATTCGCGGGCTCCTTTCCCGTGTTCGTAGTCGGGTCGTCCTGCCACGCCAGCCGCTTGCCGGCCTCGTCGTAGATCGCGACGAGCGGGTCGAGCAAATACCCCAGATTCATCGAATGGACGCTCAACACAATGTCTTCCGGCCGCTCCAGCCGGATCGAGAAATAATCGGCGGCGCGTCCGGCGTCGATCACGCCGTTGACTGTCGTGCCCAGCGGGACCGGCAGCGGGTCGTGGCGTTTTCGCGCGGCGCCGGGCAGGGCCGTGAATTCGGGAGTTGTCGAGATGACGAACGGAACGGGCAGCGCCGCGCCCTGGATGTGGAGTGCCGTATCGCCGGGCTTGGCCCCGGCCGGAATCTTCATTCGAATTCGCGCTGACTCCGCTGTGGTGTGCAGCACTTCGCCCTCCGCTATGCCGTCGCCCAGCGTCACCGCCGAAACTCCGGATAGGTTTACGCCCTTGATATCGAAGGTGACCTCCGTTCCCGGTTGACCGCCGGCGGGCAGCGCGAAATCCGCGTGTGGCATGGCGCCCGCAATGAGACGGTAGCCGCCGTTTTCCGAGCCGGACTCGCCGGAACCATAGACGCGGAGTAAGTAGGCGCCAGTCTTCGCGAACGTGTGAAGAAGGCGCGGATCCTTGAAAGCATAGTAGTCGTCGCAGTAGTCCAGCACGCGGCCTTCGGCATCCAGGATCTCCAGCACGCCGTCCAGCGAGGAGCCGTTGCGCGTGGCCAGCAACTCGAAGGACAGCGTCTGTTTGGCCTGCGCTTCGAACGCGAAATAGTCGTAGTCGGCCGCGGTGATCACTCCATTGACTAACGCTGGAAACACTAGTTTCCGGGCCTTTGCCGGTTCGGAGTTCGGCTCCTGCTCGATGGACTCGCGAAAGGTCGACACGTCGATCCATGTAAGCGTCGAACCGTGGGGCGCGACAAGGCGCAAATCGTGGCGTCCTGGCTCGGCGCCGGCGCTGGCCGTGACTCGCAGCGTGGCCCCGTAAGCGGAAGAATCGAGAACCTCCCCGGTCAGGCCGCGCGCGGAGAAGACCACCCGTGACAGCGCCTGCAGGTTGCGCCCGCGCAACGCCATCGTCACGGTCCGGCCCCGCTCCAGCCCCCTTGGAAACACGCCTTGCACCTGCGGTTCCATCGGCGGCCGTTCGGCGGCCGAGGCTGTGAGTGCGATGAAAATCAGGACCGCGCGCATGTCACCACCGGAACTATATCACCCATGATCCCACGGAAAAATCCGACCTCCTGGGTCATCGTTCCGGGGCCGATAAATAGGAAGCGCGGCCTATGTCGTTTCCAATTTTGCTCCTCCTGTCCGCCATCGTCCCGCAGCCTCAACTGCTCACAGGGTTCGTGGAGAACGGTTCGCAGGGCGGGTATTGGACCGGAGGCACGGCGTTTACGGCGACGGTCGATGAGACCGGAATCGTTTTGAAGCGAGGGCCCAGCCGTTTTCCCATCCGCTTTCCCAAGGCGAGGCTGCGCTGGCAGCCGCACGGAGAGTCCGTGGGCGCGATTCACCGGATTGGCGAGGGCAGCCAGCGCTCGTTCGCCAGCCTGCGGGCAGCCGATGCGCTGCCGGGCGTCGATGTTCTGTTGTTGGAAACGCGCGGCGTGCTGAAGAGCGAATTCCATCTGAATCCTGGCATCCGTCCGGACTCGGTGCGGTACTGTTTCGAGGGCGTCTCACCCAGAGCGGGGCCGGACGGACTCACGCTGCAAATCGATCCACTTTTGGCCGAGACCGGTCTGAAAGCCTGGCAGATCGATGCGACCGGCGAAAAGCGGCCGGTTCTCATGCGCTTCCACGTGAAGGGCCGCTGCGTCAGCTTTCGAGCGGGGCCGCTGGATCCGGCCTTGGCCACGGTAATCGATCCCGATTACGCCTTTAGTACTTACCTGGGTGGCGGCCTATTCGATAGCGTCACCTGTGCCACATCGGACTCGGCCGGAAACGTCTACCTAGGCGGATGGACCGAGTCCACCGATTTCCCCGTGCAGTCGCCATTCCGATCGACAAGCGCGGGACGGATCGATGGATTTGTAGTCAAAATGAGCCCAACCGGGCAACTGCTCTACGCGACTTTCCTCGGCGGCGCACTGGAGGACCGCGTCCATGGCATCGCGCTCGACAGTTCGGGAAACATTATTGTCACAGGCTTCACCATGTCGACGAACTTTCCGCTGCAATCGCCGGCGATTGGGGCGCTGGCCGGGGGCCGGGACGGGTTCGTCGCCAAGCTCAATCCGGCCGGCGACGCGCTGGTTTTCAGCTCCCTTTTGGGCGGAACGTCCCACGACACAGCCTGGACGGTGGCCGTGGATTCGAACGGCGTAATCGCCGTAGCCGGTGAGACGGCCTCCGCCAACTTCCCGGTGCTGGTGCCCCTGCAATCCTGCAGCGGCGGCGACGGCTTTGTCACCCGCTTCTCCGCTTCGGGCGTGCTTCTGTCGAGCACTTGTATCGGAGGGTCCAACGACGACAAGATTCGCGGAATCGCCTTCGGACCGGACGGCATCCTTCACGCGACCGGCGTCACGACGTCGTCGAATTTTCCGGTCGTCAGCGCCAGTTATCCAACGCTTCGGGGCTCGATGGATGCGTTTTACACGCGATTCGCGAACAACATGTCGAGTGCAGTCTCCTCCACCTACCTGGGCGGCGGCGGTGGAACCCCGGCCGCGGAGGAGTCGGGGTACGGAATCAAGGTCACCGACGCCAATGTCACCTGGATCGCCGGATCTACGCCTTCGACGGACTTCCCGGCTGTGGCCTCTGGATTCCAGTCCACCTACGGGGGTGGAATCACCGACGGTTTCGTGGCCGTTTTTAACGGAGGGTCCCACGTTTGGTCCACGTATCTGGGCGGGAACGCCATCGATGCCGCGTCCGCAGTGGCCGTATCGCCGGGGGCCGTCTCCATCGCCGGCCACACGACTTCGCCGAATCTCCCCCTGCAATCTCCGCTCCAGAGCACCCGCGCGGGCGACTACGACGCCTTCTGGGCGGTATTCACGACATCTTCGACCACACCGCTCTATGTCAGCTACCTGGGCGGGGCCGGCGCCGATAGCGCGCTTGCCGCGGCCAGCGGCGGCGGGGCCCTGACGATCGCGGGATCCACGCTTTCCACGAATTTCCTGCTGATCAATCCCGTTCAGACCTCGAACCCGTCCTCCTTCGGAGGTTTCGCCACGCGCATCCGGTTCGGCGCGGCTCCGGTTTCGATCGCGCCGCTCGCCGGATCCGGCGCCTCGGTGACATATACGGTCACCTATTCGGATATCGACGGCGCGACCTCGATCGATTCGGCGGCGCTGCTCATTAATACAGCGATTTCAAACGCAAACGGGTGTTATCTGAACTACTCTCGAGCCGCCAACACGCTGAGCCTTTACAGGGACCATACCGGATCGTGGGTGAGTCTGACGCCGGGTTCCGGGACGATCATCGACAACAACCAGTGTTCGATCAACGGATCGGCGGCATCGGTCGCGTTGAACGGTCAAAACCTGACGCTTACGGTGCCCATCAACTACAAACCGGGCTTTAACGGCACCAAGAACATATATGCGCTGGCTTTCAGCACTTCCGGAATCGGTTCGGGATGGTCCCAACTGGGTGCCTGGAATGTTTCCGCGGCAGCGGCCCCTTCCATCGCGGCCGCGGTTCCTGCCTCCGGGTCCGGAACGGCCCAGACGTTTACGTTTACGTTCTCCGATACGAATGGCGGCGCCGATATCGCAAGCGCGCAGGTTCTGGTCAACAGCACCAGCAGCACGAGCGGAGGCTGCTATGTCTCGTGGGCCCGGGCCACGGGCACGGTCGCGCTTTGGGTGGAGTCGAACAACACATGGATCTCGCTTACACCCGGCGCAGCCACCACGGCCGATAACGGGCGCTGTTCGGTTTCCGCGGCTGGCATTACCGTGACGACGAGCGGAAACAACGTGGTCTGGGTACTCCCGCTCACGTTCGGACCCTCCATGGCGGGTCCCAAGACGGTGTACGGCATCGCCAGCGATATCGGCGGCCTCACATCGGGGGTGATCTCCATTGGCAGCTGGACAGTCCTGGCGGCCAGCGGCCCGGCCATCTCGTCCTATTTCCCGGTCTCCGGTTCCGGCCCGGTGTTGGGCGCCATCCTTGCGGTTTCCGATCCAAACGGCGCCAGCGACTTGACCACCGTCTCGCTGCTTATCAACGCCACGTTGGCGACGCCGAACGGCTGTCATCTGCAGTACACCCGGTCCACCAATCAACTCTCTCTGTTCCGCGATTCCGATCAAACCTGGGTCTCCGCGGCCGCGGGCGCCGCGACAACCCTCGAAAACGCAAATTGCGCAATCTCGGCGGCAACCGTATCGATCGCGATGAACGGAACCCAGCTTACGCTGAATGCGCCCATCACATTCAAGCCGGGCTTCGCGGGATCGAAAACGGTTTGGGCCATCGCCACCGACAGCGGCTCGCTCTCAACGGGTTGGATCACGGTCGGTACCTGGACCCCAACGGTCTCGAGCGGACCGGTGATTCAGTCGCTTTCTCCCACTGCGGGATCCGGCCCCAGCGCGGCGTTCTCGATCACGGCGACCCACGCCCGGGGCGCTACCGATCTCGCAAATTTCGCACTCATCGTCAACGGCACGCTGGCGACATCCGGCGGATGCTACATCGTCTACCATCGCGCGGCGAACGCCATTCATCTGTTCCGCGACGCCGACCAGTTCTGGCTCACGGTGCTGGTTGGCTCCAACCGGACCATCGAAAACGCGGCCTGCCGCATCAACGGCAGCGGCGTGAGCCTTACCGGCTCCGGCACCACGGCCACTCTGGTGATTCCGGTCAGCTTCCTGCCGGGCTTCGCCGGGCAGAAACAGGTGTTCGCCGCCGCGGCCGACTTCGGAGGACTCCCCTCCGGTTGGCAGCCGGTGGGAACCTGGACTCCATAACCGCCGTCACTTCGGGGGTGGAACCTCGCCCTTGCGCCGGAGCGTAGGGGCGTTTCGCTTCTTCGCGTCCTCCGCTTCCTTGACCTCGGTTTCCTTCTTTTCCTTCTGTTCCTTCGTGGTCAGCAGCGAATCCCGTTCTTTCTTTTCCCGCTCCAACCGCTCGATGACGTCCTTACCGCGCGAGGCCAGATCCTCCTGCGCAAGCTCCATCGAATCTTTCGTCGTCTCGATCGCGTTTTCCAGCGCTGTCTGGTAGCGGCCCATGTCCTTGGGATTCGAATCGCGCACCCGCTCCAGGCGCGTCAACAGGTCGCGCTCGGTTTCCGACATCGCCTGCACGCCCAGAGTGATTTCGAGTTTGCGCTTCAAGGCGTCGTCGGTCACCATGTCGGCGGCTTCGATGATCTTCGTGTACTCTTCCAGCAACGAATGGATGAGGCCGCTCCGGCCTGCCTTGTCGCGTTTCAACAGGCTTTCCACCTGATCCACGCGCTGCTTGGCGAAATGTATATAGAGCTTCAGCCGGTCGTTCCGCTCCTGGACCAGCCGGACTTGGTCGACCTCGTCGGCCGTCAGGAAATCCTTACCTTGGGCGCTCGCGGCAACCGAACACACCAGGGCCAGTAGAAGGGGTCGCATCATTTGCCTCGAAGGGTCGCGTTCACCAGTTCATCGATTCGTTTGCCAACGTGCGTGGTGACGTCGTCGAGCAGAGGGCGGTCGTCCACGCCAAGATCGAAACGGAACGTTTGCAGACGCCGGTTGAGCTCGCGCATACGCATTTCGGCGCGTTTGAAGTGTTTCGGATTCCGGCGAGCGTTCTTTCCGGTCGCGTCAAGCGAATCGACACACAGATCGATTCCGCCCTGGAATTCGCGCAGGTGTTCCTTGATTTTCTCCAGGTCGCCCCGGTCCAGTTCGGCTCGCATGGCAGTGATCAACTCGCCTGCGTACACCAGAGCCTTTTCCGCGCGTTTCTCCAGGTTCGGCTCGGATTTCACCGCCGCCAGATCCGCGCCGAAGGCTGTGAGCAGCGTTGCCAGAAGCAGCTTCTTCATTTATCCAGAACTTTCTTGACGACGCGGATTCTCTGGCGGGCCTTGAACTCTTCTTCCGGATTCTTGCCGCCGCTCGCCGCCAGAAACTTCTCGTACGCGGGCAGGGTCTCCTTGTAGAGCTGCATGCGGTCGTAGCATAGCGCACGCAGGTAAAGGTGTGGCGCCGTCTCCTCGCCCAACGCCTTCAGCTTGTCGAAGGCGAACAGGGTGCCCTGGTAGTTGCTGAGCAGGAACAGCGTCGACCCGAGCTCGTTCCACGCTGCCTTCGACGCGGGGTCGGCCTGGGCGGCGAATTGAAACTCGCGGACCGCCCCTGGCAGGTTCTTCGCCTCCCGGTACAGGCGTCCCAGCGTCAACCGGAGCTCCACGTTACGCGGCTCCTGCTCCACGGCCGTCGCTATCAGAGGCATCGCTTTGGCATTCTGCTTCGATTTCAAATAGGCTGTCGCAAGCGCGAAGCGGTTGGCCGCGGTGGGTGACTTCTTTACTGCCTCTTCCAACTCCGCCACCGCATCGCTCGCGTTTCCGGTATCCAGCAGCAGCACGCCGATGCGCTCCCTGGCGCCGGCGTTGTCCGGGAACTGCCGGTAGAGTGCGATCGCTTCCGGCTTGTGGCCCGCCCGCTCATGCAGTTCGGCCAGTTCCAGAAGCGCATCGCGATAACCCGCGTCCGCCTCCGCGGCGCCGGTGAACCACGCGGCGGACTCCTTCACGCGGCCCTGCCGGGCCACGGCCCGGCCCATGGCAAGCTGCGCTTCGGGGCGTTTCCCTCCGGCGTTCAACGCGGCGCGCAACGCCGCCTCGGCGTCTTCATTCTTGCCCAGTCCGAGCAACGCCTCCCCGGCATAGTAGTTCGGCCGGAACTCCGCCGGTTTCTGTTTTTGCGCCTCCGCCAGCAGGGCTGCCGCGGCGGCGAATTGACGCAGGCGAAGCTGCACGACCGCCAGGTTCAACTGCGCTTCGTACAGTCCCGGCTTGGCCGCCAGGACTTTCGTGTACTCCGCAGCGGCTTCTTCGTCGCGATTCAACAGGCTCAACGAGAGCGCCAGGTGAAAGCGGGCGGCGAAGTCGTCCGGTGATTTCTTGACCTCCTCGGAGAAGAGTCTAGCCGCCTCAGCGTACTGCCGTGCCTCCAGCGCCTTCATGCCATCGGCGGCCTGCAACCAGAATGCGAGGAGCAGCAGCATACATTCTCAGTGTAGTTCCCGCAAAAATCGTCCCGTGTGGGACTCGCCAATCTTCGCAATCTCTTCGGGCGTTCCGGTCCCAACAATTCGCCCGCCGCCGGAACCGCCTTCCGGGCCCAGATCGATCACCCAATCCGCCGCGCGAAGCACGTCCAGATTGTGCTCGATCAACAGAATCGACCCGCCGTTTTGAACCAGCCGCTGGAAGGCGTCGAGCAACTTTCGAATGTCGTCGAAATGCAATCCCGTGGTGGGCTCGTCGAAAAGAAACAGCGTCCCCTCGCTCGAAGACTGCGCCAGATGTGCCGCCAGCTTCACGCGCTGGGCCTCGCCGCCGCTCAGCGTCGTCGCGCTCTGCCCGAGTCTGAGATATCCGAGTCCCACATCC
>VFZO01000280.1 GCA_016871155.1 Acidobacteriota bacterium | reverse complement strand
CGTTTTGTTTCTCACCCATTGGGTGTCGTCCTCCGGTGCATCTTCATCGCGTTCAAACCCCTATGGATATTGATGATGAAGCCCATCCGAAGATTCGCAATGCAACGTCAAAATGGAAATGTGGGTATAGTGCCATGCGGTGGATGACCTCTTGGAATCGAGGGTCCTTTCGCAATTCGAGAAAGAATGGGATTACGTGGATGTAAAGAAGGCTTGGATCGTGATCGCTAACGCCTTTGTTCAAGACTCGAACGGCCTCCGCGTTTTCGTTCCTGGCGGCATACAGAAATGCGACCAGCATCGCCGGAGCGTGCCCGGTGGCGTAGGCGTCCATCACCTTTTTAACGTGCGGCGCCGCCAACTCGCGCGAACCTTGCAGGAGGTGCACGTGCGCGAGAATTTGACTGGCCAACGAGAACTTCGGTTTGTTCCCGCGCGTTTCCATCGCAAGCATCACCTCCGCCTGCCGCCGAGCCTTGGCGAAGTAAGCCTTCGACTCCTCCCCGCGAGTGGTGCTTCCCAGGTAGGCGTACACCTGCGCCAAATTGTGCCGGCTGCCGTCGCTGCGACTTACGGTGTCCAGGTCGCGCACGGCGGGCTCGAGTATGGTAAGGGCCTCCTGATAGCGGCCCGCGAGGAAATAGTAAAGGCCCACCGTGCCCGGCATCGAGCGGTCGTCCGGATCGAGCTCCATCGCCTGGCGCATGTGCCGCATGCCGTCGTCGAAGCGCCCGAACTGCAAAACAAGGCCAGCGTACCAACGGTGTGCCTTAGCCATTCGCGGTTTCAATTGCAGTGCGCGCAGGTAACTGGCCTCCGACTCCCTCCAGTTCCAATCGGACTGGTGCAGACCCGCCATGACGACATGGCCCTCGGCGAGATTGGGATCGATTTCGATGGCCCTGGCGGCCCAGCTTTTCGCCTGTTGCAAATGCTCATTCGCCTTGCCGGAATCCGACCGCGACAAGAGCAGCCGCACTTCCGCCAAGGACGCCATGGCCATCGCGAAGTGCGGATCGGCCTTGATCGCAGTCTCGAAATGCGGCACGGCGGCCAGTTCCGCCGGCAGCGAGAACTCCTCCAGCAGCTTGCTGCCCCGCATGAAGCTGTCCATCGCCGTCCGGCGCGCCTCGGCCGCGGCTTCGCGCTGGTTGACGATTTGGATGCCGGCACCCACAAGGCAGCAGGCGGCCACAAAACCGGTTATGACGGCGAGCTTGCGGTAAGGAATTCGAATGGGGCCGCCGTGGCGGAAAATTTCGCGCAAGGCGGCGATGGAGGCGGGCCTTTTCGCCGGGTCTTTTTCCAGACAGGCACGAATCGCGGCCGCCCACTTACGGTTCACCGGCTTGCCGTCCACCCGAGGCTCAGGCGCCTCTTCGTTTAGCCGGCGCGACGCGGTCTCCATAGGCGTAGCCCCGTCGAAGCGCCGGGCGCCGGTGAGCATTTCGAACAGGACCACACCCAACGCGTGGATGTCGGATTGAACGGATGCCTGCTGACCCAAAATCTGCTCCGGAGCCATATAAGCAAGAGTTCCGGCGAACTTGTTCAAGCTGATGGTATGTCCCAGGTCTTCGCCCTCTCGAACTTCACAGGCCAAGCCAAAATCCATCACCACCACGCGCGAGTCTTCCGCAAGCATGATGTTCGACGCCTTGAAATCGCGATGCTGCACGTCTTCCCTGTGGGCCGATTCGAGTCCGTCGAGCATCTGCTTCACGATGGGTTCCGCCTCCGTGATCGAGAATCTGCCGGCGCGTTTCAACCGGTCGGCGAGCGTCTCCCCCGCTAGAAGTTCCATCGTTATGAACGGCCGCTGGTTTTCCCGGGAGGGGAAGAACTCGTAGAGCCGGCACACATTCCGGTGGTTTACCTTCTGGGCCGTGTGCACTTCATTTCGCAGGAGTCTTTCGGCCGCATCGTTTGGAAGCCGCTCCAGATGGAGCAGTTTCGCCGCCACGAACTCCCGCCGTTCGCGGTCGAAGGCTCGGTAAACCTCGCCCGCTCCGCCGGTTCCGAGGCAGTTGGTGATCTCGAACCGGCCGCCCAGCAGGTGGCCATCGGGCAGCGTTCTGGCAGGCTCCGGGTCGCCTTCGCCCCAGCAAGGCTTTGAAATCTCCAAGCCGTCCTTAGCCGAGTCAGACAGCAACCCTTTTACTATCTCGGCAAGCTCGGGGTCACGCTCCGAGAGGTTGACAAGGAACCTCGGGCGCTCCGCCTCGGATAGGGCGGCGGCGTCGAAGTAGGTGGACTTCACTTCTGGCCAGCGCGTAAGGTTCATTTCCGGTCAAACGGATAAGCGAGAGAATTGGACGCCGCAGGACATTTTGGCGATAAAAATTTTTCCAACACCGCCCGCGCGAGGTCCAAATGCCGCAACACCGTCTTCGTGGAGACGCCCCGAAGTTCCGCGACCGCGGCGATCGTCACTCCGCCGAAGTAGACCATTTCCACGAGTTCCGCCAGCGGCGGGTCGAGTTCCCCCAATTTGTCCAAGGCTTCATGGACCGCGTAAATCTCTTCGAAACGATTCGGGTGCACGGCCGCCAAGCGGTCGAGGTCACCGTCGTCCAAATCGGTCCGCATCTCATGAGGCGGACGCCGTTTGGTATTGCTGTGGCGGATATAGTCGATGAGCCTGCGCCGCATCAGCCGCGAAGCGGCCCTGTAAAAATGGATCCGGTCGTTCCACTCGACGGTCCGAAGGCGCATTAATTCGAGGAGCACTTCGTTGACTAGCGCGGTTGGGCGGACGCTCGGATGGCCGGGATTGGCTCTCATCAAGGCGTGGCTCATCTCGCGCATGCGGCCATACACAGCATTCGCCAAATCATCCTCGGCGGTAGAATCTCCGTCCCGGAGACGACGAAGATACGCCGTAATCTCGACATTCTCGTCCGGCATTGGTAAGACTCGATTCTACTCCAAGGCGATCCGTTTCGCCTGCCCACCTGCCCGAATATTAGTTAGTCGTTTGATAAAACCGCTCGCCGCCGATCCAAGTCTCCAGAATTTCGACACGGCCGCCGGTCAACCGGAAGAGAACCAGGTCGGCGCGATCGCCGGCCACCAGACCACGCTGCCGGCCGGAGATGCGGCCCACGCGCGCCGGGTTGCGGGTGGCCATGGTAATCGCTTCGCCCAACGTCAGGCCCGCGTCGCACATCAAGATCTCAATGCCCCGGTGCATCTTCAACGCGGAGCCCGCAAGGCGCGTTTGGCCCGCGAGCACGACGCGATCGTCTCCGGTCAGGTCCACGGCCTGATCTCCGAGCATGTAACGTCCTGGTTTGGCGCCGGCCGGCGAACTCGCATCGGTGACCAGAATCGAACGCTCCACGCCCTTCGCACGCAGCGCTACCTTTAGAAAGGTGGCGCCGATGTGGATTCCGTCGGCTATGAAATCGGCATTCAGCCGGTCCTCGGCGAGCTGGTCCCAAATGTAGTTGGGATGGCGCGGCAGAACGGCATGGGCCCCGTTTCCAAGGTGGGTCGAGAGCGTCGCGCCGGCTTCCACGGCCGCACGGATATGCCGCCCCTCAGCGGCTGTGTGGCCGATCGCGACGGTGACGCCGTCCCGCACCAAGTGCTCGATGTACTCCGGCGCCTCCGGCCATTCCGGGGCGATGGTCACAAGCTTGACCAATCCTTCGGTGGCCTCCTGCCAGCGCTTGTACTCGTCGATATCTGGCGGGCGAACGTGCTGGCGCGGATGCGCTCCCCGCGGCCCGTCCTCCGCGGCGATATGCGGGCCCTCCACATGGTAGCCCTCGATCGCAACGCCTTCGCGAATCGCCTGCTTCGCGGCGTGCAGGTTTCGCAAAGAACCAAGCATTCCCTCGCGGCTTCCGGTGATGACGGTGGGCAACAGGCGAGCCGTGCCGCAGGCGAACTGAGTCCGCAGGGACCGGGCGATGTCCTCGTGAGGTGTGACCGGCGAATTGTAGTCGACGCCGTCGTAGCCGTTCACCTGGAGGTCGATGAAGCCGGGCGCTACGAAGGGCAGTTGGGGGCCTGGTTCAACTAAGTCGTCCACTATGCGGAGGGTCGAATCGAACTCAATGGCGATGCGTTCGCCGCGTATGGCATCCACGCCGAAACATTTTTGGTTCATGGTGTTTTATCCACAAGAAATTCTCAGAGACAGATCCCTAAGTATATCAAAACAAAGAAAATAAAATTTGTGAGTTCTGCGGCGTTTGCCCTAGCCAAGGCGCGCGGAAACTGGTACAACTAATCTGATTCCGCGGGTTGTGGTGCACGAGGCTGATCTCGGGGGAGGTGGCCGGAGCGCTCGCCCGCGGATTTCGTTTAGAACAGATTCGACCCTCCGCCGGTGCCCGACGCTCATCGTGCGCCGGTTGCGGCGCAAGCCGCACCCTGAAGCCAGGCAAAGGGAGGCGACACGAAGAGCCAGCCCCAGCATCCGCAAAATTCTTCTCCCCTCCGAGCGAATGGCGAATACCGGGATCAGACTTGGAGTGCCGCCCCCTTACCGGCTCAAGCGTTGACCGGAGCCGGAACAGCCGTTAACCAATTTTCGGTGTCCGGCGCCGCGCCGTTGATGACATCGAAAAACGCTTTCTGGATTTTCGCCGTAACCGGGCCGCGAGAGCCGCCGCCGATCTGGATCTTGTCGATCGACCGGATCGGCGTCACCTCCGCCGCCGTGCCAGTAAAGAACACCTCGTCGGCGATGTAGAGCATTTCACGCGGAATCATCGACTCGGTCAGTTCATATCCCAGCCCGCGAGCCAGCTTGATCACCGAGTCCCGCGTGATGCCCGGCAGCGCGCTATTGCCCAGCGGAGGCGTCACGATCTTGTTGTCCCGGATCACGAAGATGTTCTCGCCGGAGCCTTCGGATACGTAGCCGTTCACGTCCAGCGCGATGCCTTCGGCATAACCGTTGAAGTGAGCCTCCATGCGGATCAGTTGCGAATTCATGTAGTTCGCCGCCGCCTTTGAGAGTGCGGGCAGTGTGTTCGGCGCGATGCGGTTCCAACTGGAGATGCAGACGTCCACACCCTGCGCCAACGCTTCCTCGCCCAGGTACTTTCCCCACTCCCAGCAGGCGATATAAAGGTCGAGCGGGTTATTGATGCCCAGCACCCCGACATCCTTGTAGCCGCGAAGCAGAATGGGGCGTACATAGCAGGCGTCGAGCTGGTTGACGCGGATCAGCTCAAGCGTCGCGTTGCACATGTCGTCCACCGAAAACGGAATTTTCTCCATCCGGTAGATCTTGGCCGAATCCAGCAGCCGCCGGTAATGTTCGCGAATCCGGAACACGCGTGGCCCTTTGGGGGTTGAGTAACACCGGATTCCTTCGAAAACCGAACTGCCGTAGCTCACCACGTGGCTTAGCACGTGAATCTTCGCGTCATCCCATCCGATGAGGCGTCCGTTAAACCATATCTTGTCTGTGGGCGTCAACATCTATCTAGTATAAACGGCCCCTTTGCAACTCTGGTGCCAAAAGTGGCATCCTACGGCTGATAAAGGACGACCACTTCCATGAACTACCGCCGCCTGATCCCACAACTGCTTTTGCCCCTTGGGCTGCTCTTCGGGGCCGAAAAGCAGCGCACGCTGAAGCCGGGCTGGAACCTTTTCTCCCCCGATCAGGATGTCCAAATGGGGCGCGAGTACGCTCAGGAGATCGAAAGGCAATTTCAAATTGTCAGCGATCCCGTCCTGCACAACTACGTGAATGAAATAGGAACGAAGTTGATGGCCGGAATCGAGGGCAAAACGTTTCCGTTTACGTTCAAGGTCGTCAACGATCCCTCGATCAACGCCTTCGCGTTGCCGGGCGGGCCAATGTACGTCCACACCGGTCTGATCGCCGCGGCTGACAATAAAGCCCAGATTGCCGGCGTGCTTGGGCATGAGATGGGTCACGTCGCGCTGCGCCATGGCACCAATCAGGCATCGAAGGCCAACCTGATCCAAATCCCCGCGATGATCGCCGGCGGGATCTTCGATAAGGGCGGGCTGACGGGCACACTTACGCAACTGGGAATCGGCCTCGGAGCCAACGGCGTGTTGATGAAGTTCTCGCGCACCGCGGAGAACGATTCCGATTTGTTCGGTGCGCGTCTGGTCCACAAAGCCGGCTACAACCCGGTCGAACTCGCCCGGTTCTTTGAAAAGCTGCAGGCCGAAGGCGGCCGCAACGGCCGGTTTGCCGAGATGTTCGCCAGCCATCCCAATCCCGGGAATCGGATCAAGAACATCGAGAAGGACATGAAGTTCTACCCGCAACGCGAATACATGCCGAGCGCGATCTCTCCACAGTTGACCTCCGCCCGGGAAGTGATCAAACGATTGCCGGCGCCTCCCAAGCCCCAACAAGGCGGCGGCCAGGTGCAAGCACCGCAGGGACCGCCCGTGTCGATCAACGCGCCGCAGGGCTTCCGCGTCTATCAAAACTCGCTCTACGCCATTGCCTATCCCGGCGATTGGGCCGGGCGCAACGGGCAGGACGGCGTCTCGGCGACCGTAGCTCCGCAGGACGGAATCGTTCGCGGGCAAAACGGCCAGGAGGACATCGGCCACGGCGTGATCCTGAATTTTGGACGGCCCCAGTCGAGCGACCTCAACCGGGAAACGGAACAGCTCATCCGCGGGATGCAGCAGGGCCAGCCCGAACTCAAGACCGCCGGGAACGTACAAAGTGTCCGCGTAGATGGCTTGGACGGAAGAATTGTTCCGATGACCAACGTTTCAGGCCTGCGCCGGGGCGAGCGGGAGAACGTTATAGTCCTCACCGTGATGCACCGTTCCGGGATGTTCATGGGCATCTTCGTCGCGCCCGAAAGCCGGTGGCGGGTGGCCGAGCCCGAGTTTCAAGAGATGATGCGTTCCCTGCGATTCGCCCGGGGACAGTAAGTTCCGGGGCTGCTATCCTGGAATCTCTCTATGATTCGAACAGCAGCCATCACACTCCGCGGAAACCCCAAGAACCTCGTCGGACCCGAATTGAAGGTGGGAGACGCCGCGCCTGATTTCGAAGCAGTCGATACGAGTTTAAAAGCCGTGACACTGGCCGGCACCGGTTCCGGTGTTCGCGTCTTCAGCGTGGTTCCGTCGCTCGATACCCCGGTTTGCGACCTGCAAACCAAGAAGTTCAACGAGGAAGCCACGAAACTTCCGAATGTGAAGATCTATACGATTTCGATGGACCTGCCGTTCGCCATGAAGCGCTGGTGCGGCGCGATGGGCGTCGACAATCTTGTCATGCTCTCGGACCATCGTACAGGCAGCTTTGGCCAAGCCTACGGGACACTGATTGAGGACCTGCGCATCGAAGCCCGGGCCATTTTCGTGGTGGACGGCGCCAACGTCATCCGGCACGTCGAATATGTCGGCGAAGTCGGCAACCACCCGAACTACGACACCGCGCTGGAAGCGGCCCGCTCACTCGCCGGTTAACTATTCGAAAACAGCTTCGCGGGCCGGCGCGGCGAGAATTCGCCCGGCCTGCGCCCCCTCCTGTTTCGGCAACAACCCCAATTCTTCGATCCCTTACGTCATCACCCTTTCTTTGCCACCGTCCGTTAGGATCGCGAGCATGATGTCTCCGAAGAGTCTTTTCGCCACGACTGCGGAGAAACGCCGGAATAGCAGTTTCAGCGGGAAATCGTAGTGTTGGGCTACCCTCGATACAAGACTAACGGGCAACGGCGCGGGGTACAATCGGACAAATCCAATGAACTCGCGACGAGAGTTGATTCAAATTGGCGCGGCCGCAGCGGCGGTGGCGCAGGAGCATCACGAAGTCCCTGGGACACCGCCTGCCAAAAAGGCAGTCCGGTATTTCAAGCCGGCGGAGATGGAGCTGTTGGCGCGCATTGTGGAAACGATCCTCCCTGCGTCCGATACGCCAGGTGCCGCTGCCGCTGGAGTCCACTTTTACGTGGATTGGCAGGCGTTCACGAACAAGAACCTCGGCGCGCGCCTACGGCGTGACCTTGCCTGGGTACGCGGACAGAAATTTCTGACCGGCGACGCCGTGGCGCTGCTGACCGCGTGGAGCCGCTCCACTGGCGAGCCGAAGCGTATTTTCACGCAGTTCAAGGATCTGACGATCGACGGCTACTACGGCACCCGCGAGGGCCTGCAGGTGGAACTGGGCTGGAACGCGAACACCTTCCTTCGCGAATTTAAGGGTTGCACCCACAACGAGGACGCATAATGTTTGTGCAATCGTCGCCCGAAGTGCATGACGTCATCGTGATCGGCAGCGGCGCGGCGGGTGGAATGGCCGCCTGGAACCTCGCCGTGAACCATGGCGCTCGCGTGCTGATGCTCGATGCCGGTACCCGCTTCCGCCGAGAGGACTTCTGGACCCACGTCAAGCCATGGCAGTGGCGGGAGCGCATCGAAAAAGGGATGTCGCCGCCCAAGATTCAGCTCGACAACAAGGAGCAGCCGTACTCCTGGAAGGAACCGAATAAGTTCGACTTGATTCGGGTGTGGGGCCGCGGCGGCAAGACCAATCCCACATTTCCGTTTTGAGC
>VFZO01000279.1 GCA_016871155.1 Acidobacteriota bacterium | reverse complement strand
GTGCAAGCTCATCCCACCGTCCTAGGCCCAGCGGACTTCCACGCTGCCGCCAAAGGTCTCGATCCGGCGTGGTGACGGATACCGCAACTCCGGGTTTTCTTCTTCACCTTTTGGGTGAACGACCGGTACGCTCTTTTCTTCGCCCATCCCGTTGAGTATCCATCACTTCATGCCCGACCGGCCACCCCAACTGCCGGATTTAGGTTGATAATCGACAGCAGCGCCTCGGAAGAAGTGCGGAGTATGTTGACAAACTCGCGCGCCTCCGGCGTCAGTCTCATGTCCAGCAGCAAGCTGGTCATGCCGGACACCGCGTTCATCGGCGTGCGGATCTCGTGGCTCATGTTGGCGAGAAACTCGCTCTTGGCGCGCGTGGCGCGTTCGGCCGCTGCCAGCGCCGCCTCCAGATCGGTGGTTCGCTCGGCCACCCGGTTCTCCAGCGCAATCTTCTCGCGCTGCAAGGCTCTTTCGCGGAACCACAGCATCGCCCCGATCGTCAGCCCCGCCACGGTGGCCAGCAGCGTGCGAAACCAGAACGTTTGGTAGTAGTGGGAATCGACAACCACGGTGAGGAGCGGGGTGTCCGGCCCCATGTTGCCGTCCGCCAACCGGGCTTGCGCCCGGAACTTGTACTCGCCCAGCGCAAGGTTCACAAACTCGGCCAGATGCCCGGGCGAGGCTTGGCTCCAACCCTGAGCCAGTCCTTCCAGCTGGTATCGAATGGGCGGAACCTGTCCTTGCGACAAGGACACTGCGTCTGCCTGCACCCGTAGCGCCTCGCCACCGGCCTGGGTGTGTCCGACGCCGTTTTGCGGTGTGAGCGGGTTTGAACCTGCCTGGACGCTTTGGATAAACAGATGTGGCGCGGCCGGCTCGCCCCAGGCCCTCTCGGTGTCTACCGCCACCAGTCCGGCGAGCGAAACAAACCGCAGTGTTTGCGCTGGCTCCAGCGCTCCGAGCGGGAAGTTGGTGCGCCCGAAATTGGCGCTGCGTAGTCCATCGCGCGTGTCCCAGACCTGGGGGCCCTTGTGTGGAAAATCGCCGCCGCCCGCATCCAGCGTCTGGTTGAGCTTGGCCTTGGCAAAACGGGTGAGGCGGACGCGTAACGCCATCCACAAATGCCCTGAGCGATCCTCGCCAGTCCATAAATGAAGAACAACGGGTCGCCGGGCGCGGCCCGCAATCGCCGCACCTCGCCGTTGCGCACGCGGAACAACCCGCCGCCGTTCATCCCCACCCACAAGTCGCCTTCTCGATCGGCGTAACAGACAAACGGCGAATAGACGTTCGGGTGTTCCCAGTTCGCCGCCAGACGTTCGGCGCACCCGTTGCGGACACTGTAAACCCCGGTCCTGGCGCACACCCACGTGTCCCCGCGCTCCGATTCGATCACCGACGCATACAGCCCCGGGTTAGGCGGCAGATCCACCACGCGCTCCCGCTCTAGCGAATGCCCGCCGGCATCCAGCGGCCACATCCCGTCTTCGGCCAGGAGCCGGAATCCCTTCAGCACTGGTGAGTAGGTGCCCCCCCGGAGCGTTGAGCCCGACGGAACCCGGCCCCGCAAGATGCGCCCGCCGCCGCCACCGTCGAGCCGGGTCCAGTCCGCGCGCGCGATCGCCAACATCGCCCCCTTGCCATCGGAGACGAAGCTTACGATGCCACCCTTGGGCTTGACTACCGTTTCGATTCCCTTCACCGTCCGGCGCCGTACGGTGCCGTCAGTATCGCCCATCCAAAGCACGCCCGGCTCGGACTCCAGCACGCTGCGGATGGTCCCGGCTCCGAACCCTTCCGGCTGCCCCCAATGAGTGAACAACGGGCGTGACAGCCGGAAGAGCCCCTCCGCGGATGTAGCGATCCAGAGGTTCCGATCGCGGTCCTGAAACAACGCGTTTACGCCGTGCGCGGGCAATCCGGGTGCATCGAAAGGCGCCAGCGGCTCGCCCGGCGGCTTCCAGTGTAGACCAGACTCGAAAGAGCCCACCCACAGCGCTCCGGCGCCATCGACGCTGAGGGAGTAGGCTCCGTCCAGGCCGTGGAATCGTGCGGGCCCTCCCTCTGCCGGAACCTCCACCACCCCCCGGGCGTAGACACCCCACACATTATCGCGTTTGGCATCGAAGGCCAGACCTGTCAACGGGCCTGGTACAGTGGCGCGCAAATGCCAACTCGAACCGTTCACCCGGAATATCCGGCCGTCTTCCAGGCCCACCCAGGTGAACTGCTCCGAGTTGCCGTCAGCCACCGCGGCGATCTGTCCGGCCACCTCGGGCGGCGCTGCCAAGACCGTGTTCAGCGTCCCGCTGGCCCCTGGCTCCTGCAGCGTGGTTCCATTGAGCAGCACCGTGCGGCCGCGCCATTGAAATAAGCCTGCCCGCGGCCCTCGCGGCCACGCCGCCGACGACTCAAAGCGCTGGCCGTCGAAGTGCGCAATTTGACGGCTGGTAAAGAGATAGGCCCAAATCGAACCCGTGCTTTGGTCGTTAACCGAAGTCCGAATTAAGGGCGAACCCGGTTCGTCGCCAACCTGCGGCAACGATACTTTGAAGCGCGCGCCATAGAATTGGACTAGTCCGTTCAGGGTGGCGATCCCCAGGAAACCGTCCCGGTCCTGAAGCAGGGAAGTCAAAGACTCCTCCGGCAAGCCCTGGGCGGGGCCCCAACGCGTGACGTGAGATGGGCTCGGGCGTCACAGCGGGTCAGCCTGGGCCAAGACGGAGGCGAATAGCAGCGCAGCCGGTCCAATGCGGCTCATTGGAGCTCTCATCGGTAAATCGATCTCTCACGATAGCGAAAATCTAATGGAAAAGTAACCCCGGCCCTTCCAGACGGCATCTTCGTTCGGGCGGCATTGCACAGAGTTGAACCTACCAGTGCTACCTTGATATAGTCGATGCTAAATAGACCCCGGCCTGGCTGCCGGCACTTTTTTGTGCAGCCTGCTGGCCGGCCAAAGTTAAACTTCAGCGAAAGGATGGTGTGGCGTGAGTTCGAAAAAAGAACCCGAAGTGAATCCCGCCCCCGAGCAAGGCTTTTCCCGCCGCGGATTTCTCCGTGGCGCGGGCGCGACCTCGGGCGCCTTGGGCGCCGCGTTGCTCGATCAGCAGGAGGCCGCCGCCGCGCCTGCTCCCCCGCCGGTGACTGCCGCCGGCGAGGCCTCAATCACTCTGAACATCAATGGCAAGCCCACCAAGGTGCCGGTGGAACCGCGCACCACGCTGCTCGATGCGCTGCGTGACCGCCTGGAACTCACCGGCGCCAAGCGCGTGTGCGACCGCGGCACCTGCGGCGCCTGCACCGTCCTGGTGAACGGCAAGACCAACTACGCCTGCTCGGTGCTCGCCATTGACGTTCAGGGCAAGAGCATCCAGACCATCGAGTCGCTCACCGCGGGCGGCAAGAGCCATCCGCTGATTCCCGCCTTCGCCAACCAGGACGGACTGCAGTGCGGCTACTGCACGCCTGGCATGATGATGGCGGCCAAGGGACTCCTCGACAAGACCCCCAAACCCACCTACGAACAGATCAAAGCCGGCCTCGGCGGCAACATCTGCCGCTGCGGCACCTACGTCGGCCTGCGCAAGGCCGTGCAGGAAGCCTCGGGCACGCTGCGTGGAGGTAACAATGCCTAGCAATTTCTCCTATCCGCCGATGGAACAGCGCCGCCTGATCGGCAAGCGCATCTCGCGCGTCGACGGCATCGAAAAGGCGGCCGGCAAAGCCAAGTACAACTCCGACGTGCGCCCGTCCGGCACGCTCCACGCGGCGCTCCTGCACTGCCCGCACGCGCATGCCAAGATCCGCGCCATCGACGTCGGCGCCGCCAAGGCGATGCCGGGCGTCACGGCCATCGAACTGATGGCGGCCGTGGGCGACGAGATCAACTGGGCGATGGCCGAAGTGGCCGCCGTTGCCGCCACCAGCGAAGAAGTGGCCCGCGAGGCGCTCACCAGGATCAAGGTGGACTACGAAGTTCTCCCGCACCTGGTGCGCGAGGACAAGCTCGAAAAAGTGGGCAACCGCGCCAAGCCCGCCGGCGAAGTGGTGTCGGGCGATCCCGATGCCGCCTTCAAGCAGGCCGACGTGGTGCACGAAGCCGAATATGGCATTCCGGTGATCACGCACTGCTGCCTTGAGCCGCACGGTTCGGTGGCCGCCATGAACGGCGACAAAGTCGAGTTCTGGCCGTCCACGCAAAACGTCTCGGCGGTCGGCGACGATCTTGCCAAGAGCCTCGGCGTTCCCGCCACCAAAGTTCATACGCACATGGACTTCATCGGAGGCGGCTTCGGCTCGAAGTTCCAAGCCGACAAGTGGGGTGTCGCTGCGGCGAAGCTGTCCAAGGCGAGCGGCGGCAAGCCCGTCAAGCTGTACCTTGACCGCAACCCCGAACTCACCATCGCCGGCGTCCGGCCGTCGCTGTTCGGCAAGGTGAAGATCGCCGCCCAAAAAGACGGCGCCATCACTTCGTGGGATTCGATCACCTGGATGACCGGCGGCTTTGTCGGTGGCGGCATCAACGCCGATCTGCTGCCCTATGTCTTCCGCAACATTCCCAATCGCCGGATTAACCACACGGCGGTTGCCACCAACGCCGGCACCTCGCGCGCCTGGCGTGCGCCGAACCATCCGCAGTTGTGCTACCTCACGCAGTCGGCAATGGATGACCTCGCCGCCAAGCTCGGCATGGATCCGCTGGACTTCTTCGGCAAGAACCTCGGCGCCACCGCGCGCGCGGCGGTTTACGAATCGCAGCTCAGGCAGGCCGCCGACATGATCGGCTGGAAGCAGAACTGGAAGCCCCGCGGCGCCTCGCAGGGACCGGTGAAGCGCGGCTTGGGTCTGGCGCTCGGCACCTGGGGCGGCCTCGGCCATAACTCCGAATGCCGCGCCACCATCAACCCTGACGGCAGTGTGGTCATCGAACTCGGTTCGCAGGACATCGGCACCGGGACGCGGACGGCGATCCTGCAAGTGGTGGCCGAGACGCTCGGCCTGCAGATGAAGGACATCACGCTGAAGATCGGCGACTCGTCTTTGCCGAAGTCCGGCGCCTCGGGCGGCTCCACCACCATCGGCGGCGTGTCGGCTTCGTCGCGGCTTTCAGCCGTGGCGGCGCTCGACAAGCTGTTTGAAGTGGCCGCACAGTCGCTCGGCGTCGCGCCCGATCAACTCGAAGCGGTGGACGGACGCATTCAGGTGAAAGGCAACTCTTCGAAGAACCTCACCTGGAAAGCGGCCTGTGCGAAACTCGGCGTGAACACCATCTCCGAGACGCAAAGGTTTGAGTCGCGCAACCCCCGCGGCATGTCCACGGCTGGCGTGGGCGGCGTGCAGATGGCCGACGTCAGTGTCGACATCGAAACCGGCGTCGTCAAGATGAATAAGATGGTGGGCGTGCAGGATTGCGGTCTCATCGTCAATCCCAAGCTCGCCGACGGGCAGATGCACGGCGGCATGATCATGTCGATCTGCGCGGCGATCATGGAAGAACGCGTGATGGACGAAGCGACGGGCCGCGTGCTCAACGGCGACATGGAGTTCTACAAACTCGCGCTCGCCGGCGACATCGGTGAACTCGAATCGAAGATGGACATTACGCCCGATCACGACAAGCGCGGCGTCATCGGCCTCGGCGAACCCTCGGCCGTGCCCGGCGTCACCGCCATCGCCAACGCCGTGGCCAACGCCATTGGCGTCCGCGTGCCGGTGCTGCCGCTTACCCCGCGCAATGTTCTCAACGCTCTTGCTAAAAGGAGACTGGCATAACATGCATCCGTTTGAATACGCCAATCCCACGACGGTGAAGGACGCCGTCGCAATGCTCGGCTCCTCCTGGGCAGACGCGAATATCCTCGCCGGCGGTACCGACCAGATCAGCCTGATGAAGGATTACCTGCACACGCCCAAGCGCGTGGTCAGCATCCGCGGCATCAGGGAACTCGGCGGCATCTCGCAGTCCGGCGCGGGTCTCCGCATCGGCGCCACGGTGACGTCGGATGAGCTGATGGAGAACGCGCTCGTGCGCCGCATGGCTCCGGCCCTGGCGGCGGCGGCGCTCGGCATCGGCTCGCCGCAACTGCGCAACATGGGCACCATCGGCGGTGACCTGTGCCAGCGCCCGCGCTGCTGGTACTTCCGCAACGGCTTCGGCCTGCTCGCGATGAAGGACGGCAAGGATCTCGTTGCCGACGGGCAGAACGAATTCCACGCCATCTTCCCCAAGGGGCCGGCGAAGTTCGTCAGCGCCTCCAGCTACGCGCCTGTGCTCGCGGCGCTCGGCGCTACGGCCACCATTGCCGGTCTTTCGGGCTCGCGCAAAGTGAACGTGGCGGACTTCTTCGTCGCTCCGTCCACGAACGATCAGCGCGAGATCGACCTCAAGCCGAACGAGATCGTCACCGAAGTGGTGATCCCCTCCCAAGGCATGAAGAGCGGTCTCTATGAAGTGCGTCAGCGCGAAGGCATGGACTGGCCTCTCGTCGCCGCGGCCGTGGCGCTCAAGATGAGCGGCGGCAGCGTGCAGTCGGCGTCGATCTATCTCGGTCACGTCGGCCCCACGCCCGTGAAGGTGGACGCAGCGATGCTTTCGGGTAAGTCGATCAGCGAGGACGTCGCAGCGCAGGCCGGCGCGGCGGCGGCGCAGGGTGCGGCTCCGTTGTCGGGGAATGCGTACAAGGTGGACCTGGTGAAGGTCGCCGTGAAGCGTGCGTTGCTGGCGGCGGCCAAGGCCTGATCCAGTCAACTTGATCGCAGTGCACGCCGAGGCCGGTGGGGTTGCTCCCCGACGGCCTCTTGCTTTTGTTCCTGGACAATGAGACAACCTCATCGGCTGCTTGCGCTAGCCTAGACTCATGGAACTCCCTGGCAATACGCGCGTTGACGATGACCGCTGCTTCTATCTGCTCTGGAAGGGCATCTTCATCGACTCCTGGGATCCAAACCACATCCCCTCCGGCGACGGCTCGTTCTGGTGCAACCAAACGCAAAACTGCATCGGGCCGGACAACCGCGAAGTGGGTGACTACGAGTGCAACGAAACCCGCCGCTGCTACAAGGCCTTGTAGGCTGGATTCAGAGATGCAGCCTTACACCCGAGGCGAAGGACACCGGTGGCGTGGAAGTTGCCAAGTCAGGCGAACGTACTTCACGACCGCTGCTTCGCCGAAGCTACCGAAGTAGGTACGCCGTCGATTCCCGCCGAGACGCCTCATAATAAGAGCCTCATAATAAGAAAGGTGCGGAAGCGACTCCTTCAACAGATCTTGAGCGGTGCCTCGGATGCGAACATCCGCTTTGAGGATCTTCGATCGTTGTTAGCTCGCAGATCTCATGGGGTTTCGTCGCGAGATGCGCGAGACGGCCGTGGATACGAGGCGTGCGCCGCTCAGCGCGCGGAGGCATACTTGAACAGTTTGTCGAGCACGGTGAGCAAGCGCAACGAAGTAGACGCGGCCTTATCGCGCGTCGCAGCAGAAAGCCTGTGAGATATGCGGGCTAGCGGGCCTCGGATTTGAGGAGAGAATACGCGGCGATCATCACATTTTCAGCCGGGCTGGGGTCGCTGAGATCTTGAATTTGCAGCCCCGCGGTTCCATGGCGAAACCCTATCAGATCAAGCAGGTCCGCGCCGCGATTGTTCGGTATAAACTAGCCTAGTTCCCCGTCTTCTGCGCCTGTACCTTTTCCACCACCACGGCCGGTTTCTCCTCAGCCGCTCCCGCCGCCGGCGCCTGCATCGTCACCTGCCACCGCTCGTCAAAGAATCCCGCATGCGCTATCCGCCCCGGCCAGCGCGAATCCGGCGGCACGCTCAGATCCACTACCGCAAAGTCCGGCAGCTTCGAAACCTGCCGGGCGTTGTTCAGATCGTCATACTCGCGGAACGTGAAGCCCAAGTTCACCACCACATACTTCTTCGGGTTCAGCGGATTCGGGTAAATCAAAATCGGCGCATGCGTCGAGGCGGCGAACGTCTTCTTTCCCACCGTCACATCCTGCGCGTTCCATCCCACGGGTAACTGGCTCATCATCCGCCCCAGCACCTGGTTGCTCCCCGGGTCGCCCCACAAGATCAGATTCGCCGTCAGCACGTCCTCGCTTGTAACTTCGGTATCCTTGCGCACAATCGCCTCGCCGCGGAAGTGCCGGCGCCATTCGGCAATCGCGCGATTCATCTCCGCATCCACCCAAGCCGCCGCGCCCGGCGCCAAAGGCTTGCCCGTGGGCTTCACAATCGCAAAGCGGCTCATGAACGCGTCGTCCACCGGGCCCTGCAATCCGTGCGTCTTTCGCAACCCGTCACTATCCTCCGCCGCCGCCGCGCGCCAACCGCCTCCTCCGGTCCCGCGCACAAACGACGCGGTCCACGAGCGCTCCGTCATGGGCCCCGGCACCGTGACCGGCACGCCGTCAACCTAAGGGGCTGGTAAGAAATAGAACAACAGAGTAGGACGTAGTTCTGGCAGCGGACTGCTGGGCGTGAGCCTCGGTTTTCACGAGCCCAAGGCGGACCACGGCCAATATCGACATCGCGTCGGGCGGGAGGTGGCGAACCAACAGTCGCGTCCGATGGGGTGGAAA
>VFZO01000278.1 GCA_016871155.1 Acidobacteriota bacterium | reverse complement strand
GACTTTGCGGGTTTTGCCTTCGCCGCGGAGCGCGTTACGCCCGTTGGGGTCGCCGCCAACTGCCGGATTTAGGTTGAATGAGAGAAATCCGATAGCGAAGCCTTATGTAACCCGTGTGAGGAACAATGCCTACTAGGAACGACGTTATCTGCAAGTCAATTTGTTCGATTTGTCTCACGGCAGCACTGAGCTTACCGTATACAGACGGACAGGCGCTACCGTTCGAACAATCGCTGACACGAAGGACGATTAATCGTGACGTAACATTTCAATGGCCGCTGAGCGCGGATCCGGGTGCGTGGAGCCACGTAAACGAGTGGAACGTCTCCGACTTGCTGCAAGAGTTATACGGTGATGAAGAGTTTGGGGACAAGATTTACGCGGTCAAAGAGTTCCGCTTCGTTCCACTGGTGAAAGGGCGAGTTCATCTCGTGGCCCTCGTCGATGTGACGGGCAGAGCGTTTTTCAATAGTATCAAGGCGATCTACTGCCAGAATCGCACATGCGAAGTTGTCTCGACTCACTCTTTTGGCGATGTCGACTTGCGTTCTCAGCTTATTGATACTGACCACGACGGTCTGTCTGAGCTTGTCGCACGTGATCAGGTAAACGTTGATTGGTTTCCCATCTTCACCTACCGAAGAGCAAAATTGCGCGGCGAGGAGTTTGTCGATGTCAGTGCTGAGTCGAAGGAAGCTTGGGAAAAGTACGTCGAACCGCTGATCAAAGCCGATTTCGACTATCAAGACATCAAGTTGCGGGAGTTGCAGCAGAGTAGGACGGTAGCTAAGCCGGCGGACGAAGTTAATCGCAAGAGATCCGAGAAGGCAGTGCAAGAGTTTGCAGCCTTAATCGACTGCGCGAGAGTGATCGCTCGCGCCGACGCGGCGCGGCGGGTATATGGCCGGCCAGAAGCGGGCGTAGAGGATGCCGCTCAATGGTTGCAGTCCCCCTATCAGGAAATTCGCGAACTAGGTCTCCAAACCCTTGTAACCATTGACTCCGGCCTCGCTGCGGAGGTTTTGACCGGCGTTGATATGTCGGCGTATCCCGAGTGGATCGTATCGAGCGCCCAGAAAATGATCAAGAAGCGCCGGCCCCGGTAACGATCCTTGAGGAGCCATTCGAGATGAGCGACAGACACATGGTTTACACAACTCCGAAACCGGCGATGGCTTTGCTATTCTCCCTTGCCGCCGCCCTTTCTCCCTTGGCGATGGCGCAGGCAGCAAGCGGCAAATCCCCCTATGCCGCTACAGACGTAGATACCAAAAGAGAAACCTATTTCGCAGTTCTCCGGCGGGTCGATGATCTCGACCGGAAAGCCAAGCAAGAAGAGGCGGCAGGGAAGAACTCAGCGCCCTTCAAGGAATTCTACCGTCGCCGGCTGAAACTTACAGAGGCCGAAGACGCGGCGCTGAAGTCGGTCGCGCGCTCCTGCATGGAAGCCGTATCGAAGCATGACCGCGCTGCCAAGGCCGTCATCGACAAGTTCCGCAAAGACAACGCTCGCGTAAATCCTGCATTCTTAGGGGCTCCTCCTGCCGGTCTTTCCGGCCTTCAAGCCGCTAGAGACCAGGCGATCAACCAGCACATCGCCCGCCTGAAATCGGACATGGGTAGCGCCGGGATAAGCAAGCTCGAAGAGTTCATTGGCACGGCCGTGCGCGTTACACCTCTAGCTCCACGTTTGGCGTCATCCGGAGCCGGTAGCGAAGCGGAGGCGGCTCGCCGCCGTCTAGGAATCGCCCAATAGGAACGTCGAGTTCGGCACGAAACGCGTTGCCATCGTCGACGATGTGCCAGTAAACCCGACTTGGCGGCGAACTCAGGGCGATGAATCCGCTGTTCAGCTATTCTAGCGGCTGAAGCACAGGAGCCAAAATCGAAGCAGGGTTGAATCGAATCTGTTCCGATGGCGGCGCCTGCGCGGAAGCAAGGGTGGAGTCCCGGAACACCGTCGTCCAATTGCACTCTGGCTCCGAGTAGCGGGTGTTTTTGGTTGACGCCAAGGCTGCCTGCCTAAGAAAATCAGCCCCGATTGCGCCTACCATGGAAGCATGTTCCGATGCGTTTTTCTGCTTGCCGCCGCCGCCTTTACCGCCGATTGGCCTTCCTGGCGGGGGCCGGCCAACAATGGGGTCTCCAGCGAGAGGGCTCCGGCTGGCTGGACCAAGGAGCAGGTTCGCTGGCGGACTCCGCTGCCTGAGGCGAATAACTCGACGCCGATTGTTTGGGGTGGCCGTGTGTTCCTGGCGCAGGCCCGGAAACAGAGCGGTGAACGGTTGCTGCTGTGCCTGGATGCCGCCAGCGGCAAGCAGCTTTGGCAGGCCGGGTTCACGTTCAAAGGCGACGAACCCACGCATGCGACGAACCCCTACGCCTCCGCGTCGCCGGTCACCGATGGGAAAGTTGTCGTCGCGTGGTTTGGCTCGTCCGGACTGGCGGCCTTCGACTTTGCAGGGAAGCGGCTGTGGCACAACGACCTTGGCCTACAGCGGCACACGTGGGGATACGGCTCCTCGCCCGTTCTGCACGGGGACCGAGTCTATTTGAACTTCGGTCCTGGCGACCGTTCGTTTCTGGCCGCGTTCGACAAGAAGACCGGCAAGCAGCTTTGGAGATACGAGATTCCGAAGGGCGCGGGCAAGGTCTTCGCCAATTGGAAACCGGAGGACATGTACGGCTCCTGGGCGTCGCCGGCGGTGATTACCGTGGACGGCAAGGAGCAGTTGATCGCCGCGCTGCCCGGCGGCATTACCGCCTTCGAACCCGCGACGGGGGAGAAGCTGTGGTCCGCCGGAGGGCTGGGAGATCTGGTCTATCCGTCGCCCGTTTACGACGGCGGAATCCTTTATGTCTCTTCCGGTTTTTCAGGTCCGGCGGCCGCCGTTCGGCCCGGCAGGAACGCGACGCCGGTGTGGCAACGCGACAAGACGAAGAACACGATCGGCACCGGCGTGGTTCATCAAGGGAAACTCTACACGGTGGACAACAGCGGCGTAGCCGAGTGCGCGGACATGGCGACGGGCAATATCGTCTGGACCGGCCGGCTGCCCGGCAAGGGCGAATCGCGGGCCGTCTGGTCGTCGCCGGTACTGACCGCGGACGGGAAGATCCTGGTGATGAATCAGTCCGGCGAGGTGTTCACGCTGGCCACGGGCGGCGAGTTCAAAGTGCTGGGCCAGAGCGCGCTGAACGAAGCGACGAATTCGTCGGTGGTGATCGCGGGCGGCGACCTTTACCTACGGACGCATGAGGCGATTTGGCGGATCGGCTCAGAGCCTCCAAAGAAATAGAGCGAATGACGCGAAGCCGGCGACCAGCGCGACCCAGCCCCAGAAGCGCAGGGCGGGCAGGCTCCACCACATGTAGAGGCCGCTCAAGATCCAGGCGAGGAAGCCCAGGCAGACGACGTCGACAATCACGGCCCACAGAATCGGGAAGAAGCGGCCGTCCTCAAAGCCGCCGCGCGCGTGCATGCCGGTGAGAAAGTGCTCCCAGCGGAAGCGGCGGTCCTCGGCGACGATGCGTTTTTCCTGGATGAAGTACTTGAATTGCGTGGATTTCCAGAAGGTGTGGACGTAGATGTTGACTTGGTTGGGGCTTTGGCGGAAGGCGCCGTAGCTGGAGTCCTCCATGTGGAAGTCCTTGACGACTTTCGCGCCGAGAAAACGCAGCGGGCGGTCGCCGGGAATTTCTCCCAGGTCGTAGGGCCCCTCGAAGGTCTTTGTCCAAAGGGGAAGATTCTTCGCCTTGTCGCGCGCCTCAAAGTACTGGTTGTGGGCGAAGGGAATGGAGGAGACGCCGTACATGAGCACCCAGGGAATCAGGAACAGGCCCAGGTAGAGATGTGTGCGGCGGTTGATGTGCGGGAATGTCATTAGAGCACCTTGAGGAACAGCGCAAACAGGGCGACGCCGCCGGCGAGTGAGAGAAGGCCGATTCGCCGGGTGACTTTCAGCTCCCACCAGAGCCAGAGTCCGCTGAGCGCCCACACGACGATGCCGGCAATGGTGACGTCGACCGAGATGGCCCAGAGATCCTCGAGCCAGTAGTCGTGCTGATAGCCGCGCCGCCGGTGCATCCGTTCGAGGAACGCGCTGGTCTCGAAGACCTGTTTTTCAACGATGAGCGCCTTGGTGTCCGGCTGATAGGTGATGCGGCGCGGATGGAGCGGGTCCAGCCGCTGGATCGTCAGCTTGCCATCGGCAGCGGGCCTGGGCACGTTGTGCGCGCCATCCAGGTCCAGAAACGCCAGAAGCTGCAGGGCCACCTGTTGCGGAGTCGCCTCCGGAGCGAATTCGCCTGGAAAGGTTTCGGTGCGTTCCCGCTCAAACGTGGGCGGTTTCCGGTCGTGCGGCCGGTGGTTCATCGCGAACGTGGACGCGGCATACATCAATATCCATGGCGCCAGAAACAGGCCGGCGTACATGTGCACGCGCCGGAGCAGCAGGGAGAGCATGGGTTTATTCTAGATGGGAATGACTCGCCGCGCTTTTCTCACCGCCGCCGCGGCCTCCGCGCAGACCGGCCGTCCGAAGCCCAACGTCATCGTCATCCTGGCCGACGATCTGGGCTATGGCGACGTTTCCTGCTACGGCGGCCAAACGCCGACACCGAATCTGGACCGGATGGCCGCCGAAGGCATGCGCCTCACCGACTTCTACGTTCCGATGCCGTACTGCGCGCCGACGCGCTCCGCGCTGTTGACGGGCCGCTATCCGTTTCGAACCACCATTACGCGCAACCCCACGCCGGACGCCGGAATCAACGACTATGGGCTTCCGGCCGGGGAGGTGACGATCGCCGAGATGCTGCGCCCGGCCGGCTACAAGTCCTGCTGCATTGGTAAGTGGCACCTGGGCCACATTCCGAAGTTCTTGCCGCGCACGCAAGGCTTCGACGAGTATCACGGCATTCTCTATTCCAACGACATGCGGCCGGTGCAGTTGGTACACAACGAGACGGTGACCGAGTATCCGGTCTATCAAGGCAAGCTCACCGGTTTCTACACGCGGCGCGCCATTGCGTTCCTCCAACAGAACAAGACCCGGCCGTTCTTCCTTTATCTGCCGCACGCGATGCCGCACAAGCCGCTGGCGGCGTCCGAAGACTTTTACACGCCCGAGACGCCGGGCGACCTCTACGCCGATGTGCTTCGCGAGTTGGACCACTCCATCGGCCAACTGCTGGAGGCGGTGAAGAGCGCCGGCATCGAACAGAACACCTTGATCTTTTTCACGTCTGACAACGGACCGTGGTACGGCGGCTCCACCGGCGGACTGCGCGGCATGAAGGCGAGCAACTTTGAAGGCGGTATACGGGTTCCGGGCCTTGTCCGCTGGCCGGGCCGGATTCCGGCGAACCAGACGTCCGGGGCCATGGCCGGCGTTATCGACATACTGCCGACGGTCGCGGCCGCCTGCGGCGTCCGTCCGCCGGAGACGAAGATCGACGGCAGGAATCTGCTGCCGCTGCTCACCGGGCAGGCGAAGGATTCTCCGCACGAAGCGCTGTTTTCCATGAACGGCGACGAGTTGGTTTCCGTACGTCAAGGAAGATGGAAGCTGCACGTGAAGCGCCCGGCGCCCGGCAATCGCCCGGGCGATCCCCTAACCTGGGTGGATCCGCGCGGGCCGGACGGCGTCACCATCCTGGCCCCCTTCGAACAGGCCAAGCTCTCGCAGCATCCGGGGGTGACGACCGGTCCGGAGGCGAAGCCGATGATGCTGTTCGACCTGGATGCCGACCGCGCCGAACAAAACGACGCGGCGGGGCAAAATCCGGAGATCGTTGCCCGGTTGCGCGGCATCTACGACAGGATGAATTCCGAAGTCCGGCCCACACTTTCGCCGAAGGCGCAGCCGCTGCGGCGTGTGAAAGGCGGCGCGCTCCGCTACGATCAATAGAGCCCGCATGAAATTTCTATCGCTTATCGTGAAGAACGCGCTTCGCAACAAGCGGCGCAGTCTGCTGACGATTACCTCACTGGCGATGTCGCTGTGCCTGCTGGGAGTTCTGATCGCCATGTATCACGCGATCTACCTGACCGAGGCGCCGGCCAACCAGGCCCGCCGCATGGTGACACGTCACAAGGTGTCGATCATTTTTGGCATGCCGGTGTACTATCGCGAGAAGATCGCGCAGGTTCCGGGCGTTCAGGCGGTAGTGGCCACACAGTGGTTTCAAGGCGAGTACAAGAATGAGAGGCAGGACCGCCGCCTGTTCTTTCCACGCTTCGCGGCCGACGTGGACAGGTTGTTCGACGTCTTTACAAGCTACTCGATGCCGGCCGAGCAGAAACAGGAGTTCATTCGCGACCGCCTGGGTTGCGTGGTCAGCGATACGCTGGCCAACCGCCTGAATTTCAAGCTCGGCGACAAGATCACGATCAAGGGGGATATCTTCCCGTTTGAGATCGACCTGACGGTACGCGGCATTTTTGCGTCGGAAGAGAATCTGGAGGCGCTGTACTTCAATAACAAAGTGATCGAGGAGTGGCTGAAGTCGCGCGGCTCCAACCGGAGCTTCGCGGGGACCTTTACTGTACTGGCCGATTCACCGGACAATGTGCCGCGCATCTCGAAGGCGATCGACGAATTGTTCGCCAACTCCGAGACTGCCACGCGCACCGAGAGCGAACAGGCCTTCGCGCTGAGCTTTCTGGCCTTTATCGGCAACGTGAAGTTGATTCTGCTTTCCATCTGCGCGGCAGTGACATTCACGATCGTGCTGGTGGCGGCCAACACGATGGCGATGTCGATCCGGGAACGGACGCGCGAGATCGGCGTGATGAAGACGCTTGGTTTCACGCGGGAGATGATTCTGGGCATGGTGCTGGGCGAATCGGCGTTGATTTCGCTACTGGGCGGCGCGATCGGACTGCTGATCGCGGCGGGGCTTTGCGCCGGCGTGCGCGCGGCGATGGGCAGCATGATCTTTCAGCTTCAGAACCTGGGCATGGAACCTTCGGTGCTTGCGCTGCTGCTGGGCATCTCGATCTTTGTGGGAGTCTGCAGCGCGGTGATCCCAGCTTGGAACGCGGCGCGCATGCCGATTCTTTCCGCATTGAAGTTCACCGACTAACGCCATGGCCATCCCGATCGCTTACAACATCCGGAACCTGGTGGTGCGGCGCACCACCACAATCATGACCGCGCTGGGCATTGCGCTGACGGTGGCGGTGCTGGCCGCCGCCCTGGCGGTGGGCGCCGGACTGGCCAAAGCCTTCAGGGCCACGGGCCACCCGAACCACCTGCTGCTGCTGCGCAAAGGCTCCACGTCGGAGTTGATCAGCTCCGTGCCGATTCCGGTTTTCAAGGAGCGCATCAAACTTCGCAATGGAGTGGCCAAATCCGCCAAGGGCGAACCGATGGCTTCGCCGGAGACGATTCTGGTTGTGAGCCTGCCAAGCGTGGAGGCGCCCGAGGGGATGAACCTGACGTTGCGCGCCTTGGGCCAAGTAGGCCTGGAGATGCGCGAGGACTGCCGCATTATCGACGGCCGCTGGTTTCAACCGGGCCGCCGGGAGATTGTGGTCGGCTCCGCGGTCGCGAAGCGCTACCCGGACGCGCAGATCGGAAAGAAGATCACATTTGGGCGCGGCCAGTGGGACGTTGTTGGCGTTTTCGACTCCGAGCAGATGGCGAGAAACTCCGAGATCTGGGGCGATTTCGACCAGATCTCCGGCGACTTCAACCGGCTGGAGACCGCCTCCTCGGTTCTGGTGCGCGCCGACGACGAGGTGGCGCTGGAGGCTTTGAAAAACGAACTCAACACCGATGTGCAGTTGCAGGTGGAGATCATGACCGAGAAGGCTTACTACGCGGCGCAGACCGACTCGGCCGATCCGCTGAAGTTCCTCGGCATTTTCGTCGCGGTCATCATGGCCATCGGCAGTTGCTTTGCCGCGATGAACACGATGTACGCCGCCGTGGCCCGCCGGTCAAAGGAGATTGGCACGCTTCGCATCCTCGGGTTTTCGAAAGGCAGTATCTTGCTCAGCTTTTTCGTTGAGTCGATCCTGATCGCCGCGCTTGGCGGCTTGCTGGGGCTGCTTCTGGTGCTTCCCTTGAATGGCGTGACGACGGGCGTTGGCAGCAACCTGACCTTCGCCGAGATCGGATTCGAATTAAAGATTACGCCGCCGATCGCGGCGGCCGGCATGGCGTTCGCGCTGTTCATGGGCGCCCTGGGCGGACTGCTGCCGGCCGGCTCGGCGGCGCGCAAGGAGATTTTGACCGCACTGCGGGACGTGTAAATCATGGACGCGGAACTGAAGAGTTTGAAGATCGACCGCTCGAAGCGCGTGAAGCAGGGTGGCCCGTCACGCTGGGCGGTTGGCTGGATCGTTGGCGGCATTGTTCTGTTTCTCCTCGCCGGCGCGGCGGCAACGCTCTACAAACGCGCCAACGCGCCGGTGGAGGTTGCGACCGTTCGCGTTTCCGGCGCCAAGGCCAACCCGGCGCAGGCGTCCGGCGCGGTGGTGCTGAACGCAACGGGTTATGTGGTCGCTGCGCACAAGATTCAATTGGCTTCCAAGGTTGTGGGCAAAGTCGCGTGGATCGGCGTCGACAAGGGGGACCGTGTCAAGGAAGGGCAGATCATTGTCC
>VFZO01000277.1 GCA_016871155.1 Acidobacteriota bacterium | reverse complement strand
CATCGCTCAACGGATAAAAGGTACGCCGGGGATAACAGGCTGATCGGAGTCAAGAGTTCACATCGACGCTCCGGTTTGGCACCTCGATGTCGGTTCATCGCATCCCGGGGGTGTAGAAGCTCCCAAGGGTTAGGCTGTTCGCCTATTAAAGCGGTACGTGAACTGGGTTCAGAACGTCGCGAGACAGTTCGGTCCCTATCTGTGGTGGGCGCAGGAAATTTGAGGGGGCTTGGCCTTAGTACGAGAGGACCGGGCTGAACAAACCTCTTGTGATGCAGTTGTCTCTCCAGAGGCACCGCTGCGTAGCGAAGTTTGGTTAGGATAAGCGCTGAATGCATATAAGTGCGAAACCTTCCCCAAGATGAGATTTCCCAACCGTAAGGTAACAAGAGCCGTGGAAGACTACCACGTTGATAGGACGGATGTGTAAGCGCAGTAATGCGTTGAGCTTACCGTTACTAATAGCTCGTTCGGCTTGACCATAAAATTTACTGTGCATACACTGCACGCTGTTTTGTGAATCCCGTCAGTATTCTTTCCCTAAGCTCTCCAGCTTTGGGTGATCCTAGCGAGAGGGTCCCACCCGTTCCCATCCCGAACACGGAAGTTAAGCCTCTCAGCCCCGATGGTACTGCACGCGCGAGTGTGTGGGAGAGTAGGAAGTCGCCCAATTAAATTCAGTCGAAGCCCCGCTTACCAGCGGGGCTTTTTGCATGTAACCCTATACCCATGGACCTCCAACTCTACGGCCATTCAGCCATCGTCACCGGCGGCGCTTCCGGCATCGGCCTTGCATGCGTCAAAGCCCTCGAGAACGAAGGCTGCCGGGTCGCCGTCTGGGATCTAACCACCGGCGTCGACGTCGGCGACCTTGCCTCTGTCCGCGCCGCCTTCGTCAAGGCTGAGGCCGGGATCGGTCCGGTCCGCCACCTGATTCATGCGGCCGCCATCGGCTCCGGGCGCTTCGGCTTCCCGTTCACGAATCTGGACGCCTCCGATTGGCGCAGGGTCCTGGACGTGAATATCCTCGGCATGGTGCACGTCGCCCAGGCCGTGGCGCCCGCCTTCGCTGAGCGAAAGTCCGGGACCATGGTCTTCCTCGCGTCGGTCGCCGGGCAGATCGGTTCCCAGACCGACCCTCCGTATTCGGCCAGCAAGGCGGCAAACATCAACTTCGCCCAATGCCTCGCCAAGGACCTCGCTCCGCATGGCGTCCGCGTCAATACGGTGAATCCCGGCATGGTTCAAACCCCGCTGAATGAGAGTGTCTGGCGATCCTGGCACAGCCAGCAGCCGCCCGAAAAGCGAAAGACCTACGAGGAGTGGGGCCTGGAGAAGGTCCGCGCCGTCGCACCGCTCGGCCGCTGGCAGACTCCCGCGGATATAGCGGACATGGTTGTGTTCCTATCCTCGGAGCGGGCCCGCCAGATCACGGGCCAGACGATCAACGTCGATGGCGGCCAGGTCATGCACTGGTAGGTTTGATTCCGCACGGGTGCGCCGACACCCGGTGTTTGGCGTCGACGATGCGGCTGAGCAGATTCCAGGGCAGGCAGCGCTCCCACGTTTCGCGCTTTCGTCTGCCCAAATTCTTCAGCACCTTGAAGCGGATGATGCCGGTGTAGCCGGAACGGAAGCCCGGATACTGCACCTCGAATCCGGCCGACCGCATGGCGTGCGCCAGCGTCCCGGGTTCGAAGAAACTCATGTGAATCTCCGGGGTCGTGTAGCCCCAGCGAAGCAGGCTGTCCCGGTGCGGCGCGGCGTTGCCGGTCGTGAGGAACAGCAGGCCGCCCGGTTTCAGGAGCCGGTTTACGCGGCGCAAGAATTCGACTGGGCGCTCGACGTGTTCGATCACCTCGATGGCCGTGACGATGTCGCAGGAGCCGTCTTGCGAATCGAGTTCCGCCGGGCTCAGAACCGGTATCCCCATCTCTCTGGCCTTGGCCGTGATCCAACCTTCCTCAAAGCCGAGGATCTGGCAATCCGAATGGGCGCGGACGTGGCGCACCAGCCCGCCGTTGCCGCAGCCGAAGTCGAGCCATTTCGTCTGGCTGTTCAGAGGCCGCAGCGACTGGACCGTCTCTAGAATCCCGCGCCATTCGTAGAGCCGGATGGTCTGGTCCGGATGATCGAGCTCGAAGACGTAATCGACTAGCGGATCGGCCCCCTGGCCCTTGTAGTACGCCTCGTCGTAGATCCGCGCGTAGTCCGTCCAAGGGTTGCCGATAAAGGCGAACGCGCAACTCGCGCAGCGGTAGAAGTGAAACTCCTTTTTCGATCCCAGGTAGGCGGCCGGCGCGCCGCATACGCGGCAGTTATGCGTCGCGGGGGCGGACATAGAACTCCAACGCTTCGGGATTCGGCAGGTTCCTGGGCTCCGCGGGGGCGTCCGGATGCGTGGCGCGGTATCGCGTCAGGATCCCGTCCTGCATGGCCTTCACCACGTCCGGGTGTTTGGCCGCGACGTCCACGAATTCGCCCGGATCGCTCTTGCGATCGTACAGGCGCATGTAGCGGCCCGGCGTGGGATTGTCGATGTCGTAGCCGTCGGTGCGCCGACGTTTTCCCGAGCAAAAAATGTACTTCCAGCGGGCATCGGCCGCGAACACCTCTTCGTTCTCCAGGTACTGGCTAAAGATGCCCGTGCGCGGCTTGGGCGGCTTCTTACCTTCCAGGTAGGGCCGCAGAGACTGGCCGTGTTGGACGGGGAGTTTCTCCAGGTCCATGACGTCTGTGATCGTTGCTGGAACGTCGATGTGTTCGGTGTAGTCCGAGACCACCGCGCCTTTCCGGATTCTGCCTGGGAATCGCATCAGGAGCGGTACGCGCAGCGCGGGTTCGTAGCCGCAGTGCTTTTCGAAACGGCCGTGCTGGCCGAGGCAATAGCCGTGGTCCGCCATGTAGACGACGCACGTGTTAGTAGCAAGCCCGAACTGATCCAGCGCCTTCAGCACGTCTCCTATGTTCCGGTCCAGCGCCGTGACGCTTGAATAGTAAGCGGCGGCAATGCCTTGCTTGTCCTCCGGCGTCAACTCGCGGAAGATCTTCGGCACCTGCCATGCGTCCTCCGGGCCAACTTTGGGAACCTCAAACTTCTTCGGGTCGTATTTGTTGGCCAGGTCGATGGGGAAGTCGTAGGGCGAATGCGGTTCCGGAAAACTGACCCACAGCGCGAAGGGCTCGGCGTCGTCCTTGTGCTGCTTCAACCAGTCGATGGCGCGATTGGCGGTAAAGGTTCCGCGCATCTCTTCGTAGTAGCGCGGGAAGGGAAGTTTCTCAGCGTTCAGCCAGACACGGGCGGGATCCTTGAACGGCTGCCAGCGCGGCTTGCGTTTCATGCCGGCAGGCAACTCGCGTTGCACGGGCGCGCCGGCCCAACCTTTTTGAATGTCCTGCTCGGTCATCATTTCGTCGAAGCCGTACAGGCCCGGCGCGCTTGGCCGGTTCAGGTGCATTTTGCCAAAGACGGCGGTCCGGTATCCGGCACCCTTAAACTGCTTGGCGAGGGTCGGCCTGTCCGGATCGAGCGAAGTCCGCAGCACCGTGACCCCCGCCGCGTGGGGCATCTGCCCGGTCAGAAAGCTCTGGCGGGAGGGCGTGCAGACCGGCTGATTGCAGTAGTGTTTCGCAAACCGCACGCCCTCACCGGCCAGCCGGTCCAGGTTCGGCGTCTCGACGATCCGATTGCCATCGGCACCAAGCACGTAGCCCGCGTGGTCGTCCGAAATCAGAAACAGGAAGTTTGGCTTGCGCTGGCGCTGGGCTGCCACGGGTGCGGCCGCAAGTACGGCGCGTCGAGTGAGCATTCAGTTATCTTATTCCGAATCGAGCCGCGGCTACTCCGAAACCGAACTCCAGCCTCTGCGATTGAGGTCGCGGTAGATGAACGCCGCCGCCGCGGCGGCTAGCAGGAGCATGCCGAAGCCCATCGCCGGCTCCTTCAGGATGACCTTGCCGATTCCGAACAGCGCGCCGTAGATCATGACGCAGCCGGCCAGCCAGCAGGCCAGATTGTTCAGTCCATCTCCGGCCGGCTGGACGTCCGGCGCGGCGGCCGCGACCGGCCCCCAGCCTGTCCGCGACGGGCGCGTCCTCCGGTAGAAGCTCACCAGCGTCTCGCTAGGCTCTGGCGGCGTCAGGTAGGTCGCCGCCAGCCAGACCGCGGTCGTGGCTCCGGCGGTGTAGATCATCAGCCAGGCGAACTCGACGGGCTTGTCGGAGTCGAGCCCGCCAAAGACCTGCAGTCCGACACTGACGGCGAAGGCCGTGGCCATGGATGCCACTTCGCTCCAGGCGTTCACGCGCCACCAATACCAGCGCAACAGTAACACGCCGCCGGTGCCCGCGCCGGTGACGATTAGCAGTTTCCAAGCGCCGGAGATCGAGTCCATATAGAACGTTACACCGGCCGAAATGAGAGTAATCAAGACGGTCGACGCCTGGGAGACCAACACATAGTGCCGGTTCGATTCGGCGGGCTTCCAGAAGCGGCGGTAGAAGTCGTTGACCAGGTAACTGGCTCCCCAGTTGAGCTGCGTGGCGATGGTCGACATATAGGCGGCGGCGAAGCCGGCGAGCATCAGGCCGCGCAAGGAGGGCGGCATGTGGTCGATCATCACTTTGATGTAGCCCGTCTCCGGATCGGCGAGATCGGGGTAGAGAACGACGCTGGCCAGCGCCGTGAGAATCCAGGGCCAGGGCCGGATGGCGTAGTGCGCGATGTTGAACCACAAGGTGGCCAGCAGCGAGTGTTTCTCGTCCTTGGCGCAGAACATTCTTTGCGCAACATATCCGCCGCCACCGGGTTCAGCACCTGGGTACCAGGTCGCCCACCAGTTGAGCGACACATACACGAGGAACGTGATCATGGGCATCCACGGCGAATCCAAATCCGGCACGAACGCAAGCAGCGATCCTTTCCCGCCCGGCACCGCGCCGCGCGCCGTGTCCAGCGCCGCAAGCTTCGACAGCAGCGCATCGAGGCCGCCCACCGCATCGACCGCGTACACGGCCAGAACAATCACCACGCCCATCTTGATAAAGAACTGGACAACGTCCGTCACCAGCACGCCCCAAAGTCCCGATAGAGTGGAGATCCACGATGTAACGCCAATCAGAAAGATGACAGCAATTAACGCCGTACCTTTGTCGACACCCAAGACGAGCATGAGAATCTTAACCATGGCCAGGTTCACCCAGCCAAGCACGATACAATTGATGGGAAGCCCGAAGTAGAGGGCCCTGAACCCACGTAGGAACGCAGCCGGTTTACCCGAGTAACGAATCTCGGAGAATTCGATGTCGGTCATTACCCCGGACCGGCGCCACAACCGCGCGTAGAAGAACACGACCAGCATTCCGCCCGCCACGAAGTTCCACCATAGCCAGTTGCCGGCAATCCCATTGCGGGCAACCATGCCGGTCACCGCCAGCGGCGTATCGGCGGCGAAGGTAGTTGCCACCATCGACGTACCGGCCAGCCACCACGGCACGTTGCGTCCGGAAAGGAAAAATTCGTCGACCGACGAACCGGCGCGCTGCTTGTAGTAAAAACCGATTCCAATATTCAGGAGGAAGTAGACCGCGACAACGATCCAATCGATAACGGAGATTTGCATGTGTTCGTTTCCGGACGGTGTAAAGAATTATAAACCCCGTTACGTTTGGCCCGTGAACTGCACTACTAGACGAGATGCGACTCGCAGCCGTTTTTTTCCTGTCGATCTTTTCGTTCCACGCCGCAGGGCAGAAGATCGAGGTCCGGTCCGCCGAGCTCCAGTATTTTCCAGGCGTTGCCGATTCCAATAGTCCGCTCCATTGGAACGATGGCAAGCTCTACGTGTACAACTCCGACGGCAATCCCCTGCGCAGTGAAGGGACCAATTTGAACAACCTACGGAACGTGCGCGCCACCCATATGGTGGTGGGCCAGATTTCACCCTGGTGGGTGGAGGCGACGTTCCGGGATGACGACGGAACGCTCTACGCGTGGTATCACCACGAACTGTGGGACATCTGCGACAGCGCCTCCGGCGGCAAGTATCTTTCCACTCCGATGATCGGCGCCGCCGTCTCCCGGGATAATGGCTTCACGTTCCGGAATCTCGGCATCGTCCTGCGGGCGCGGCCCGAGTTGAACTGCAACGCCGAGAACGGCTACTTCGCGGGGGGGCATGGAGATTTTTCCGTCCTTCTCGACCGGGACCGGAAATTTTTCTAC
This sequence comes from Acidobacteriota bacterium, assembly GCA_016871155.1. GTDB lineage: Bacteria > Acidobacteriota > Terriglobia > Bryobacterales > Bryobacteraceae. The sequence continues at coordinate 2,397 of VFZO01000277.1, read as the reverse complement.
TTTCTGTTCTCGAACTATACCGGCAGCCCTTCCGAGCAGGGCGTTGCCGTCGCGCGCATGGCATATGGCGACCGCGCCGAGCCGGAAGGCAAAGTGTTCAAGTACCACCAGCAAGCATGGAAATCGGACGGCATTGAAGGACCGGTGACGCCCATATTTCCGGTCCGTGTTCCTTGGGAATCGGCGAACGCCGACGCATTCTGGGGACCCTCCGTCCATTTCAACCGGGAACTGGGCGAGTTTGTCATGCTGCTGAACCGCGCCTGTTGCGAACCCGGCTGGCCGGCCGAAGGGATCTACGTGAGTACGAACCCCGATTTGTCCGATCCGGGCCGCTGGACGGAGCCGGAGAAAGTTCTGAACAAGGGCGGCTGGTACCCGATGACGGTCGGCCTCTCCGCCGGCGATACCGACAAGGAGGCGGGCGGTGTGGCGCGAATGTATATCGGTTCGGACTCGTCCTGGGAGATCGTCTTTCGCAAGGGCCAACAAGGGGTCAAGCCGTTACCGGCCGTCCGGTGAGGTTTACCCAACGGCGGCACCGCAGCCGTCAAGGGACCTTCCGCCCGGAGGGTCTCCGCGAACGTCAGTGCGAACTCGTGTCGCGTTTGTCGCGGCCCCGAACCTCGGGGCCGCAGGAGCCGCCGATTCAAGTGCCCACGCCGAAGTACGGCAGCACCCATTTCATCACTACGAAATAGGCGGCTAAGAAGGCGATGGGCAACAGATACTCAGACATGAAAAAAGGGCAGCCGGACCGGCTGCCCTTTTAGTATCGCGCAATCCGGCTTGCCGGATCGTTAGTCCTTTTTGCCGGAGGCGAGCTTCTCGCGCTGTTCCTTCAAGATCGCCTTGCGGCTGAGCTTGATCTTGTTGCCTTCGAGCGCCAGAACCTTGACCATAATCTGGTCGCCTTCGTTCAATTCGTCGCGGACGTTCTTCACGCGGCTCTCCGAAATCTCGCTGATGTGCAGGAGACCGTCGGTGCCTGGGAAGATTTCGACGAACGCACCGAAGTCGACGATGCGGACGACCTTGCCCAGATAGGTCTTGCCCGGCTCGGCCACGGCACAGATGTCCTGCACCATTTGCAGAGCGCGGTCGCCGGCGCGGCCGTCGGTGGCGTAGATGTTCACCTGACCGTCGTCGCTGACGTCGATCTTTACACCGGTGGTGTCGGTGATATTGCGAATCACCTTGCCGCCGGGGCCGATCAGTTCGCGGATCTTGTCGACCGGGATCGTGATGCTGGTGATCCGCGGAGCATACGGGGACAACGTCGCGCGCGGCTCGGAGATGGCGGCGTTCATTTTGTCAAGAATGTGCAGCCGGGCGCGCCGGGCCTGTTCGAGCGCTTCGCGCATCAGGCTGATCGGAACGTTCGGGACCTTCAAGTCCATCTGCAGGGCGGTAATGCCTTCCTTGGAGCCGGCGACCTTGAAGTCCATGTCCCCGTAGTGGTCCTCGGCGCCGGCGATATCGGTAAGAATCGCGTAGGCGTCGCCCTCCTTCACCAGACCCATGGCTATACCCGCGACCGCTTTCGACACCGGAACTCCGGCATCCATCAGCGCCAGGGAGCCGCCGCACACAGAAGCCATCGACGAGGAGCCGTTCGACTCCATGATGTCGCTGACAACCTTCAGCGTGTAGGGGAACGATTTCTCGTCCGGCACAACCGCGCTCAATGCGCGTTCGGCCAGGGCGCCGTGGCCGATTTCCCGGCGGCCGGGGCCGCGCATCATGCCGACTTCACCGACCGAGAACGGCGGGAAGTTGTAGTGCAGCATGAAGCGCTTGGAAACGACGGTCGGGTCCAGCAGCTCGATGCGTTGTTCGTCGTCCTTGGTGCCCAGCGTGGCCGTCACCAGCGCCTGGGTTTCGCCGCGCGTGAAGAGCGCCGAACCGTGGGGGCGGGGCAGGACGCCGATCTGCACGTCGATGTTCCGAACCTCGTCGAACGCGCGTCCGTCGGGACGGCGACGGGCCTTCAACATCTCGTCGCGGAAGATCTGTTCCTTCAGCCGGTCAAACAGCGCGCCGGCTTCCTTTTGCTGCTCCTCGGGGAAGGCCGCTTCGACCTTCTCGTGGGCCGCGTCGACGCGGGCGTAGGACTCAAGCTTGGGATACTTCTTGGTGTCCAGCGCGTCGGTAAGTTCGGCGCGGATCATCGTATCGATCTGCGCGAACATCTCCTCGTTGATCTTCGGCGTTTCGAAGGAGTACTTCTTCTTGCCGCACAGGGCGACCAGTTCCCGGATGCCGGCGGCGATTTTCTTGCACGCTTCGTGGCCGAACTCCAGAGCCTTCAGAACGTCTTCCTCGCCGACATGCTGGGCGCCGGCTTCCACCATCACGATGCCGGTTTCCGTGCCGGCCACCAGGATGGAGACCGAG
>VFZO01000276.1 GCA_016871155.1 Acidobacteriota bacterium | reverse complement strand
CTGTAAAACCGATCGGAAGTCCCAAATTTGAACACGCGCCCGTCGGGTGTCCGCCGCAAAATGCGATCGTTGCCGGAGTCCACCACCAGCAGGTCGCCACTCGGCAGAAACGCCAGCGCTTTCGGCCGGTCCAGCAGATACTCGAGTGGTTCGGCGCATGCGGCCGCGCCGGTTCCTCCCAGGACCGTTTCAATGCTGCCGTTCTCCCGCACGCGCCGAATCCTGTTGTGGTTTGTGTCGGCAATGTAGATCAGGCCGTCCGGTCCGGCGGCCACATCGTCGGCGCCGTTCAACACAGCTTCCGCCGCCAGCCCGCCGTCGCCAATGCGGCCGAAAGCATTTTTGGTGAGCGGGAAAAGCACGTGGTCAGGGGACAATCGGCGAACGCGCTGGGTGGTCCATTCGTAGATCAGCAGTCCGCCGTCGCGCTGGGGAAACAACTGACGGATGTGCTCGAATCTGGCGGTGCCGGCATCGAATCCCTCACCGTCTGCTGGGCATCCGGCCGCGAAGCCCTCTGCCGTCCGTCCGGCCAGAACCCGGGTAAATCCGTTTCTGTCCTGCTCCAGGATTCGTCCGTCGCCTGCCAGGGAATAAACCAATTCGCCGGTCGGCCGGAAAGCTGCCGCAGCGACCTCCCCTTCGACGGCCCGGAATGGCCGCATCCCGTCTTGATCGACCGAAAAGATGTTCCGGCCCTCGGCCAGGTACGCCGCCGCATTCGAGTCGAAGAACGGAATCCGGCGAATGGCACCATCGCCCGGATCCTGCCATAGACGGCGTAGCCGGCCCGCTTCGTCAATGCGCCAAAGCGAGGAACCGGCCAGCCACCGGAGTTCGCCGCCCGCCGTCACCGTCATGGCGTCCGCACGGAACGACGCGTCGCGTGCTCCTCGGCCATCTGCGGCGGGAAGCGGGCCCTCACCGGCAACTACGGAAATTTGTCCCGTCAGCTCCTGGCGTCGAATACCCGTCAACGTTCGAAAGTACAACCGGCCTGCCCGGTCGAGGGCCGTCGTGTTCAATTCCGCTTGGATGGGGAATCCCGAAACGACATGGCTCGTCGAAAGGTCGCGCTCGATCCGCGAAATTCGATCACCTTGAAGAAGGAGTGGACGGCCGAAAACATCCTCCGCCACGCCATAAATCGCTTGCCCCTGTTCCGGCGGGTTCACCCGTCCGGCAACCAGTACCGGTTCGACGGCCGCTTGCGCATAGAGCCAGCCCTCCGCGAGTGCAATCAGGACACTTTTCCACATCTGGCCTCCCGTGTCCCTTTCCCCCCTATTTTGTTAGATCAGCCGATTCGACGCCGCCCGTAACCGCTCCAATTTCCTCAACGCCCCACCCGAGTCGATCGACCAGGCCGCCTTCTTCATCGCTTCGGACGCGTCGGCGCAGTCGCCGGCCACCAGCAGGCCGCCCGCCGCGTTTAGCAGCACAACGTCCCGGCGCGGCCCCGGCTCCCGGCGCAAAATTTCTAGGCCGATCCCGGCGTTCACGTCCTTGTCTCCGCCCCGCAGATCTTCGATTGAGGCGCGGCGCAGGCCGAAATCGCCCGGCTGCCATACTTCCTTGTGCACCCCTCCCGAACGCACCTTCCAAACCGTCGTCGAACCGGTGGTCGTGATCTCGTCCAGCCCGTCCGAGCCATGGACAAGATACTGCTCCCCCTGCCCCAGCACCGCCAGCGCCCCCGCCATTAGGTCCCCTAGATGCTCGTCCGGCACACCGATCAACTGTGCCGTTGCCGACGCCGGATTGCACAGCGGGCCCATTAGGTTCAGCACGGTACGCACGCGCAGTTCACTTCGCACGGGCGCTGCGTGGCGCATGGCCGGGTGCAGCAGGCGGGCAAAGAGGAATCCAATGCCCTCCTCGCGAATGCAAGCGCCCATCTTTTCCGGCGAAATCTCCACTTGCACACCCATCGCCTCCAGCACGTCCGCACTGCCGCACAACGACGACGCCGATCGATTGCCGTGCTTGGCCACCTTCAAGCCGCAGCCGGCCACGACAAACGCGGCGACCGTTGAAATATTGAACGTGTTGAGACCATCGCCGCCCGTCCCGCAGGTGTCGAGCGACGGGCCGCCGCCGGCGTCCACCCGGATCATCGCGGCCCGCATCGCACGCGCGAAGCCCACCAGCAGGTCGACGGTCGCCTTGTAGGGAGGAATGGCGGTCAGAAACGCCGCCAACCGCACAGGTGAAACGGCGCCCTGCAGAATGAGCCGCATAGCCCCTTCCGCGTCCTCGGATGTCAACGGCTCACCGCGATAAGCGGCCTGAAAATACGCGAAGAATTGGTCGTCGGAAGGGGGCACGATGCTAGACTGAAAGTTTACCTTATGAAAATCCATGAGTACCAAGGAAAGGCGATTCTGGCGCGCTTCGGCGTGCCGGTTCCCAAGGGAAAAGTCGCCTTTACCGTCGATGAGGCGGAGGCCGCCGCCAAGGAGTTGGGCGGCTTTGTCGTAGTAAAGGCACAGATCCACGCCGGCGGGCGCGGAAAAGGGGGCGGTGTAAAGGTGACTAAGTCCGTCGCTGACGCCGTCGAGGCCTCGAAGAAAATCCTTGGCATGCAACTGATCACCCACCAGACTGGTCCCCAGGGCCAGCGCGTGCGCAGGTTGTTGGTGGAGGAAGCCCTTCCAATTGAGAAGGAATTTTATCTGGGCATCACCCTCGACCGCGCCAAAGGTAAAAACGTCTTCATGGCGTCCTCCGAAGGCGGTATGGAGATCGAGGTGGTCGCCGAGCACTCGCCCGAAAAGATTCTCAAGGAAACCATCGAACCCGGCGTTGGCCTGCAGCCGTTCCAGGCGCGGAACCTCGCCTTCGGCATTGGCCTTCCGGCCGGCAGCATTAACGCCGCTGTGAAGGCCATGATGGCCTTGGCCAAGGCCTACGAAGAGTCCGACGCCAGCCTCGCCGAGATCAACCCGTTCATCCTGTTGAAGGACGGCCGCGTCATGGCGCTCGACGCCAAGATCAACATCGACGACAACGCACTCTACCGCCATCCGGAGTATGCCGACCTGCGCGATCTCGACGAAGAGGATCCACTCGAGGTCGAAGCCTCGAAATTCCAGTTGAACTACATCAAGCTGGATGGCAACATCGCTTGCATGGTCAATGGCGCCGGCCTCGCCATGGGCACCATGGACATCATCAAATGGGCCGGCGGTGAACCGGCCAACTTCCTCGACGTCGGCGGCGGCGCCAATGAGGAGCAGATCAAGAACGCCTTCCGCATTCTCCTTTCCGACAGCGCCGTAAAGGCTGTTTTGATCAATATCTTCGGCGGCATCCTCCGCTGCGACGTTTTGGCCACCGGCGTTGTGAATGCCGCTCGTGAGCTCGGTATCGGCCTCCCGGTCGTCATTCGCATGGAAGGGACCAATGTCGAGGAAGGCAAGCGCATCATCCGTGAGTCCGGCTTCAACTTTCAGGTCGCCGACGGAATGAAAGACGCAGCCGAGAAGGTCGTGAGGGCCGCCCAATGAGCATATTCGTAAACAAACAAACCCGGCTCATCGTCCAGGGCTTCACGGGGTCCCAAGGCACCTTCCACGCCACCCAGTCCATCAACTACGGCACCAATGTCGTCGGCGGGGTGACGCCTGGAAAAGGCGGTTCCAAGCACCTGGACCGGCCGGTGTTCGACACTGTCGCCGCGGCTGTTCAGGATACCGGCGCAAACGCCACCGTCATCTTCGTACCTCCGCCCTTCGCCGCTGACGCCATCATGGAGGCCGCCGAAGCGGGCATCCGGCTGATCGTCGCGATCACAGAAGGCATTCCCGTTCGCGATATGATCGCCGCCCGGCAGTTCCTGGAGGGTCGCGACTGCGTCCTGATCGGACCCAACTGCCCCGGTATCATCACGCCGGAGGAGTGCCGGATCGGGATCATGCCCGGTCACATCCACAAACGCGGTCACGTCGGCGTTGTCAGCCGTTCCGGAACTCTGACCTATGAGGCGGTTGGCCAACTGACCGCCCTGGGAATCGGCCAATCCACCTGCATCGGCATTGGCGGCGACCCAATTATCGGTACTACCCATCTGGATGCCATCAAATTCTTCAATGCCGACCCGGATACGCACGCCATCGTAATGATCGGCGAAATCGGCGGCAACAACGAAGAGATCGCCGCGGCCTACATCAAGGACCACGTCACCAAGCCCGTCGTCGGCTTTATCGCCGGTCAGACCGCGCCGCCCGGCCGCCGCATGGGCCACGCTGGCGCCATTATCGCCGGCGGTTCCGGCAAGGCGTCCGACAAGATGGCCGCCATGACTGCCGCCGGCATCACCGTTTGTAGCACACCGGCCGAAATCGGCCAAAAAGTGAAGGAAAGACTCAGCAACTAATGTCCATCGAACGTACGTTTGCAATGATCAAGCCCGACGCCGTAGCGCGTGGCATTTCCGGGCAGATCATCTCCATGATCGAAGAAAACGGCTTTCGCATCGTCGCGATGAAGAAACACCACATTTCACGGAAAGAGGCCGAGGGTTTCTACTCTGTTCACAAGGAACGTCCCTTCTTCCCGAGCCTTGTCGCCTTTATGACGGAGGGGCCCGCCATCCTGCTCGTACTGGAGCGCGAAGGCGCCATCTCCAAGTGGCGGGAAGTTATGGGCGCCACCAATCCGGCGAACGCGGCCGAAGGCACCGTCCGCAAACGCTTTGCCGAATCCATTGAGCGGAACTGCGCCCACGGCTCCGACGCCCCTGAAACCGCGGCTGTCGAAACGCTGTATTACTTTTCCCAGTCGGATCTGGGCTAATTAAGATCGGTCGAACGGCCGATTTACGCAGTATTGGAATGCGCTTCCTTGGTCTTATTTTTGGCGCCCTGGTGGCTTGGGCCGAAGGCTCTTCGATCCAAGCCATCCGTGCTTCCGTGGAGGCGCAGACCGGCGCCACCGGTCCCGCCGATCTGATCTGCACGGTAACGATGGGCACCGGCTACCTCCAGATGGGGCGGGAAGAGTTCTACTGCCAAGACTCCGGCGGGGGGATCTCCGTCGTGACCGCCGGGCAGGAAACTCTCGAGGCCGGCGCACGTATCCGGATCACGGGCCGTTTCCGGTATGCCGCCAAGGACGATGAGCCGCAGATCGAGGCCGAACGGATCGAGAGACTTAAACCGGTGGGTCCTCTGGCGCCCCAAGAGGCCTCGCTTCCCGATGTCGTCGCAGGAAAGTATCGAGGTATGTTGGTATCGACCATCGGACAAGTTACTGTTGTGGCGCCGGTTGGCGAGGAGCGGGACATCCTTTTTATCCGGGACATGTCCGGCGCGGAGATGCGGGTCTATGGCCGCCATCCGTCCGGAACGCCGTCCACCTTCGCCCATCTCCAGCCGAAGCCCGGAGACTGGATCACGGTGACCGGCATCAGCCTTCCGCGGGAGGAACGCCGCTACCAGATTCGCCTCCGCTCGCCCGCCGATCTTCGCCGGACCCCGCCGGAGGTGCTTTTCTGGCCGCGAGCCTTCTGGGCCGCGGCCGTTGCCTTCGCTCTTGCCGGCTTCTTCGCCTTTTGGGTCGTCACGCTGCGCCGGACCGTGGCGCGAAAAACCGCGGAAGTTCGCATATTGTTGGAGAAGGCTGAGGAGTCCTCGCGCCTAAAGAGCGAATTTCTCGCCAACATGAGCCATGAGATTCGAACGCCGTTGCACGGAGTTCTCGGCCTGCAGCGTTTGCTGCTGGACGGGAAAATCCAGGGCGAAGACCGCCGTCATTTGGAACTGGCGCAGGACTCCGCCCAGACTCTGATGAACCTGCTGAACGACATCCTTGATTTTTCGAAGGTTGAGGCCAACAAGCTTGAACTTTCGCCCGTTGTCTTCGATCCCCGGCACTTGGTTGAGTCCGTCGTATCCCTCTTCGCTCCGGCCGCCGGCGAAAAGGGCCTTCGGATCGACTGGCAGTCAGGCGATTCGATTCCCTCCTGGGTGAGCGCGGACGAACTGCGGCTTCGCCAAATCCTCACAAACCTGATCTCGAACGCCGTGAAGTTCACCGAGGCCGGTGGAGTCCGAATCGACGTTGGTATGCAGAACCCGAATCAACTGCTCATCAGCGTGACCGATACCGGGCCCGGAATCCCCTATGGCGCGCACCTGCGCATCTTCGAGCCCTTCCGCCAGGCGGATGGGTCCAGTTCGCGCAAGCACGGCGGCACTGGCCTCGGCCTGGCCATCAGCGCCAGGTTGGCGGGCGCGCTGGGCGGCCGCTTGTGGCTTGAGAACTCATCGTCGAATGGCAGCTGCTTCCGCTTTACGGTAGACGTGGCGCCGGCCGAGAAACCTAGCGAAATCATTTCCATTCAACCGTCGCCAGCCCGGCCGCTTTCGATTCTCGTCGTGGAAGACAACCGGGTGAATCAGAAGTTGATCCTGAAGATGCTCGCGCGGGCCGGCCACCTTACTTCGCTGGCGAACAACGGCAGAGAAGCACTCGAACAGATCGCCAATTCAAGCTTCGACCTGATCCTGATGGACGTGCAAATGCCGGAGATGGATGGCGTGGAGACAGCTTTTCGAATCCGCCACATGGAGAACCTGAGCGGTGCTCCGCGGATGCCAATCATCGGTCTCACCGCCCACGCAATGAAGGGCGACCGGGAGCGCTTCCTCGCCGCAGGCATGGACGATTACCTGCCCAAGCCCGTGAGCTTCGAGACTCTCAACGCCGCCCTCGCGAAAGCCGTTGCCGCCCCTACGGAATAAAGTTCCTGAGGTGCCGGCCGCTCTGCACCAATGACGCTTTCCGCAGTTCGAGCGAACCCTCGAACGCCCGGTCCTCTACTTCAATACATACTCCGCCCTTGTAGCCCGTCTCAGTCAGCACGCTAAAGAATTTGCCCCAATCCACATCGCCCAGTCCTGGGAGTTTTGGCGTATGCCAAAGATTGGGATAGCCAAACACGCCGTGCTCGTTCAGCCGGTCGCGGTCGATACGGGCGTCCTTGGCGTGCATGTGGTAAAGCTTGGATCCGAACTCCCGCATCGCCTTCAGGTAGTCCATATGCTGCAAAATGAAGTGCGAGGGGTCGAAGTTCAAGCCGAAGAAATCGGAAGGAATGTCGTTGAATGCCCGCCGCCATACAGCTGGAGACGTCATCAGATTCTTGCCGCCTGGCCACTCGTCCCGCGTGAACGACATGGGACAGTTTTCGATTCCGATTCTCACGCCGTTCTTTTCGGCGAACGCGATCAAAGGCTTCCAGGTCTTCAGAAAGCGCGGCCAGTTCTCGTCGAGCGTCTGCGTGTAGTCGCGGCCCACGAAAGTGTTTACCACGCCAACGCCAAGCAGTTTCGCTGCCTTGATCACCTCTTTCAGGTGTTCGCAATAGACACGCGCCTCGTCCTTGTTCGGCGCCAGCGGATTCGGATAGTACCCAAGGCCGCTGATCGAGACGCCGTATCTCGCCGTCAATTCCTGGACCCGCGCCGCATCGTCCTTGGTGAATCCGGCAACGTCGATGTGCGTGATTCCCGCATACCGCCGTTCGGCCTTCCCCTTGGGCCAGCACATGATCTCTACGCAAGAAAAGCCGTTTTCCGCGGCAAAGGCGAGCACTTCCTCGAGCGAAAGGTCGGGAAGAATCGCCGAGACGAATCCAAGTGTGAGCATAGACAGACTCTCACTATAAATCAGGGGAGCCGGGATTGTATCGCCTCCGGACCGGAGGCGTCAGTTTGGCGCTCAGGAAAACCGGCCGCCTCCACCCGTTCCGCATCCGCCAGTCGCGAAACAGGACAACTGCCGCCGCGCATCGGTGAACCCGCACTTCGGGCACCGCGCCGGCGCGTCGGCCTCGAGCATCTTCTTCAGTTGTTCAAACTGCGCTCCGCACTCCGGACACGAATACTCGTACAAAGGCATACTCTTATTATGAAGCTTCGCGTCACCAGTGACAGTGTCCGGCTCCGCCTCAAGCAGTCGGAGGTTCGTACGCTGGTCCAGGGCAGGGAAGTCGCCGAGTCCTGCGCCGGCCTCCTGTCCTACTCCCTTGTTCCGTTCGATGGAGCCCAACTGCGCGCAACCGGGAGCAACGGCCACATTACAATTCAGGTCCCCGCCGGTTGGTTGCCGGATTGGGATACCGACACGCGCGTGGGCTTTGAAACGAGCGAGAATGGCTTCCGGATTCTGATCGAGAAAGACTGGAAATGCACGGCTCCGTCCAATCCCAAGGACAACGACGACTGCTACGAAAATCCAACGCCGGTTTGCTGACGAAGCAAACCGGCGTTGGATTTCGCAAGTGAGCGGTTAGCGAACGCGAGTCGAAACGTAGTTGATCGTGACCACCGTCCGGGCAGAGACGCCCTTCGAATTCGTCACCGTCAGTTCAAAGAAGTATGGCCCGAACTGCTCGCCTAACTGCACACGAGTCACTTGGGCATTCGGATCCAGTACGACGGCCGTCTTCTCCAGCGCACGCCAGCGGTAGGTAAGTGCCAACCCTTCCGGGTCGGTCGACGCCGCCCCGCTCAAGGTAACATCGCGGGTCAGTGTGTCAAAGTTCGGGCCGGCGTTCGCCGTCGGCGTGACGGGAGGCGTCGCGGTGCGAACCCGGACAGTGATGTCGCACTTGGCTTGCT
>VFZO01000275.1 GCA_016871155.1 Acidobacteriota bacterium | reverse complement strand
TTCTTCGTGACACGGACATGACTCAAATTCTCCTTTGGGAATTTTTGTGTGTCTAGACTCGTGTCTCAGATTTGGGGACAACTCCAGACCGTCTCATTGCGGCGCAAGGTGACGTGCATGCTTTGGATCACTCGACCCCTTTTGGAGGTCGAAAAGAGAAGCGTCCGAAGGTAGACCTTCGGCAGGCTTCCGCCTTTTTCCGTCGGTTTGTCTGGTCCGAAGAAGATCACAGTCGGCTGTGTCATCTTAACGGTCCCACGCCGGAACAGAGTAAGCCAAGCGTTCAGTGCAGATACTCCCAGGGCGAGGCCGGAAATTGCGATTGTAATCGGATCAGCCAAGTCTTGGTGCCCTCGTCCCAAGTATAGCGAGTGCAGTGGATCACTATGCCCAATACTATGCCCACCCCCTGCATCCACCCGCTACGACCGGCTACGACGCCCCAGCCGCCCATCTGCCGCAAGCATTAGAAAACAAAACCCCATCGCAACCCCGAGCAACCCAGCGCAATCACTCCTCCTCACCCGAATCCTGGTTCGGGACCAGGAGGCCGGAGGTTCGAATCCTCTCGCCCCGACCATTACAGGACATAGACTTCCACGGATCGATTCCGATTTCTCCCGGGTCCGTTCAGCCCAGCATACAGCCACTAGGCTGGAAAGCACCTTGTCAGGCGAGTCTCACAGCGCACGAGGCGCTCTCGAAACGTAGACAATAGTTCACGGCCAGGACGCAAAATCCCGCTTGGCTCAGCCACACGCTAGCCTGGAGGTGGCTTGATCCGCGATTTGTACGACGCCGCTCAGATTGTGGGCCCAACGTTGGGAGAGGAGAGCCTCCTGCCTCACACCTTCCGATCGCGGTTTGGAGGGGTTTCGGCGCGTTGCACTTCTTGGACGCCGGGGCTACTGTCGGGCGGCCATCCCGGGGGATTCGTCCCCTGCAGGCGTTATGGCGACCCCTAGAGCCTAAGGTTCGATTGCCGTTACCGTCTGGCCCGCTGTCACACTCGCGAATAGCTGCACGCCGCCCGCCGGCCAGTGGATCTCGAGCCTTGCGGTGCGGTCCTGCCCCAGGCCGATCACCAACCGCTTGTCGCTCGCCGATTGATAGCCTACTGCCGTTGTAACGGAATAGGACTGCTCCAGGCCCGAAGCGCCGGTGACCTTGATGCGCGCGCCCAGCCCATCCCGATTCGACTTCTTACCCCGCAGGGTCAAACGGATCCATCCGTTGCGGTTTCCGCCTTGATTGCGCAAAACGTAAGCGTTTTGATTCACGTTGGCGACCACGACATCCAGGTCGCCATCATTATCTATGTCGCCGAAGGCCGCTCCGCGCCCGGCCCAGTCGCCGGATGGGAGTACTCCGGCACCGGCCGGTGATAGCTGTCCCCGCGCGTTGCGCAGCAGAAGTGGGGGTTGCAGATAGCGAAGATTCGACGAGATCTGCGCGATAGTGTCCATCACGTGGCCCTGTGCGACGAACAGGTCCTTCCAGCCGTCGTTGTCGTAGTCCAAGAACGCTGTGCTCCAGCCGGAATAGGGATGAGTGGCGCGGCCCAGTCCGCTTTCGGTCGTGACATCGGCGAAGCTGCCGTCACCGTTGTTGCGATACAGGATATAGCGTTCGTTCGAGAGATCCGTCACCACGATGTCGGCCCGGCCGTCGTTGTTGTAGTCGGCGAAATGCGTACCCATGCCGGCGAAGGTCTTGCCGTCTTCGTTGAAGCCGGTGCCGGCGGCCAGCGCGACATCCTCGAATGTGCCGTCGCCCTTGTTCCGGTAGAGGAAGCAGCGCACCGAATCGTTGGCGGCATACACGTCGGGCCAGCCGTCGTTGTCGAAATCGGCGAATGAAATGCCCAACGTCTTGCCATCCGGATTGGCGATACCGGCTGTTTTCGACACGTCGGTGAATGTTCCGTCGCCGTTGTTGCGGAAGAGCATGTTCGCGACACCGGCGTAATTATCCGGATGGCAGTAGGCCCGGCCGCCGGGCTTCTTTTCGCCGCAGTACCGGTTGTTCTCAAAAGTCATGTCGACGTAGCGGCCGACGAACAGATCGAGGTCGCCGTCGCGGTCGTAGTCGAAGAACCCGGCGCTGGTGCTCCAGCCATGGGCGCGCGTCCCGGACTTTGCGGTAACGTCGGCGAATGTGCCATCGCCATTGTTCCGGTAAAGCGCGTTGGCGCCGTATCCGGTGACGTAGAGGTCCATGTAGCCGTCGTTGTCGAAGTCACCGGTCGCCACGCCCATGGCGTAGTTCGATCCGCGTACTCCGGCTCGTGCCGTTACGTCCTCGAAACGCCCATCCGGCTTCTGCCGATAGAGGCGATTTGCGTACTTCGCGTTGGACTTGTCCGGCTGTTGGCCTGTGGTCATAGGATCCAGCAGCGCCGCGCCGTTGGCAAAGAAGATGTCCAGCCGGCCGTCATTGTCGATGTCAAAAAGCGCCACGCCACCGCCCATCGTCTCGATCAAGTACTTACTGGACGTCGGCGAGCCTTCGTGCTTGAAGTGAATGCCCAGCGCAGCGGTCGCATCCTCAAACACAGGGCCAGCCGGGGCGGCCATCAAGAAAAGCGCGGCAACGGCTCTCATTTGCGGAACGGCTCCATGCCGGTGAGCCCGCGGCCCTCTTCCACCCGCAACACGTGATTGGCTGGCGCATCCCGGATCGTCTCTTGCAGTCCCGATGGCCAGCGGATCTCGAGGCGGCCGGCCTTGGTCGCTTCACCCAAGCCAAAGTGGAGACGCAGGTCGTTGTGCGAATAGTACCCGGATCCGCTCTGTACCTCGGCGATCCGCCTCCGCTCTCCCGTGATCAAGGCGACGCGCGTGCCGATCCCGCTCCGATTCGATTTCGTTCCCACGCACTGAACGATCACGGCGTTGCCGGCGGGCCTAGCCTGGCTGCGCAACAACGATGGGCGGTCGTCAAGGTTGTTGATGACCAGTTCCAGCGCGCCGTCATTGTTCAGGTCACCCACCGCACAACCGCGCCCGGCGTGTTCGGCCGCCACCCCTGCGCCGCCGTGCGCTTCCACGAATCGGCCGTTGCCCGCATTGCGGTACAGCAGACGGCGTTGTTTGTACTTGATGCCCGACGGAGCCGGGGCGAACTGCGCGTAGACATGACCGTTCGCCATGAAGAGATCCGGCTCGCCGTCGTGGTCGAAATCCGCCAGCGCGACGCCGAATCCGACGAACCGCCGGTTTGCGCCGAGCCCGGCGGCCATGCTCGCGTCGTGAAATGTGCCGTTGCCATTGTTGCGATAGACGGTGGTCGCCTGGTCAAGAAAGTTCGTGCGCACCAGGTCGAGCCAGCCGTCGCCGTTGATATCGCCCGCGGCGGCGCCCATGCCCCCCAGCGCCATGCCGTTCTCGTCGAAGGCGCAGCCGGCCGGCACCGCTACTTCGCCGAACGTGCCATCGCGATTGTTGCGGTAGTACAGGCTAGGAGCCGTGTCGCAGGCGACGTAGATGTCGGGCCAGCCATCGTTGTCGAAATCGGCGGCGACGGCGCCCATGCCGTAGGAGCCCTGCGGATGCCAGTTCGACGGCACAAATACCGCCTTCGACGCTCCGCGCGGCTGCGCAATGCCGGTCTTGGCGGAGACATCCTCGAACGTTCCATCGCCGCGATTTCGAAACAGCGCGTTGGTGCCGCCAGCGAAACCCTGGGGGCCGCAAGGAACACTCAACTCCTGGGAGCGGCAGATTGCCGCCGCGCCGGGCTTGGGCGCCGTGGCGGGATCAATGCGAACGTACCGGGCGACGAACAGGTCCAGCCAGCCGTCGCGGTCGTAGTCGAGAAAACAGCATCCCGCTCCCCATTCGCCGTTGATTGCGGCGACGCCGGCTTGCTCTGAGACTTCGCGGAACGTTCCATCGCCGTTGTTGCGATACAGCCGGTTGCGGTTCCAACCGCTGACAAAGAGATCGGGGAAGCCATCGTTGTCGAAGTCGCCGGCGCAGCAGCCCTGGCCCCAACCGCCGTGGACGATCCCTGCCTTGCGGGATACGTCGGTAAAAGTACCGTCGCGATTGTTGCGAAAAAGGTAGCAGGGCGCATTGCCGCCGTTCACCAGAAAGATGTCGAGCCAGCCGTCGTTGTCGTAGTCGAAAAGAGCCACGCCGCCGCCCATCTCTTCGAGCAGATTCTGCTTGGCCACCGGCGGTCCACTCATGTTCTTCGCGCGCCCCAGCCCCGCCGCGGCGGCTGTATCCACAAAGTTCGCCTGGAACAGTTTCTCCGCCCACTGCAGCGGTGGAGCCAGAATGCCGCCGGCCAACATCCGCAGCCATTCTCGCCGGCGGGTCACTGGCGCGATGCCTCGCGGCGTTTCTGTTCAAGACCGGCGGACTCTTTCTCCAGGCGCATGAAGATCTCGACTTCCGCCTTCGCATCATCCATCTTGCCCAGCCGCCGGTACACACTCGCCAGTGTGTAGTGATAGGAAGACACCCGGGCGTTGATCGCGATCGCCTTGCGCAAAGAGTCCGCGGCGGCATCGAGTTCGCCTTTGCGCTCCTGCGCGCGCCCGAGCTGAAACCAGCCGCCGTCGGCCTGCGGATTCATTCCCACGGCGCGGCGGGCAAGTTCCAGGGCCCGATCCGCATTGCCGCTCTTGTTGTAGAGCGCCGCCAGGTTGACGCAGGGAGCCACGAACGCGCCCTTACGCGTCTCATTCAACTCCATCGCCTTGCTGTAACTCGCAATAGCGGCGGCATCGTCACCCAAAGCCTCCATCGCGAAGCCGAGCCCGTCGTACGCCTCCATGTAAGCCGTATCGATCTTGAGCGCCCGCTCGAAAGCCGCCCGGGCCTGCACCCAACGATCCTGGATGGAGAACAGCTTGCCCAGATTGTATGGAAACTCCGCCGACCGCGGATCGTACTTCTCGCCTTGCTCAAACTCCAA
Organism: Acidobacteriota bacterium; assembly: GCA_016871155.1. Classification (GTDB taxonomy): domain Bacteria; phylum Acidobacteriota; class Terriglobia; order Bryobacterales; family Bryobacteraceae. Next base: position 3,738 of record VFZO01000275.1, on the reverse strand, counting down.
CTGGGCGGCGTCAAAACGGCCGATCATCATCAGATTGCGGCCCAATACTTTGTGCGCATCCGCGTTCTTCACGTTGAGTGACAACGACTTCGCCAGCGCCGCGATCGAATCGCCAACGCGCTTCTGGGCGAACAGCGAGTATCCGAGCGCGTACCAGCCCCATGACGAGTTCGGGCGCTCGGCCACATACGCGCGAAGTTGCGGCTCGATTTCGGCAAACCGGCCGTCGCGAATCGCCTTTTCCAGCCGCTCCATCTGCAGCGGATCATCGGCCCGGCCGCGCCTGTGCACCTCGATCTTTTCGATGTACTGGCCCGGCTCGGCGAGTTCTGGATGCTGTTCGGCCAGTTGGCGGAACTTCGCCAGCGCATGATCGAAGTCGCCGCCGTCGAACGCGGCCTTCGCTTCGTTCAAGTCCAGCGTCAGCGTCTGCCGCTTTTGGCCCGCATCCAGTTTGGCGCGCGCTTCCTGCAGGATCTTGTCCGCCTCCTGCCGCCGCCCGGCGCGGGCGAGCGCCAATCCCAACTGATACTGTGACTCGCCGTGCGCCGGATCCAGCGACACGGCCTGCTCCAGCCGGCTGATCGCTTCCGCAACGGCGCCTTTGCGCAGCATCGCCCGTCCGAGGGCGAAGTTCGTTCGCGCGTCGCCGGGTTGGATTTCGAGCAGCTTTCGCAACTGAGCGATCTCCTTCTCCACTCCGTGTTCGGGGCTCGCTCCGTAGGCCAGCGCGAGATTGAATTGCGCCTTGCGATGGTCCGGTTGCAGTTTCAATGCTGTCTCGAGTTGCCGCACCGAAGCCGCGGCGTCTGTTGCCGTCAGCAGGGCGCCAAGGTTCGCGTGGGCATCGGCATAGTCCGGCCGGAGGCGGATCGCCTCACGGAATGCCGCCATAGCCTTTTCGTCATCTCCGGCTTGCACGTAGACCAAACCCAGGTGATTGTGCGCCTGGGCGAACGATGGCTTCAGCCGGATAGCCGCGGCGAACTCACCGGCGACGGCCTTCGCGTCCGCGCCCGCCAGCCCCATGAGCCGCGCCAGCGCGTGCCGCCCTTCGGCGTTGTCGCCTTTGTCGAGCGCGGCTCTGAGTTCGCGGATCGCCACTTCGAGATCTGGCGCCGTGCTCGCGAGGTTCAGGCCGGCCTCGAACTGCCCCAACGCGAAATTCAACCTGTCCTGACGCAGGAACACCACGCCGAGATCAAAGTACGAACTCGCCAGCTTCGGCTCCAAGGCCATCGCATGCTGGAACCATTGTTGCGCGGCCGTGAGATCTCCGGCCTCACGCGCTGCCAAACCTCGCAATGCCGCCGCCGTCGCCGCTGCCGGATCCAGCCGCAACGCTTGATCCAGCGCCTGGGCGGCGCGGGCGCGATCGTTTGCATACCAAAGCGCGGCGCCTAGGTGATAGTGCAACTCCGAAGCGTCCGGCTCGATCTCGACAGCCTTGCCCAAGTAGTCGACGGCTTGAGAGAGGTTGCGCGCACCCGCCGCTTCCAATCCTCGTTGAGCCGCGGTGCGAGCGGGTGCGGTTGATGGCAGACGCTTGGCCGGCGCGGCTGCTTGACGCAATGTCTGGCCCAGGATGTAGTAAGCGTCGCGATACTCCGGATTCAAACGCAGCGCCGCTTCAAACGAGCGCACCGCTTCGGCTAAGGCGCCCTTCTGCCGCTGTGTCTGGCCAATCTGGTAGAACAACTCAGGATCGTCCGGACTCCACTCGCGCACCTTCTCGAACTGGGCCAAGGCCCCTTCGGCATCGCCCTTGTCCCGCAACGCCGCGCCCAGATTCTGATTCAGCCTGGGATCCTGCGGCGCGTACCGCAAGCCCTGCCTTAGCGCCGCGATACCCGCATCGATTTCGCCCGCTTGCGCCAATGCGGTGCCCAGATTGTTGTGTGCTCGCACGAAGCCAGGGTTCAGCCGCACGGCTAACCGGAACGACGCGATCGCTGCCGGAATCTGGTTCTTCGCAAGGTGCAGCACTCCGAGCCAGTTGTGCGCCTCCGCCGATTTCGGATGCCGCCGCAGAGCCTCGCGATACTCGGCCATCGCGCTCGCGGTATCACCCTTGCGATGGAGCATCAGCCCAAGGGCGAGCCGGGCTTCCTCAAACGCCGGCCGCAAACGCAGAGCCTCGCGAGCCTCCGCAATCGCACGGTCGGCTTGGCCCGTGTTTTCCAGGGCGATCCCCAGGCCTAAGTGTGCGGCAGGTTCGCGTGGCGATTGATTTACTATCGCCTCAAATGCCGCCGCCGCACCGGCCCAATCCTGACGCTCCAACAGACGCCTGGCATGTTCAATGCCCGGAGCTTGCGCCCCGGGCATTGAGAAAGCCGAAATTGACAGGAGTACGATGCAGCGCAGCGACTTCTCCTAGAACTGGAACTTCAGTCCCAACTGCACCGACCGGGGCTGGTTGCACTGCGCCGCGGTCTGGCCGAATTGCGCCGCGCTCCAGTTCGTATTCGGATCGCAGAAGACGGTGCGATTGAAGAGGTTGCCGCCTTGCGCTTCAATACGCAGAGTGTAGCGCTCCTTGAAGGTCGTGGTCTTGAACAGACTGACGTCTTCTACGTAGTTGCGGAAACCGGAAGCGCTGGCGTCGCGTGATGGCGCGTCACCGAACTGGAGGGGGCCGGGGTCGCTCCACGCCCCGCGGTCAAAGTAGCGGTCGCGATTCGGATCAAAGCCGCCATTCGCCGCCGCTATGGCGTTGGTGCTGGCGTTCCGATTCGGACGCTTGGTGGTGGAGAAGAGCAGACCGGCGAGGTCGTTGTTCATGAAGATCGCCAGCGGACGGCCGCTGTCGTAGCGCATAATGCCATTCATGGTCCAGCCACGCAGCGCCTTACCGGCCACGCCGCTCATGCCCTTGCCGAACGGCAGTTCGTAGGTTCCCGAAAAGACGAACGAGTGCGGAACGTTGTCGTCGGCGATGCTCCACTCGCCTCGCTGCGTGTCCATGGGGTTCTGCACGCCGGCGCCGCCGCGCTGTCCGCTATTGGCGCGGTTGTTGTACAACTGCTGCCAGACGTAGAAGGCGCGGAACTGCAAGCCGTCGCTCAAACGCTTGTCGAACTTGATCTGGAAGGAGTCGTAACGGCTCTTGCCGATCGGTGCGTCGCGCCATTCGATCGCCTGGTATTGCGGGAACGGGCGCAAGGCCTGCGCGACAATGCCGCGGAATCCCGGATACGGCGGCCTGATGCCGGCCTGCGCCGCCAGCGGCGAGTTGATGTCGGACTGCAACACGGCTGTGCCGAGCCGGAGCACCGCCGGATCGTTCATGTTGTAGCCGGCGCCGAGGAACTGCGGATTGTGCGGCAGCCTGGTACCCTTGTTTCCGACATACGTTGCGTCGAGCATCGCCGACGTTCCGAACTGGCGCTGGAAAGTCATCGACCAGTTCTGATAACGCGGTTGCACCAGTCCGTCGCCCGGGTAACCGACGGGCGCGATGCCGTTGGCAAATGTGGGATCGATGAAGGGTGGAACGCGAACCGCTTCACGGGGGAACCCGTTCTCCAGTTGAAAGGCCGGTTGAAAGCCGTTGGTGAGATTCGGGGCCGTCGGAGTGAACTCGTAGCCCACGGTAGGCCTGCCGCCCTGTCCATAGGCGACACCGGCATAGTAGATGCCGTAGCCGCCGCGCAGCACGTTCTTGCTGTTGAAGTTGTAAGCGAAGCCGAAGCGCGGTCCCAAGGCGTCCTTCGGAGTCCGGTCGAAGGTGCGTCC
>VFZO01000274.1 GCA_016871155.1 Acidobacteriota bacterium | reverse complement strand
TCGTCCGGCAGCGCCGGATCGATTCGAATCTTCCCTTCGGCCATATAGCGCCGGATATCAACGTCGGATAGGACCATGAACCCTGGGTCAGCGGAAAGGGGAGGATGGTGGACGGCATGGGATTCGAACCCACGACCCCCACGTTGCGAACGTGGTGCTCTCCCAACTGAGCTAGCCGCCCACTGACGAGTTTTCAGTATAGCATTCCAACCAGCTACACTGGGGGTTTGCCAGCGATGCCGGACCCCATCATGAACCAGACCCTTGAGAAAATGCGCTCCGACTGGGACGAGCGTGCCCGCGAGAACGCCCGCTACTACGTCAATACAGCCAACGAGGCCTGGACCGACAGTGAGTTCTATGCCTCCGGAGAGCGGACCGTGGAAGAAGAAATTCTAACCGACATGACTAACATATGCCAGGGACGAAATCCCTCTCAAATGCGCATATTAGAAATCGGTTGCGGCGCGGGGCGGGTAACACGGGCGCTGGCCGCGCGGTTCGGGGAAGTCCACGCCGTGGATGTCTCTGGCGAGATGGTGGAGCGCGCGCGCCAAGCCGTCGCGCCGTTTCCGGGCGCGAATATCTACCAGAACAACGGTATGGATCTCACGGTGGTCCCGCCGGGCGAATACGACTTCGCCTTTTCGACAATCGTGTTCCAGCACATACCCAGCCGCGAAGTGATTGAGAACTACGTGCGCGAGGTCGCGAGACTGCTGCGTCCCGGCGCGTTGTTCAAGTTCCAGGTCCAGGGAGACACGTCCATCAAGACAAACGAGAACGACACCTGGTTAGGGGTGCCGTTTTCCGATGACGACGCCGTTTCCATGGCGGAACGCTGCGGTTTCGAGCCGCGGTATCGCCATGGCGCCGGACAACAGTATTTTTGGCTCTGGTTCTTTAAGAAGTAGCGGCTGCCGCGGCTTTGCCATTTCTCCGTTGGGCCCAGTAACTTCGCATTCGTTCCGAGACCACTTGGCGCTCTTCGGCGCCCATGGATTTGCGACCGCGGCGGCGGCGGGGCAAACCAGTCCCGTTGGTGGATAGGAATTGTTCGAGGGAGCGGATGACTTCGTCAATCCTCTCCCGCTCACTGTATAGCTCTTGGATAGCTTTCTGCAAGTCCATTCAACAGTCTCCGGAAAACAGAATGGCGCTAGAGGCACCGGGATTTCCGCGTAATTCAACTGATTACACCCTATAGTACATGAAAAGCATACAGAACGTGCCTACCAAAAGTACGGTTTTGAAATACGGAATGACGCACACCGGTTACCGGCGCGAGAAGATCCAGAAAACAGTACCCGCGGTACCGGATAACAATCCGAGTAGTACGAGGATAGCGAGCCATGGCAGACTTCGCTCGTTGCGGCCCACCTCCAACATCAGAACCGCCACTACGCCGGCGCAGTAAAGCAGTACCATCGGTACCGCAAAGAGCGCAAGGTTGTACATGTCCTGCGTGGGAGTAATGAAGGCTGTGGCGAACACAATTAGAAGAATTGCGTAGCGCATGTTACTAAACAAAAAGCGGGCGGAGACCACCCGCAGCAGTGCCAGGAAGAATAGGGCGACCGGTATTTCGAATAGGATCGAAACGCCCAGGATCACGTTGACGAACAGATCGAAGTAGCGATCAATGCTGATGGCCGGCACCGCGCGAGCCACGTGGCTCAGGCCAAGCAGGAACTCCAGCCCATACCGGAGGGCCACCCAATACGCGAAGGCGCCGCCCAGAACGAAGAGGCCGGCCGAGGAGAGAATCAGCGGCGCGACGGCCCGCTTCTCCCGCGTGTATAGGCCGGGCGCCACGAACGACCAGACCTGCCAGAGAGTCCAGGGCGAACTCAAGAATAGCGCCGCCAGGACCGGCAATTTTATGTAAATGATCGTGAAGGCGTCGCTGGGATCGAGGATCACCAAATGCGGCGGAAATCCAAGGCGCGTCAGCACAACTTCGGCGGGTGACTGAATGGCCACCCACATCGGTTCGGCGAAGAGAATCGCGGCCGCGTAGCCCAGCGCGAGGCCCGCGACGATTCGCAACAAGCGGGAACGGAGCTCTTCCAGATGCTCCAGGAACGTCATGGACGCCAATTCCTTGTCCGGCATACACCCTCCGTTTCGGAGCCCGAAGACTCCGCGATGCGTTCGGCGGCCCTAAGGTGCGGGCGCGCCTACCGGATAAGAAATGGCCAGTGCGAGACTAGCTTGTACCCGTACTTGGCAACCAAAGCCCAAATGAGACCGCCTGAGATCCCGAGGATTGCGGTCAAGATGACGAGAATCGACAGCCAGGGGAAGCTCTTCTCATCGCGCCGCAGCTCAAGCAGGTATGCCGCGAAGACTCCGACAAAATAGAGCACGACCATCGGTACCGAGAACAACATCAGGTTGAATACGTCCGGAGTGGGCGTAATCAAGGCCGCTAGAATGACGATTATCAGAATCGCGTAGCGGGAATGTTCGACGAGGAATCTCGCCGAAACGATCTTCAAAAGCGACAAAAAGAAGATAACGACCGGCAATTCAAACACGATTCCGATGCCGAGCGTCACGTTCACAAACAGGTCGAAGTAGTCGACCATGTTGATGGCCGGCTCAACGTTGATGTCCCGGCCGATTCCGAGCAGAAATTCCAGACCGAAGCGGAACGCAACGAAGTAAGCGAAGAGCCCGCCGAGCACAAACAAGCCCGCCGAACTGATCACCAACGGTCCCGCGAATCGCCGTTCCTTCTTGTAAAGCCCTGGCGCTACGAAGCCCCAGATCTGCCACAGAACCCACGGCGAGCTGAGGAATGTGGCCGCCAGCAGAGGCAACTTCATATAGATCGTCGTGAAGGCGTCCATCGGGGTCAACTGCTTGAGCGTGGGCGGGTAACCCAGCGCGGCCAGCGCAACAGCGGCGGGTTCGCTGATCGCTTTCCACATAATGTCGGCGAACACCAGCGATACGGCGAAAGCGATGCCAACTCCGATCAGGATTCGAATGATCCGGTTCCGCAACTCCTCCAAATGTTCGAGGAACGACATGCGGAGCATCCCGTCGTCGTCATCCCCCTCTTCATCGGCCGGAGGCGTTGAGGGAGGCGGAGTGGAAGACCCACCCGCCGCTTCCGCCGTCGCCGGAGGATAGCTCTGCCCCGAGTACGGATCCTCGTAGCTGTGATCGTAGCCGGAGTGATAGTCCGAAGCCTGATCGTGATCGGTCGTTTGCGAATAGCTGACTATGTCCGTCCCGGAAGCCGAGGCAGTCGTGTCCGCCGCCTCGTGGGACGAGGAGACAGGCTGATTCTCAATCGGGGTTGCCCCCTTCTGTTCTTCCGGAACGGCCATAATCCTAGATCAAATCAACTCAACCGGCCACCGGTTTCGCGGTTTCCGCGGGACTCTCCGAGCCCTGCGCCACCGTACCCTCCGGAGCTTTCGCTTCCGGCACCGCCGCAGTCTCCACCGGCTTCGCAGCCGGATCGTCCGCAGCCGCCGTAGCGGTTGGTTGTTCGGCGCCCTGAGTTGCGGGATCGCCTACAGTTGTTGATGGGGTTGCCGTTGAATCCGACGTACCGGAGTCGTAAGCTCCGTAGTCGTAATGCGAGGGATCGTCGTAGTTGTATCCGTGAATCTGATCCTGATAATCCTGCGCCGCCTGCTTGATCGGTTCGGTTTCCTTCTCGATCTGCTGCATTTCGCGATCCCAGGTGGATTTCAACTCCGAGGATGCCCGACGGAACTCGCCCATCGCTTTGGCCACAGTTTTCCCCAGCTCCGGTAACTTCTTGGGGCCGAAGATCAGCAAGGCCAGGAGAAAGATAATGATCATCTCCTGTGTTCCTAGCGTGCCCATCGAATGGTACGACCTCCCGTGCGGTAAAGTTCTAGCTCAGGATATCACAGCGACTCATGGAAACAGTTTTCGCAGGCGTCGATTTGGGTGGCACGAAGATCGCCGCGGCTCTCGGCCACGCCGATGGACGGGTGCTGCATTCGAAGACGATTCCCACGCTTTCAGGCGAGGGACCCGAGCGGGTGCTGGCCCGGATCGTCGAGCTGGTGAACGGACTCGCCGCCGAAGGCGGCCCGCGGCCCGCGGCACTCGGGATCGGCGTGCCGGGATTGGTGGACTCCCGCACGGGTTTCATCCGCTTCCTGCCCAACCTGGAAGGCCAGTGGCGCGGCGTGGCCGCGGGGGCATTCCTGGAACATGCGCTGGGTATGCCCGTTCGAATCCTGAACGACGCGCGCTGCGCGGCCTTCTCAGAGCTGCTCCGTGGTCACGGCCGCCTGTATCCGAGCTTTGTGCTCTTCACGCTGGGGACCGGAATCGGCGGGGGCATCGTCATCGACGGTAAGCTGCGGCTGGGTCCGCTGTCGGCGGCTGGGGAGATCGGTCACCAGACCATGATGGCCAACGGCCCGCTCTGCGGCTGCGGTAACGACGGCTGCCTGGAGGCAATCGCCAGCGGCCCCGCTATCGCCCGCGCCGCCGGCTGCGTGAATGCGGCGGAGGCAGCCGGCGCCGCGCGCAACGGCGACGTTCGCGCCCAGCGGGCGTTCCGGGAGGCGGCCATGTACCTGGGAATCGCCGCCGCCAATCTGGTGACCGCGCTCCACCCGGACGCCATTCTCTTCTCCGGCGGAATGGCCGAGTTGGCGGACCTGCTTTTGATGCCCGTCCGCGCCGCGATCAACGAGCGCGTACGGATGTTCCCGGCCGATGGCGTGGCCGTTCGCCGCGCCGCCGCCGGACCGCAAGCCGGCTTGCTGGGGGCGCTGGCGCTCCACGCCGAATCGAACCGGCTGGGTTTCTAGGCCCGCCAGACCAGCCGCAGCGCCATTCGCACGCCGCGGGCCAGGTTTGCCCGGCAGACGACTCCTTGCGCCCAGCGGAGGGGATTGTCCCCCTGGGGCCGTCATAATCAGAACACCTGCACGGTTCCCGGACGCAGGATCCGTTGCATGATTTCGAGGCTGAGCGGTTGGTCGGGGCCGGCGAGGAATTCGCATTCGAACTCGCGGCGGTATTGGGTTTCGCCGTGGAGACGCCGCGCGGTTTCGAGGAACTCGTGGTCGATGCGCGGGCAGTCGGTGGCTTTGACCGCGATGCGGGTCCAGCTTTCGCCGCCGCCGGTCCATTGCTTGTAGAAGAACCCGGATTGTTCGCCGGGCGTGCTCATCAGAATAAGCTGGCCGTTGCTCACCGCCTGGCTGGGCAGCAGCGCTTGGTAGGACTCTTCGGACAGGAAGGCGGCTTCGTCGACGACGATTAGATGCGGGTCGGAGAAGCCGCGGATGGTGTCCTCGCTATCGGGCAGCGCCACCACTTGCGCGCCGTTCGGAAGGCGGAATCCGTCGCAGCCTTTGTCGGCGGGTTGGAGGTTTTCCCAGAGCCGCCGCGCGAAGGTTTTGGCCTTTTCCATGATCTGGCCGGACTGGCGACCGCTGGGGCTCGCCAGCAGGATGGTGCAGCCGGGCGTGTGCGCGGCTTCGTAGACGACTTTGACGGCGGCGGCGGTCGACTTGCCGACCTGGCGCGCGCCGAGCATGAGCACGCGTCCGTTTTCGGCCGTCAGCAGCTTGGCCTGGTGCTCGTCGGCGGCGAAGCCGAGCTCGGATTCGGCCCACTCGAGGACGCCTTCCGGCGCCGGAGTTTCGGATGCGCGGGCGGGCGCGGCGAGGGCGTCCTCGGTGGCGAGGACATCCGGGGACGCGATCTGCGGGGTCCCGAGGAACCGCTGTTGCCGCCGCTGCTGTTTTTTGAGGCGTTCGAGATCGATGTAGAGGCGGGAGCGCATGCGCATTTGGGATTGGATGCGGCGGTCGAACTGGGACTGGACGGAGTTTGAGGCCGCGGCGGCGATCTCGGCCGAGGCGATGGCGTCGACGAGGGATTCGTTTTCTTTTCGGACGGAAACGGCGCGGGCTAATTCGGCTGTGCTCGACGCCATGAGGCGGCGGATTTTAATATTGATATGGACGATTTCGTCCAAAATACCGCACTCTTCGAGAGTCGACGGCGCCCAGTTTTGATAGAGATCCTCGCGGAGCAAGCGCATGGTCTCGGTCTCTTCGCCCGGGACGGTATTCCCGTCGACGGCATAGAGCCCATGGCGCAGCCGGACGGCCCGGCGCTTGGCCAGACCGGCGTCCGCATTGGTCCCCGTCGATTTTCCACCGCTCACCCGGGCGATCTCCGCCCTCTGTTCCCGCGTCATTCCGACCCCCTGTCCCACAAAATGAATAGGAGGGGCGCAGGGCCCTTCCTATTCGAAAGCTAGCAGACGGAAACAAGGGAATTGATGGGGGGTGATTTGTAAGTTGTTGAGAAATCAAATAGAAATAAATTTAGTTTTTTTGTGAATGGGAAAGCGAGGGATCTGGATTCCGTGGTTCCGTCGAAGCCGCATGGCTTTCGACCCAAGGCTATTCGACCTCTCTGCGTACCCGATACGTTGCGGGCGGCTGGCTTTCGAAACCAAGGCGTCGCGTCTTCAGACAAGGGCGGGGAGATCTGCAGGTCACTCCCGGTTGCGAAACTCCTCAAACCAGTTATGCACGACATGCACCTCAAGAGGTTTTTGGTTTACCGGCTGTTCGAGTACGGCAAAGCGGGTCCCATCGGCGGAAACATCGTATTCCGGCCGTATCGCCCGGGCCAGCGAGCGCCTTTCGAACAGCGGCACCGGTGCTGAGGGCCTGAACTCAGAGCCGGGCGGCACGGCGACACTCATGAGCCGGGTCTGCTCGACGTAGTAGATCTCGCTGCCATCCTTCCGCCAGCGCGGCGAGGTTCCACCCTTTACCGAGATCTGCCAGGACGGGGACCCACTGGGGAACGGGCGCACATAAACTTCATTCCGTCCGGAAACGTCCGAGACATACACGACCCATCGGCCGTCCGGGGAAAACTGCGCCGCTCCTTCCATTGCGGGTGTCTGCAGGAACGGGACCGGTTCGCCACATGCTAACTTCTGACCGTCTTGACATTCCAGATAGAGCAAGTCCTGACGAGTCTTCGCCGAGGTAGCCTCGATGAGCAAATACTTGCCGCCTGGATGGCTGTCGAGCGGGCGCACAGGTTGCGCGGGTACCCGGAACAGGAGGTGCCGTTCGAAGTCAACGGCCAACCGGCGCGCGAAGATCGCGAGCCGGGGTGGCTTTGCCGTTGTGACGGGCATCGCCGCATACAAAACCCGATCGCTGGATCGGCTCCAGGCACCGAGAAACGTTGGGCCGGGTTCGGTAGTTAGCCGGGTGGACATACCGCGTTCCAGGTCGTAGCTCCAGATACCTGCTTCGCGCCCCGCCCGTTCCACCGCCAGGTAGCGGCCGTCGGGGGAAAGGGTTGGCCGGAACTGCGATACGGGTTCTCCGATGGGGGCGAGCACCTTACCGGCGCGGTCCACCCAGGCCGCCTGTCTTTCCTCGGAAGGCACATCGCTGTAAACGAGGGTTCCGTTTCGCGACACCTGCGGCGCGGATCCTTTCGGAGCGACGCGAAAAGGTTTGCCGGTAGGCGCGAGCGTATCGAGGGAGAACGGGACCGCCCACACCGCCGCCTCTTGCCGTTCTCCGTCCACGTAGATAATGTGCCCAGTGCTGTCGCTGTAAGCCGGATATGGGTTGCTCGACTTCGAAGCAATCACCTGTCGCGGCGAAGGTTCCCCGGGGATGCGGACGAAGATAGCATGGTCTGGCCCCTCCTCGACCGCCTGATAGAGAATTGCGGGCGGCTTGCCGGGGCGATCGAGAAACGAAGGATGTTCAATGTGCGGGTGCTTGACGATGACCTGGGTAGCGCCGCCATCGGAGGGCACAGTGTACATACCGGTAGAGTCGCAGTAGACGATGGTGCTGCCGTCCGGACTCCATGCGGCGCGGCGGAAGGCGCCCTGCATTTGCACGATGGCCACTGGGGAGCCCCCCTCCGCCGGTATCTTCACCAGAGCGCAACCGGGGCGTATACCGCAGTCCTGACCTTGGGAATACCCCACCCAGCGACTATTGGGCGGCCAAAACACCTGGTACACGCCGGTGGCGCCGGGGACGGGCCGCGCTTCCTCGCGATCAATGTCACGGAGCCACAACTGCCCGCCATCAGCCTCGACATAAGCGATGTGCCTGCCGTCGCGGGAGATGGAGACTTCGGTGTCGATTTCGGTGTCGCCGCCGCGGACCAGGCGATCGGGGCGCAGGGTGAACTTGACGGTTCGTGCCGCAGGCGCCATTACGCCGCCGGGCAGCCAACGAATTCCGGCTAGCAGGATGGTGATCAGTCCGATGGCCACGACAGCCGGCACCCAGCGACGGCCAGAGCGCCAGGGCGCCATGCTCCGCCCCCTCGATGGGAGCGCGGCCCCCGCGGCCGAGTCCTCCAGGGCAGCCAGCAGATCCGCCATGTTTTCAAAGCGGCGAGCGGGATCCTTACGTAAACAGCGCAGTACGGCCTGATCCACACCTAAATTCACATGCGGCACCAACAGCGAAGGCGGCTCGGGATCCTTACCGAGAACTTCTGCCAGCGAAAGGAAGGGCCTGCGGCCTGTCAGCATTTCATAGAGCACGCATCCAAGGCTAAAGATGTCAAGGGCAGACCAAAAGTTTCCCATCAGGGCGGAGCAAAAGGGGACCACTGTGGGCGAAGGTAAAGAGGACAAATCTCACGATATGGGGGCGGCTGTAGCGTAGCCCTGCGAGGCCGGAGGCC
>VFZO01000273.1 GCA_016871155.1 Acidobacteriota bacterium | reverse complement strand
CCCAGCAAACGGCAAAGCGCCCACGTCTGGATCGCATCGCCAAGATTGCCGGTACCCCGGTGGACGAACACGCGGTAGCTGGGTGCGCGCGGCAAACTATTATTTCGTCCGCAACGACTGAACGTACTCAATCACCCGCCTCACCCGCACCAGCCCGAGATCCTGATCGTTCTCCACACGCCGGAATACCGGGCCCCACACAGGCATCTCCCGCGAACCGTGCGCCGCGGGAAACGGAACATCGCCGAGGATCTGCGCTTCCAATTCGGCGATGGGACGTTTGGTGATCGTAAGGTCCGGGACGCCCGTCTTGATGACGGCCGCCACCGGACCTTTGCCCTTGGCATTCAAGCCGTGGCACGACGCGCAGTAGGCCTTGTAGAGATCGCGCCCTTCCAGCGACGCGATCAGTTTCCTCGGAGTTTTCTCTTGCGCGGACACCGCGATGACCGCCAATAAAAGCAACGTCGCCGTTTTCATCCTGCGCTGATTATAGTCTCGCTTCGCCGGAAATGGGAAGGCCCTTAGCGCGCGCCATAGCTGCCCCGCACCGCTTCACCTGGAAAAACGTTGGGAACGGTCTTGCCGTTTTCAACTACCGGAACGCCGTTGACGATGACATGGGGAATGCCTAGTGCGAACTGCGGGCCGGTCTGATAAGTTCCCGTGTCCTTGACAATCGCCGGGTCGAAGACCGTGATGTCGGCGTCCGCTCCGATCTTGATGCGTCCCTTGTTTTTCATTTGCGGCGCGATGGGCTCCAGGCGCTGCGCGGGCAGCAACGTCATTCTACGAATCGCTTCCGGCAACGTCGCAACACTCTGCTCGCGCACATATTCTCCCAGCACCTTGCTGAACGTTCCGCCGCCGCGCGGGTGCGCGCCCGCCGCGTAGGGCATCGTATCGGAGGCGATCATGACAAACGGCGCGGCCATCGCCATCTTCAACCACTCCGGCCGCAACTGATGGATGATCAGTATGCCGCCCTGCTTGCGGTACTTTTCGAACGACTCCTTCGTAAGTCTCTCTCCGGTGGCCTGCCACTGCAGGTCGTTGTAGCCGGCCCCAAGCTGCTGCTGCCACCCGTCGTCGAACAGCGCGCTCTCGATAAACGTGGAGCCGGCCGTGTAAGGATAGGCCTCCGTCGTAATGTCCAACCCGCGCTTGCGCGCCGCCGCTATCATCTCAAGGTTGTTCGCCACCGAGCCGCGGCTGGAGCTGTTCAAGTGCACAATATGTACGGACGCGCCAGTGCCGATGGCGTTCGCGATCGCCTCTTGAATCCCTTCCTCGCCGCGTCCCCGAACGTGCGTATAGACCGGAACCTTCCACCGCGCGGCCATCTGATAGACGCGGTAAATCTCGGCGCGCGTCGCTCCCGGCAGATAGGCGGGCACCACGCCCAGGCCCAGCCCGCCCTCCTTCAACCCCTTTTCCAGAAGGTAGGCGAGTTGGCTGAATTCCTCATCGGTACGTACGGTCAGGTTGCGGGAATTGTCGCCCCGCAACCCGGCGCCCACCTCGATCACCTCCGCCTTCTCCGGCGAAATCTCCTTCAACGCAATGCCGCGGGCGGCCGCGTGGCCGATCGTCGCGCCGTAGTTCAGCAGCGCCTTGCCCTTCCGCGAATCCAGATAGCCTTTAATGGCCGATACGCCAACTTCGAGTTCCAACGCTGTGGTCACGCCGTCGTGCGCCTGAAATTCGTTGGCGGCGTTGGTCAGGCCGTGCGAGTGCAGATCGATAAAGCCCGGAGAAACGACGTGATTCTTCGCGTCAATGTTGCGCTTGCCCTGCAGAGGCCGGGAGGAGATCGCCGCGATCTTTCCGTTCGTCACGCCGATGTTGCGAATCGCGTCCAGACCGGACTCCGGATCGATGACCCGTCCGCCCGTAATCGTCAAATCGAACTGGGCAAGCAGCGGTACGGCCGCAAGGAAAAGGAAAACGCGCATTCTGTTGGAATATCACATGCCGGGCCGGCCAGGCGCCAGGCGCCTTCCATAGTTACCCAGGACCGGGCGGCCGGGAAATACGTTTATCGCGGTCTTGCCGTCTTCCACCACCGGTACTCCGTTGACGATCACGTACGGAATGCCGCGTGCGAATTGCGGACCGGTCTGGTAGGTGCCCGTATCTTTCACCGTGGCCGGATCGAACAGCGTCAGGTCGGCGTCGGCGCCAACGCGGATGCGCCCTTTCTGTTTCATGGCCGGCGCGATGGCTTCCAGGCGCTGCGCCGGCAGCAGCGTCATTCGCCGGATGGCTTCCATCAGCGGCGCGGCCTTCGTCTCGCGCACATACTCCGCCAGCACCTTGCTGAAAGTGCCGCCGCCGCGCGGGTGGGCGCCCTTTGCGTAGGGCATCGTGTCGCTGGCGATGATCACGAACGGCGACGACATCGCCGTGCGAATCCACTCCGGCTTCATCAGATGAAGAATCACCACGCCGCCCTGCTTGCGATATCTCTGGAACGACTCTTTCGTCAACCGTTCGCCGGTGGCCTGCCACTGGAGGTCGCCGTAGTCGATGCCGAGCGTCTCCTGCCATCCGTCCTCAAATAACGCACTCTCCAGGAATGTCGAACCCGCCGTGTACGGATACGCTTCCGTTGTAATGTCGATCCCCCTGGCACGCGCTCCCGCGATCAGCTCCAGCATGTTGGGGATGGCGCTGCGCGTGGAGCTGTTCAGATGCACCACATGGACCGCCGCCCCGGTTCCGGCGGCGTTCGCGATAGCTTCCTGGACGCCTTCCTCGGCCCAACCGCGGACGTGTGTGAAAATCGGAACCTTCCATCGCGCCGCCAACTGGTAGACGCGGAAGATCTCGTTTCGCGACGATCCGGGCGTGTAGGCCGGCATCACGCCGAGTCCAAGCGCGCCCTGCTTCAGCGCCTGTTCCAACAGGAACGTCATCTTGCTGTACTCTTCCTCGTCCCGCAGCGGAAGTTCCCTGCCCTGCTCCTTCACGCCGCGCTGCAAGTCGTTCTCGCCGGACCAAACCGCCGTCTTCGCGGCCAGCTCCTTCATAGCCAGCATGCGCGTCGCGGGATGGGAGGCCGTGGTTCCGTAGTTGAGCAGGGCCTTCCCTTTCCTTTGATCGAGATACTTCTGGACGTCGTAAACGCCGAGTTCCAGCTCCAACGCGGTGGTGACGCCGTCGTGGGCCTGATACTCATTGGAAGCGTTGTCGATGCCGTGCGAGTGCAGGTCGATAAAGCCCGGCGCAACCGCAAGGCCGCGGGCGTCTATGGTTCGTTTGCCGGTAATGCTTCGCGGCGTAACGGCGGCGATCTTGCCGTTGGTGACGCCGATGTTGCGAACGCCGTCCAAATTCGTCTCCGGGTCCAGCACCCGGCCGCCTAGAATCACAAGATCGAATTGCGCGCAAAGGGGAAGTGTTGCCGCCAGCCAACCGGGAAGTCGCACCATCATGAGAGTATAAGCGGTTACCGGTACCATCGGGACTCTGGCAAATAAGTACTACTGGATTGAACCTAGCCGAGGTAAGTGTTCCCGGGCGATAATCTCAGGAACTGTGAATCGCCGCCATTTCGTAGCCGCGATGCTTTCGATGCCCCAAGGGTGGGGACAAACGCCCGCGCGCCCCTTTGTCCAACGGGTTTCGGGCACGCGGGCCACCGTGCGCTGGCAGGGTACGGAGCGGCTGCGCCTATGGGAACCGAATGGTGCCGTGCGCGAGATACAGGGCCGGCGGATAGGCCCCCGTTTCGAGGCCGTGCTCGGCGAGTTGACCCCCGGAACCGAGTATCGATACCAGGCCGGCGAGCAAGTCCACTCCTTCCGGACGGCCGGGCCCGGCCGGCTGCCGTTTGTCGTAATCGGCGACACCGGGACAGGCTCGGCGGAGCAGTCGGCGCTGGCGCAACGGCTCGCCCAGGAGGATGTCCGTCTGCTCCTCCATACCGGTGACGTGGCCTATCCCGTGGGGAATACGGAGGCCTATGAACGCCGCTATCTGGACTTCTACCACGCGATGATGCCGCGCGTGCCCTTCTATCCTTGTCCTGGCAACCACGACTATTACGAGACCGGCGCCGCGCCCTACTTCGCCCTCCATGACCTGCCGCACGAGGGCGTCGACGACGCCGAGCGCGGCCGCTACTACAGCTTCGACTGGGGCGATGCGACCTTCCTCTCGCTCGACACGAACGACCCGCTGCAGGACCCGCTCCGCCGGGCCCGCATGTTGGACTGGCTGGACGGGACGCTGGCGCGCTCCAGCCGTTTCTGGCGAATCGTCTACTTCCACCATCCGCCCTATGCCTCCGGCCCGAATGAGGATGACCCGCTCACGGCCCTGGCCCGCGAGCACATCGTGCCAATCCTGACCCGGCATCGCGTACCCGTGGTCTTCAATGGTCACGAGCACAGCTATCAGCGTTCGACTCCCATGGCGGGAACCGTCTACTACACCTCGGGCGGTGGTGGCGCGGCGCTCTATCCGGTGGGCAACGGCCCGCAGGTGGCCCACGGCGAGTCGGCGTTCCACTACTTGAGCTCGGTCGTGAACGACTATCGCCTGCAAGTGGAGGCCATTGGGCTCGATGGCCGCGCCTTCGACGCCTCCTCCGTTCGTCCCCTTCCCTCGATTCGCGACGGAGGCGCGGTGAACGCCGCCTCGTTTGAAGCGCGCATTGGGCGCGGCAGCCCCATTAGCCTCTTCGGATGGCACCTCGCTCTTGCCGGGCGCAACGATGTCACAGTGGAGGCCAACGGCAGGACTCTGCCTCTTTTGGCGGCGGCCGCGAATCAGGTCAACATCTCCTTGCCCGCCGACCTCACTGGCCGTGTCGCGCTGCGGCTGACAACGCCGAATGGAAGCGCGTCCGTCGAAATCGATGTACTGGAATTCGGCCCGGCGCTTTTCGAACGGCAGCCCATGGAGCGCGGCGCCATCTATGCCACTGGCCTCCTCGACTACTCGGATTCGGTCTTGGTGGAAGTGAACGGCCAGCCCCGGACTGGCCGGGTGGAACCGGGACCCGCGCCAGGCGTCCAGCGGATCGCCTTCGAACCGCTGCCGGCGGGCGAGCACGCCGTGCGCGTTGTCGCTGGCGGCATGGCCAGCAACACCATCCGCCTATCGAACCCCTAACTCGGCGCGGATGGCGTAGGGCCGGGTACGAGTGAACTCGTGGCGGTCCCGGATCGACGTGTAGAAATGATCGGTGGAGTAGGGCTTATTCGTATCGAGCGCCGCGAAGGTATGGATCTGCGCTTTGATTCGATTGATCTCCATGTCCAACCACCCGCCTGAGGGTCCCGCTTCGGCGATGACCGTCTGCAAGGACCTCTCAAAGTGTGCGCCGTATGCCGGTATCGCCAAAAGCCGGCGGACCAGAACGTTGGTCTCAGCGTTGTTCCAAACGGAGCGTTTCATCGGGCCGAACGTCACGTCCTTGTCCCAGGGAATAAAGACAAACTGCTTGCTCGCGCCCCGGCGGTACAGATAGAAGTTGTTCATGCCCCAGTCGCCGAGCACGCCGTCGATATCGGCGAGAAACGTCTCAACGGCGAGGTATTCGAGAAACCGGTTCGCATCAAGATACTCTGCGAGCGCACCCGCGAATGCCTCGTCGGGTGCCGAATTTATCGTCTGAATGAATGCTTTGAGGGTCTCGTAGTCCGGCTTTTTGTCGTTCGTCTTCGGCTTAAAGAAGGCGTAGGTTTCGTTCGAGTCGCCCAGGTCTTCAAAACTGTAGTGCGACTGCCACTCGTAATCGAACAGTTGCCCGCCATCTTCGCCCAGGTACTTCTTCAGGAACAACTTGTCGACGGGCTCGACCACTGTATAGAGGCCGTGATAGCTGCCGTTAACGAAGACCCGTACGTGAGCCACCGAAGGCGCCGGAATTCCCATGCGGCGGAACAGTTGGAAGCTGACGCGTTCGGCCATCATGGAGGGGTCCTGGAGAAGATTGTCGAGCACCAGCTCCTTGAATCCAAGAAACGTCTGGTCCTTGACAAATTCGTTGAAGTCCAGCTTCATGCCGGGCTTGGCCGAGTTCCGGCTGCCGCTTCCCCGGGACCGGACGCCGATATTGGCGACTTTCACGGACTGCCATTCGAACTGCACCTTGTAGTAGGTGTCTTCCAGGTAGGTCGCGCGCAACTTCTCCCAGTCGCCAGGGGCAAATGTCAGACGAATGTCGTTCACCTTGTCTGCGGCGAACAAATCGGCAGGCGTCTGCGCGGCAAGCGCGCACGCCAGCAAGCATAATGAGGCGGATTTCATGTCCTTCTCCACCTATCGTCGAAACGGGCGGTCAAACGAGGAATAGAAGGCCGCGAATCGAGGAGAAAAGTTACCTAGTCCAACGGCCTGCAATCTATCAAGCGAGAAATTCGTTGGAAGGGTGCCAACAACCCTACAAGCCGCCACAACGACCTCAAAGTGAATTCAGCGTGCCTGAACCGCCTCCATTTCCAACCGCGTTCCTCGCCGTCCCGCATCCTGCTCTTTTTCATGGTCTTACGAAACACTGAGGCCGAGCCGTTGATACAAATGCGAACTTCCTCACCGGAGCCGGTTCCTTCAAAAAACAGGATTTCCAAGTGTACGTAGAGAGAGGACGGAACGAACCCGCAGCTGGCCCGGCGCTGAGCCGGATGCTGTCTCTCCGGCAGGGAACTTCGCGAAGCTACGCTTGGTAACTGGCGGAAACCCTCTGCAATGTACCAAGAGGCGCAATCTTCCCGCGGACCGGACCGCGCGAGAGTGTTTCGGACATCCGGCCCAACGGCCGTCGCGATCGGATGAGGAACGATAACGCAATACGGCCAGAAGACCGGTCTGCGGCTATGACCGGCCAGCACCCGGATCGATGGTGTCTCAGTGTAAGAAAGGCGAGAACGCGACGAGTGCGGGGCCCGGGGCTCTTCACGGTTGTGGGACCAACGTTCTCGCCCGATTCCCGCCCACCAACGGCTTGGGCCACAGGCCCCGCTCCGTTCCTCAGCGCCATTTTCCGGGTAGCGGGTGATACGGCCGGAGATTCTGCTCGTCACTTCCAGCCGGCCGGCAAGGAGCCAGTGGCCCCAGTACGCGGCAGCGTACAGTTCCAGTTGACGGTTGAGCACGCGACTTATCGTTCTCTTTAAGGGAGGCAGCGGCCATCCTGGCGGCGACAGGTCGATTGGCTGCCCCGATGAGCCGAAGAGCCGCTCGGCGACAACTCGCTTGCGCGGCTCGGTATCAACCGAGTTCATAAGCGAGTCGGAAGCCGATGCAGCCGTCGTGGTATTGGCGACCGATCTCGTAACGCTTGGACACGGTACAGTGGATGGCCCAATTGTGGAAACATCCTCCCCGAAGCACACGTTCCTCCTCCGGCCCGTCGGCCGCGGATCCGTCGACCGGGATGCGATCGATCTGCGGTGAGTAGGGGTCCTGGCACCACTCCCAGACGTTGCCCGACATATCGTAGATTCCGAGTTGATTCGGCGTTTTGCGTGCAACGGGCTGGGTGTGGTCCCCGTGCCTGCGGTCGTACCACGCCACTGCGTCAACATCGTTGCTTCCGCTGAAGCGGAAGCGCGCCATCCAATCCGGGCCGCCGCGCGCGGCATACTCCCACTCCGACTCAGACGGCAAGCGGAGCATTCCGGCGTCGTCTCCAAACTGCCCCGCGATTGCCGCGCGAACAGCCGACTGGTTGATGCGGTGGAGGAAACCGCCGTCCGCCACGATTTCATCCCATGAGACGTTCTCGACTGGAAGCTCCATGCCGCGACGGAGGGATGGATTCGTCCCCATGACGTGTTGCCAAAGGCTCTGGGTGACGGGAACAATTGCCATGAGGAAGTCGTGTATCTCAATCGGTCGAACCAGAGTCGATTCTCCTTCACCGAACGGATACGGCACGCCCACGCAACCCGGCACGCGAACGAGGTGGAGCGCATGGCCGCCGCCGGAATCGTCATTCCACACGTAGGCCGCCTGTCGAATTCCGTTGTCCATGAATGCACCTTATCATCACGCGGGCCACTCCTGGGCATTACCGCATACCTCTTCATCCATCGTGGCCCTGTCGCAATGCGGGGCGTTCGCCGCCAGTACGCCCGGCGGCACGGTTCCAGTCTCCGGTCGAGATCGCGACTTTTCGTTCTTCAATGCAATGCTGTCAGGCGATGCGGAGGAGAACCGTTGGTACAACTCCGATGAGCGGGACGGCGTGTTGAGTGTCGGAACGAAGTTCGCGGCTACGGCTTGGCGTCGAGAAAGTCGTTCACCATTGGGATGATGATGGACATGCGCTGCATCAGTGTCACGTGGGTGGTGTTGGGCAAGATGGCCAACCGCGACGCGGAGCGCGCCTTCATGTCGCCGTGGACCTCGCCACCCTTGAGGTAAAACATCTCCGCGACGTGCGCGAGCCGAATGCCGTCAGCGTCGCCGTGGATGAAAAACATGGGTGTCGTTGTGGCTTTAAGCTTATCGGCTCCGAAGTCGGACGGTTTCGAGGCCCTGGCGACCATTCGGTGGACGAAGTTCGGAAAGTCGTCCGGGGTGGGACTCAACTTCTTGTACTCGACCTCAATGGGCGAGCCCTTGAAATCGTCCGCCGTCAGTTTCGGGATAGATTCGAGGGCTTCGGCGATCATGCCGTCGGAGCGGAACGTGGACGAAATGATGACTGCCCGGCGCACTTTGTCCGGATGGCGGATTGCAGTCTGCATCGCAAC
>VFZO01000272.1 GCA_016871155.1 Acidobacteriota bacterium | reverse complement strand
GCGGCCGTCCGCGGCGAGGGTGGCGAGTTTGGGGACGACTCCTTTGTACAGATCGAGACAGGAGGATTCGGCGACGCCGGAGTCACAGGAGGTTGTGCCGGGCTGGCGGCAGGAACAGTATTCACAATGGCCGTTCGCGATGGCCAGAAGCGCCTGGCGATTCTCGTCCTCTCAGCCTGCCGGCGAGACGACGGCGGCGGCCTTGCCGGCCACCGGCGGGAAGATGCCTGTCCTGGCTCCGGATTCGCTCCAGGCTTCCATCACCGCTTGCGCGATCGTGCGCTTGTGCTCCGGCCCGTTCGAACAGCCCGGCGTAGACCGCGAGCTTCGCGTTGGGCTCCGTTCTCGTCCCGGTGGAGGAATCGTTCCGCTACCGCAATACGCCGCTTACTACGCGCTTCGGTACCGCGCCGACGGGGATTTTCTTTACGACCGCGAAGGTCTTGTTGTCGATGACCACCGTGGCATCGTCGCCTGCGACCGCCACGTATAGGTGTTTGCCATCCGGCGGGATTGATAGCCAATCCGGATGCAGGCCGACATGCACGACTTTTACGAGTTTGAAGTCCGGGAGCGAATAGGCCATTACGGCGTCGTACCATTTGCTTGTCGCCCACAGCATCTTGCGGTCCGGCGTAATCGCAAGGCCATGCGACGGCGATCCCTGCAGCCCCTCGGTCTCCTTGTGCACGCCCTCGACGTCTGGCAGCGCAAACCGGCGGATCTCCTTGCGCGCCGCGAAGTCCACCAGCGTCAGGCCGTGATAGTTCGAGAGCTGCACGACGATCTCCTTGGTCGATCCATCGGGGTTGATGGTGAATGCCATGGGGCGAATGCCCGCGGAGAGTGTCAACGTCCAGTCCAGCTTCTCGGTTGCCGCGTCGATCACCGAAATCGTGCTCGCGGCGATCGAACCCGCCACGACGTGCTTCCCATCCGGGGTCACATAGACGTTGTGGATCTCGCCTTTCACCGGCACCGATTTCGCGTTGGTCAGCGACGCGGCGTCGATGATATCGACCGCTCCCGCGCCCTCGCGAATGCCGACGTAGACGCGCTTGCCATCCTTCGATATGTCGACGTTGTTCGGCTTGCCGCTTAACGGGATCCGCTTGATGACCTGGAACGACCGCGACTCAACGACGTCGAGGGTCACTTGCGCCTCATTGGTTACGTAGATCCGCGTGCCATCGGGCGAGATGACCAAGCCGTGCGGCACCTCGATCCCGGTGATCCCGCCGACCACGGTGTTTGTCGCCGGGTCGATGACATGAATATCGTCGCCAGCCGAATTGGACTGTAACACGCGGACGTCGCCCTTTGACTGGTCCGTCGCGCCCCGCGCCCACGCATCCAGCGTCTTCCACTCCGGGTCGTCCTTTGACGCGAAGTGCTTGCCGCCCGGATGGAATTTCGTGCCGCCCTTCAGCGGGGCAGCCAAAAACTTCTCCGTGAACAGGCGCCACGACTGGAAGTTCTTGCGCGACTGCTCCTCGGTCCAATTTGTCGCCCCCGGCGGCAGCTTCTCAAGCGCCGGTACGCGGTGGATATGGCACGCGACGCAGCGGGCGTGTCCCGGGCGTTTCTTCAGAAACACGGGCTGGACGCGGTCGCGAAAGTAGGCATAGTCCAAGGCAGGAGTCTGGGCCGCTACGCCGAGCGCCGCGAAGAAGAGGAGGATACGCATGCGAGCGTATTCTATACTTTTGCGGGTGGCGGCGCGCCGGTCATAGCGGCCGCCGCACTTAGCTGCTGTGAATTCTTGGCCCTGGGGATTGCGCGGCGAGGATTTTCGCTTCGCTCGCCAGCATCTCTTCCCAGCGGGTGGCGGTGGAGCGGCTGAGTTTGTTGGCCAGGCGCAGGAACGTAGTGAAATGGCCTAGCTCGCTTGCGTAGAGGCGGCTGTAAAAGGCGGCCAGTTCGCTGTCGTCCAATTGGCCGGCCGCCGCCGACAGGACCTGGAACCGCTCACAGCTTCGCGCCTCGATGAGCGCCGATATCAAGAGCCGGTCGACGATCTCGCCGTTGCCGCCCTTGCGGACCAGAAGGCGTAACTCATTGGCGTACGGATTCTTGTGCATTCGCTCCAACCGGCCGCCGCGGCGGAGCAGGATCCGCATCACCTGCGCCAGATGCGCGGCTTCGTCCCGGGCCACGGCTGTCATGGTCTCTACCCAACCCGGCACCCAGTCCGTGGGCCAGCGTGTCAGGAGTTCCAGGGCGTTGTTGGCCGCCTTCTTTTCGAGAAACGCATGGTCGTTCAGCAGCGCGATGGGGTCGGCCATGGCTCGCAGACCCCATTCGATTGGGGTGACCGAGTGCAGCGGCAGGCTCATACCGACTTGACGACTTCCAGAAACGCTCGGGCGGCGTGGCTTAGCGCGCGGCGCGCCGGATAGACGAGTTGAATCTTGCGCTCGGCGCCGGCGAACTCCGCTACGCGGACTTCGCGCAGCAGACCCTTTTCCACCTCCTGCTCCACGCACATCTTGGGCAGGAAGGCCACGCCTTCGTTTCGCTGGACCATGCGGCGGATGGTTTCGACCGTCGGCATCTCCACGTCCATGTTCAAGCCGACGCGATGGCGGCGAAACTCGCGCAACACGATCTCGCGATAGGGCGAGAGGACGTTATGGGCGATGAAGGTCTCGTTGCCCAGATCGGTGATGGAGACTTCGTCCTGATTCGCCAGGCGATGGTCTGGGCTGACGACGAAGGCGAGGTGATCGGTGTAAATGACCTGGGAGTGTAGACGCTCGTCCTGCGGGTCAAAACTGATGACGCCGAGCTCCAATTCTCCTTCGATCAACTGCTGGGGGATGCCGCTGGAAACGCTGCGCTTTACCCGCACTTTCACCTTTGGATAGAGCTTCCGGTAGGTGACGATGTGCTGGAGGACGTAAAGCGACGTGGACTCATTGGCGCCGACACTGAGAATTCCGGAGGCGTTGTCGCGCATCTCGGCGAGGGCGTTATGCAGCTCATTCGAAAGGTTTTCGAAGCGGCGGGAGAAGTCGAAGACGATCTGGCCGGCGTCGGTGAGGAGGAGTTCCTTGCCGGAGCGGTCGATTAACTTTTCACCGATCTCAGCCTCCAGCCGCTGGATGGCAAGAGAGACGGCCGGCTGCGTGCGCAGGAGCTTTTCGGCGGCCCTGGAAAAGCTCTTCTCGGTGGCGACACTTTGGAAGACTTTCAGCGCGTGGAGTTCCATAAACGAGCCTTATGTCATTATTGCATGTTATTCCTGTCGGCAGCGGAATAAATTTGCTAAATTCGAGACCTCGCCCGATAATGGTTAACAATCGGCTTACCAGCCGGTAGAAGACGCTATTACAACGTGGAGAGTCCAAACATGAGCCAACGCGTTTACATCTTCGACACCACGCTGCGCGACGGAGAACAGTCGCCTGGTTGTTCGATGACAGTTCCGGAGAAGTTGAAGGTTGGGGCGAAGCTGGTCGATCTTGGGGTCGACATTCTAGAAGCCGGATTCCCGATCGCTTCTCAGGGCGACTTCGATGCCGTTCAGGCGGTGTCCCAGGAGTTCCCCTGGGTGCAGGTGGCGGCGCTTGCGCGCTGCACCAAGATGGATATCGAGAGGGCCGCACAGTCGCTTTCGACCGCGAAGCGTCCGCGCATCCACACCTTCATGGCGACCAGCGATATTCACCTTAAGTTCAAGTTTAAGAAATCGCGGGAACAGGTTCTTGAGGATATAGTTAACTCCATCCGGCTGGCGCGCCAGTACTGCGACGATGTGGAGTTTTCCGCCGAAGACGCGTCGCGGACGGATTTGGATTATTTGGAGCTGGTCTCGCGCGAAGCGGTAGCGGCGGGCGCGCGGACCATTAACCTGCCCGACACGGTGGGCTACTCGGTGCCGTCGGAGTATGCGGTCATGATCGGCCGGATTGTGAAGGCGCTTGGAGATACGGCGATCGTGTCGGTGCATTGTCACGACGATTTGGGACTGGCGGTCGCCAATTCACTGGCGGCGGTGGAGGCGGGCGCCCGGCAGATCGAGTGCACGATCAACGGTATCGGCGAACGGGCGGGGAACTGCTCGCTCGAGGAGATCGTCATGATCTTCAAAACACGCAACGACAAGGCGCCGTTCACTACGGGCATCCGGACCGAGCACCTCTACGCGGCCAGCCAGGCGTTGACGTCTTGCATCAGTTTCGGTCCGCAACCGAATAAGGCCATTGTCGGCGAGAACGCCTTTGCGCACGAGGCGGGGATTCACCAGGACGGCTACCTGAAAAACAAGTCGACCTACGAGATTATCGACCCGAAGAGCGTCGGCGTTCCAGAAGGGCGGCTGGTTCTTGGGAAGCACTCTGGCCGGCATGCGCTGAAGCAGCGCTGTTCGGACCTAGGCTACGGAGATCTATCCAAGGAAGAGCTGGATGCCGTATATCAGGGTTTCACGGCTTTGGCGGACCGTGTGAAGGGCGTCCGCAACGAAGCCATCGCCGACTTATGCCGCGAGGCCACCTCGGCCCGGCAGCCGGCCTGACGAACACGTAAGGAATTCATGCAACTCAACGTTTTAACACTCCCCGGTGACGGGATCGGGACCGAGGTCACTCGGGAAGCCGTCAAGGTATTGGAGAAGACCGCCTCGAAGTTCGGCCACGGGCTGAAGCTTTCCGAGGGGCTGCTGGGCGGAATCGCGATTCACAAGACCGGCACGCCGTTTCCCGACGAGACGGCACGGCTGGCGCTGGACGCCGACGCGACGCTGATGGGCGCGGTGGGTTTGCCCGAATTCGACAACATGCCGCCGGAGAAGCGGCCGGAGAAGGGTCTGCTCGGCATTCGCAAGATTCTGGGAGTATATGCCAATCTGCGGCCGGTGAAGGCGTATCCGGCGCTGATCGAGTCGTCGCCGCTAAAGAACAATATTGTCGAAGGCGTGGACATGATTATCGTCCGCGAACTGAATGGCGGCATCTATTACGGACAGCCGCGCGGCATCGAAGGATCGGGCGAGAGCGAGCGCGGCACGAACACGATGACCTACACGCGGGCCGAGATCGCGCGGATCACTCGGATGGCGTTTCACCTGGCGCGGAACCGCCGCAAAAAGGTGACGAGCGTCGATAAATCGAATGTGCTGGAAACGTCGCAGTTGTGGCGGCGCGTGGTGAACGAGGTGGCGCCGGAGTTTCCGGACGTGGAACTGGAGCATCTGCTGGTGGACAATTGCGCGATGCAGTTAATTCTCCGGCCGAAGCAGTTCGACGTTGTGGTGATGGAAAACATGTTCGGCGACATACTCTCCGACGAAGGCGCGGTGCTGGCGGGGTCGATCGGCATGCTGCCCTCGGCTTCGATCGGCGAGAAGAAGGCCAGCGGGGCGTGGGTGGGGTTGTATGAGCCGGTCCACGGTTCCGCGCCGGACATCGCGGGCCAGAACAGGGCGAACCCGCTGGGCGCCATCGGATCGGTGGCGGCGATGCTGGAGTACAGCTTCGGCTTGGTGAAGGAAGCGGCGGCAGTGAACAAGGCTGTCGAAGACGTTTTGAACAGCGGCCAGGTGACAGCGGATTTGAAGCCGAAGTCCAAGCCCGCGACGACATCGGAAGTAGGAGACGCGGTTGCCAATGCCATCTAAGCCACGGACGATTATCGAAAAGATTTGGGACAGCCACATGGTGGCCGAGCGGGAGGGCGCGCCCTCGCTGCTGTATATCGATCTGCACCTGGTGCATGAGGTCACTTCGCCGCAAGCGTTCAGCGGGCTGCGGGAGCGAGGCGCCAAGGTGCGACGGCCTGACCTGACGTTCGCGACGGTGGACCATTCGACGCCGACGACGCCGAGGTCGCTGCCGATCGTCGATCCGATCGCGGCGGCGCAGGTGGACCAACTGGAGAAGAACGCGGCCGAGTTCGGGATTCCGTACTTCGGATTCCAGAATGCGAACCAGGGCATTGTCCACGTAATCGGCCCGGAGAACGGGTTGACGCAGCCGGGCATGACGGTAGTGTGCGGCGACAGCCACACGGCGACGCACGGCGCATTCGGCGCGCTGGCGTTCGGCATCGGCACCTCGGAAGTGGAGATGGTGCTGGCCACGCAGACGCTGTTGCAGCGGAAATCGAAGTCCTACGAAGTGGCGGTGAACGGAACGCTGCGGCCGGGGGTGACGGCGAAGGACATCATTTTGGCGCTGTGCGCGAAGATCGGAATCGGCGGCGGGACCGGCGCGGTGTTCGAGTATACGGGCACGGCGATTCGCGCGCTTTCGATGGAAGAGCGCATGACGGTTTGCAACATGTCAATCGAAGCGGGCGCGCGGGCCGGGCTGGTGGCCCCCGACGATTCGACGTTTGCGTATTTGGCCGGGCGCAAGTACGCGCCGGCCGGCGCGGAGTGGGACAAGGCCGTGGCGCTGTGGAAGCAGTTGCCGACCGACGCGGGCGCGGCCTACGACCTTTCGACCTCGATCGACGCCAATACGCTGGAGCCGATGATCACGTTCGGAACGAATCCGGGCATGGGCATGGCGATTTCGGGCGCAGTGCCCGACCCCGGCGGCGTGGCCGATTCGACCGAGCGCGAATCGCTGCGCAAGGCGCTGGCTTATATGGGTTTGGAAGCGGGCAAGCCGCTGGCCGGGCAGAAGATCGACGTGGTGTTCATCGGCAGTTGCACGAATTCGCGCATGAGCGATCTGCGCGCGGCCGCGTCGGTGCTGAAGGGCCGGAAGGTCAACGCCGGCGTTCGCGTGATGGTAGTTCCGGGCTCGCAGCAGATCAAGCGGCAGGCCGAGGCGGAGGGTCTGGACCGTGTGTTCCGCGAGAGCGGCGCAGAGTGGCGCGAGGCGGGCTGCTCGATGTGCATTGCGATGAACGGCGATCAGTTGACGCCGGGGCAGTACAGCGTGTCGACCTCGAACCGAAACTTCGAGGGGCGGCAAGGAAAGGGAGGCCGGACGTTCCTGGCCAGTCCCCTGACGGCTGCGGCTTCGGCCGTGACCGGCGTTGTGACCGACGTGAGGACCATGCTATGAAGATCGACTCGACGGTGACACAGTTCCTGGTCGACAACATCGACACGGACCAGATCATTCCGGCCCGTTTTCTGAAGACGATTTCGAAGGTGGGGCTGGGAGACCAGCTCTTCTACGATTGGCGCTACAACGCGGACGGGTCGCCGAAGCCGGAGTTCGTTCTGAACACCGAGAAGGCGAAGAAGAGCCAGGTGCTGGTGGCGGGCGACAATTTCGGCTGCGGCAGCTCCCGCGAGCATGCGCCCTGGGCGTTGACACAATACGGCTTCCAGGCCGTGATCTCGACGAGCTTCGCCGACATCTTTAAGAACAATTCGCTGAAGAACCGGTTGCTGCCGATCGTGGTGAGCAAAGAGGTTCATACGGCGCTGCTGGGGGCGCTGGCGGCGGATCCGGACCTGCGCGTGAGTGTCGATGTTGAGGCGCAGACGGTGTCATGGACCGGCGGGCCGAGCGTGACGTTTCCGATCGATGCGTTTTCGAAGCACTGCATTCTAGCGGGCGTCGATGAGATTGGGTATGTGCAGCAGCATGAGGCGCAGATTGCGGCGTTTGAAGCGGGAAGGGTGCTGAGTTTGAATACGCTGGGGTAGGGGGACATTATGTCCACCGAACGCGTGACCGTTCGTATTCGTCGGCTGCCTGTTCATAAGAAAGGTGCGGATGTACAGGCCGCGTCCGATGGTGCGGATCGCTTAGAGCAGATTGTGTTCGCATCATTTCGGCGCGAAAGGCGGTTGACTATGAGAAGAGCATCTACAACGACCAGGTCCGCCAAGCGGCTGAAGATCAGCGAAGCAACCAAACGGGATTACCTGAAGCGAGACCGCGCTTTGGACAAGGACGCGGATGCCCCGCAGTTGCCGCCGGACTACTGGTCCGGCGCGTCGATCGGGAAATACTACCGGCCACTAAACACGCAAATCTCAGTTCGCATCGACAACGAAGTCTTGGACTGGCTGAAATCGAAGGGCCCAGGGCACTCGAGCCGGATTAACCAGATCCTTCGCGAACGGATGGCGGCCGAGCGCTGAGGCTCCGCCTACTTCTGCGGCTTCTCGCGCTTCACGTTCTTGGGGAGCGTGAGTTGCAGGTCGGCGTCCTTGAGCGGGGGATTCACCTTCACATCGCTGTAGGTTGTCTGGAAGTAGTCGCCGGAGGGCTGGTGGAACTTTTGCTGCACCGGGTTGCCATCGTTCATCGGGATCCAGACTTCTATCCGCCTTAGATGCTCCTTCACGTTGGCCGCTTTGGGCATCAGTTCCACGCGGGTGGCGGGCTTTCCGTCAATGGTGTCCTGGCCGGTGACGCGCAACTCGTAACTCTTCTTGAGCTCGGAGACCGGCGTGCCGAAACCGAGGAGCATGAACTGGTCTACGAGCTTGCCGTACTGGCTTAGGTCGTACTCCTGCACGGTATTGATCTTGGGAAGAAAGATCTCGTATTTCTTGCGGGAGAGCGCAATGGACTTTTCGTCCGGCTTATCCAGCTCCATTCGCAC
The DNA here is from genome assembly GCA_016871155.1 of Acidobacteriota bacterium. Taxonomy (GTDB): domain Bacteria; phylum Acidobacteriota; class Terriglobia; order Bryobacterales; family Bryobacteraceae. Next base: position 203 of record VFZO01000272.1, on the reverse strand, counting down.
CCGGATGTCGCCCGCCTTGAATTTCTTGATCGTAAAGGCGCCGGACTCGTTGACCGTGTCCTTGATGATGGCGGTGTAGCTGACTTTGCGGATTTTGGCCGTGAGAGAGCCGAACGCCACGGCGGATTTGTCCATGCGAGCCTGCACGGCGTCGATGGACTCGGCGGCGTTCGCGCTCAAGATGGTGAGCAGGGTTAGAAGTC
>VFZO01000271.1 GCA_016871155.1 Acidobacteriota bacterium | reverse complement strand
CGCCGTAAGCTGTGCGGTGGTCAAGGTCGGCGGTCCGATGCGCGATCCGAAGACAGTCACTAACAGTCCCGGTGAAACCGCCCCGCCGGAGAAGGTCGCCGCGCTTACCACGCCATTGTCCGGCACCGCGCCGCCGGCCTCACCCACCGTCAGCAGCACCGCGACGACCGTACGGGTGCCCAGGCGCGTGTTGTTGACGGTCAGGGTGCCCTCATAATTCCCAGGCGTCATTCCGGTGGTAGTTACCCGGACGTCGATGGTCGCGCTGCCGGTTCCCGTCCGGGGCGTGGCGGAGAGCCACTGGCCGCCGGAAAGCGTGGCGGCGTCTATTGTCCACGTTGGCAATCCGGCCGCCGCCCGGATCTGGAACTGCTGGGCCGCGATCGCCGCGCCAGGAGCGCCGGTAAATGTCAGGCGCGTCGTGGACAGTGTGAACGGATTGGCGGCCGTGGAGCTGTCGATAACCGCGATGAAAGAGTCCGTTCCGCCGCCGATCGCCTTCTGGTTTCCGTTCGAGGTCGTCGCCAGGTTCGTCGAGGTGGACGTGCCAGCCACATACACGCGGCCCGAGTTGTCCAGCGCCATGTTTAACGCAGTGTCTTCGCCGCTGCCGCCCAGATAGGTCATCATCTGAATGGCGTCTCCGCTCGGGCTGAATTTGGCCACGTAGGCGTCGCGCGAGCCGCCGCCGAAATTCGGCTGAACCGCGTCCACGGCGGTCAGTCCGGTCGATGAAGTGCTGCCGGTCACGTAGAACGCGCCGGACCGGTCCACGGCCGATTGGAATGGTTCCTCGGACTGATTGCCGCCGAACAGAGTGCCGTACACCATCTCAGTCCCGGAGGCGCTGAGTTTCACAACGAAGGTGTCCACCGGACCCGTTACCTCCCTGCGCAGAGCGTTTGCCGAAACCGGAAATCCGGTGCCGCCCGTGATCCCTGCCACATAGACGTTTTCTTCGACGTCGACCGACACCGTAAACGCGACATCCGACTGCGGACCTCCCAGATAGGTGGACCAAAGCAGTCCGCTGCCCGCAGCGTTCAGTTTGGTCACAACCCCATCGATGGCGCTCCGGCGCGCAGGCTGGAACGCTCCAAGCGTCGGATAGGGTGGATTCAGGATCGCCTCGGAGCTGCCCACAACCACGATGTTGTTATTCCGGTCCAAAGCGATGTCGTAGAAGCGTTCGTCCCCGCCGCCTCCAAGAAAAGTGGAGAAAACAGCTGCGGTTCCGGTGGGGTTTATCTTCGTTACAAAACCGGTGTTGGCGAAAGGCGATCGATTTGTGGTTTGGAAGGCGCCGGGTGTGAACGGGAAGTTGTCGGAGAAGGTGCGGCCCGTCAGATAGAGATTGTTCTCGCTATCGATGACACAGGCAAGCGCGTTATCGGAAAACTGGCCGCCATACAGCGACGAGTAAACGAGCGCCGCTCCCGCCGGGTTCAGCTTTCCGAATACAACGTCAAGAATGCCCCTGTTCGAGGATTGGAGCGCGTTCGACAGCGGAAAATTGTCCGAGTCGCTGCCGCCGCAGAAATAGACGCTGCCCTGCGTGTCCACGGCGATTCCGTTGAAGGCGTCGGTGCCGCCGCCGCCCAGCAGCGTGGAATAGACCAGCGTGCCGTCCGGTGCGAACTTTGAAACAAAGGCGTCCAAAGTGCCGCGCAGCGTGTTCTGAACGGGATTTCGCCCTAACGGAAAATTCGAAGATGCCGTCGAGCCGGCCACGTACATGTTGCCGGCTCCGTCGACGGCGAACGCCGCCGCCGTCTCGGTTCCCGCGCCTCCCAGATACGACAGATAAGAGATCGCCGGGTCGATAATCAGCGGCCGGGCAGCGTCGTAGCGGTCCACATGGATTTTCACGCCGTTACGGCCGGCCCGCACGAAACGCGCCGGAATCTTGCCGGTGCCATCCTGCAGCGCAAACGGCTTCGGCAGAAGTAACTCCCCGGCGGCCGTTGCGACGAACAGGTCTCCGTTCGGGCGAAGCTTGGGCGTATGGAGGGGGAAGTGCAGGCGGGCAAGCTTGGGGTCCGCTCCGGGTTGAAGCTCAAAATCGAATTCCGCCGAGCCCCGGCGGGTGTGAAAAACGATGTCGATTCCCGGAAACGCGCCGCGGATTCGGACGGCGTTGTAGGTGCGAAGGCCGGTCTTCCACGCGGATTTGTCTTGCCCGATGAAGTGGTGAATCTGGGCGGCCAGCGGCTGCTCCGGTTCTACCGAACGCCAGGAAGCGCCCGGAAAATCCAGCGGCACAACCTCGGACGTCGAAGTGCCGTCCCGCCTGGCGCCGAAAAGGACAAATCGGACGCCAGACTTCGTTACCTCCAGAGTTCCGCGGTGATCGCGCGCGGAGAACAGCACGTCGGCCGCGGCCAGGCCGGCGTTTTCCTGAAAACCCGGATTGATTCGTAACAATCGGCTCGAGGCTGGTGCCGCCGCGGCGAATATGGGTATGCAGAATAACAGAGTAAATAGACGCATTTTTCGGGAAGTTAGATGAATATGCCGCATTTCAGACACCGAGTCAATAGACACCGTTAAAGAATTTACGGTTCCCTGCCGATTTAGTGCAGTATGCCCGGCACCTATCGGAAGGAACGCCTCGACGCGCTTTTGGCCGCGCAGAACGATGACGGCGGGTGGGGCTACTTCGCCGGTAAGAAATCGTGGCTGGAACCGACCGTGTACTCGCTGTTGGCGCTCCACGCTTCCACGGACGACTCCCGCTGGAATCGCGGTTGGAATCTGGTCCGGTCCTGGCAGCTACCGGACGGATCTTGGCGGGCGAATGCGCTGACGGCGGAACCGCACTGGTCCACCGCGCTGGCCATCACGCTGCACTGTGTGCGCCAGGAGTTCGATCAGTCCTTTCATAAGGGCGTACAGTGGCTGCTTTCCACGACTGGGGAGGAAAGCACCGCGCTATCGCGCTTCGTGGGACTCTTCGTCGAAAACCACCTGGGGCACGATCGGAAGTTTGCCGGCTGGCCCTGGGTTCCCGGAACCACAGCCTGGATCGAGCCCACCTCTCATTCGTTGGTCGCCCTGAAGAAGGCGGCGCCCCATGTCAACTCAGGCGAACTTCGCCGCCGGATCGTGCTGGCCGAGGGGATGATCCTCCGCCGCCGTTGCGCCGATGGCGGCTGGAACTATGGAAGCCGCGAGGCGCTCGGGATCCATCTGCCGTCGTACCCGGAAACGACCGGTCTCGCTCTCCTGGGCCTGCAGTCCTGTCCGGAGGCCGAACTTTCTCAGGACATCGCCCGGGCCATGTCCTTGCTCGGACAGACCCAATCGCGTCTGGGCCGTGCCTGGCTGGGGATCAGCCTGCGAAATCTAGGTCAGAACCTGCCCGAAGACACGCGGCCGCTTTACCCGAGGGATGTTCTGTCGACGTCGCTTGAGGCGCTGGCCTCGCCCGGTGGCGGGCACGCGTTGCTGCGGCCGGCCGCCCTGCCCGCATGACGCCGATCTCGCGCAGAGCCTGGCCCGTGGCCGCGGCAGGTGTGCTGGCCGGATGCGGAAAGGAACCCGAGAAACCGGTATTCCGTGGTACCTCGCCAGTTACCGTACTGAAGGCCGATTCCTACGATATCGACCTGGTGCCGCTGATCCTGCGAGGGATCGAGATGTCCGGCCTGAGCCCGAAAGGGAAGCGGGTGTTGCTTAAGCCAAATCTGGTGGAGTTCGACCACGCCACTGCGATCAACACACACCCGCGAGTCGTCGTGGCGGCGTTTGAGGCCTTTCAGGCGCTAGGCGCCGATGTTGTTATTGGAGAAGGGCCGGGCCACAGGCGCGACACGTTCGGGCTGACCGAAGAGGCCGGCTATTGGAGCCATTTCAAGGCGCTGGACGACCACTTCGTCGACCTGAACCGGGACGACATCGCCTCGGCCGGGCCGCTCTTGGGACGTTCCGACTTTTTCGCGGCCAAAACCGTGCTTTCGGCCGACCTGATCGTCTCCCTGCCGAAGATGAAAACCCATCATTGGGCCGGGGCCACGCTCTCGATGAAGAACTTCTTCGGGCTGGTTCCCGGTTCGGTCTACGGCTGGCCGAAAAACCCGCTGCACTATCACGGCATCGACAACTCGATTGTCGCTTTGAACCGCCGGTTTCGGAATACGTTCGCCATCGTGGACGGCATCGTCGGCATGGAAGGCAACGGGCCCATCCAGGGCCAGCCGAAGCCGATGGGCGTGCTGGCCTTTGGCAGCGACCTGGCCGCCGTAGACGCCACCTGCTGCCGGATGATGGGTATCGATCCGCTGAAGGTCGCGTACTTACAGACCGCGATGGAGTTCGGCGCGGTCCTGCCGGATCAGATCGAGCAACGCGGCGAGCGTCCGTCCGATGTGCGGCGAGACTTCCTGTTGATATCGGAGTTTAGCCACATTCGGTTATCCTAAGGGATTGCCTTCCGTCGTAATTATCGGGGCCGGCCCCGCTGGCTTAACGGCCGCTTACGAACTCTCTCGAAATGGCGTGCCATGCACCGTTTTGGAGAAAGACCAGGTCGTGGGCGGAATCTCCCGGACGGCGGAGTACCAGGGCTATCTGTTCGACATCGGCGGCCACCGGTTTTTCACCAAGGTCTCGCTGGTCGAGGCGATGTGGCGGGAGGTCTTAGGGGACGATTTCCTCACCCGGCCGCGGCTGTCCCGCATCTATTACAACCGCACGTTTTTCAAGTATCCGCTTGAGCCGGTGAACGCGTTGCAAGGTCTGGGAATCGTCGAGTCGATGCGCTGCGGGTTCAGCTATCTGGCCGCGCAGCTCTTTCCCGTACGTCCGGAAAAGACGTTTGAGGCGTGGGTCTCCAACCGCTTCGGCCGGCGGCTGTTCAAAATGTTCTTCGAGTCCTATACCGAGAAGGTCTGGGGCATGAAGTGCACCGAGATCAGCGCCGACTGGGCCGCTCAGCGGATCAAGGGCCTGTCTCTCGTTTCGGTGGTGAGGAACGCGTTGTTCGCCCGCCGCTCGGACACCTCGATCAAGACGTTGATTCACCAATTTCAGTATCCGCGGCGCGGGCCGGGCATGATGTGGCAGCGGACGCGGGAGCGCGTCGTCGCAGCCGGTTCGCAAGTGGTGATGAACGCGGGCGTCGATAAAATCGAGTGGCAGCCCGGGCGCGTCACCGCCGTTCACGCCGGCGGCGCCGCTTATCCGGCAGACGAGTTCATCAGCTCCATGCCAATCCGCGAACTGCTCGAGCGCCTGGATCCGGCTCCGCCCCCGGACGTGCTGGCCGTGGCCAAGTGCTTCAAATACAGAGACTTCCTGACCGTTGCGCTGATCATTCGCCAACCCGCTTTGTTCCCCGATAACTGGATCTATATCCATGAGCCCGGTGTAAAGGTTGGCCGCATCCAGAATTTCAAGAATTGGAGCCCGGAAATGGTGCCCGATCCGGAAACCACGTGTCTGGGGATGGAGTATTTCTGTTTCGAGGGCGACGGACTATGGACCTCGCCAGACGCCGAACTGGTAGCGCTGGCCACCCGGGAGATCGGCGCGCTCGGTCTGGCCCGGAGCGCGGACGTGACCGGCGGTTGCGTGGTACGGATGCCGAAGGCCTATCCGGTGTACGACGACGGCTATCAACAGGCGCTTGGGACCCTCCGTCAGTTCCTGGCCGGTCTTTCGAATCTGCAACTGGCCGGGCGGAATGGAATGCACCGGTACAACAACCAGGACCACTCGATGTTGACCGCCATGCTGGCCGCTCGCAACATCAGGAACCGGGCCGCCGGGCCGCAGTACGATTTGTGGCAGGTGAACGCCGACGATGAGTACCACGAGGGCGGCGAAACCGTGAACGAGGAGTCGCTCCAGACCCTGGAGTCGACGCAGCCCTTGCTGCCCACTCGGGCGAAGTAGGGCGTTTTTCGGCTTCCGCTCCGGTTCTCGCCGGGCTGTATTCGGGACCCTCCGCGACGTAAGCTTGGCTATGCCCGGATTCGGCCTCCTGTTCGCGGTCGCGGCGTTGACAGTCAAAAACGACGGCGCTCCTCTGCGCGAGGCCTGTGATTCGTCTGAGCCGGTAGTTCTGCGTTTGAAATCAGGTACGCCGGTAAAAGCGAAGTTTGGCTTGAATGGCTGCTTGGCCGTGGATGTTATGGCGGGTGGACAAGTTCAGCAGGGTTTTGTCGCCGCGTCCGACCTTGCGGGCGTGGAGGCCTGGGAGCAGACCCGGCGAGAGGCCCGATCCGTCGAGACGTTGCGGGACTCGGCCTGGTCCGCGCCAATCGCGGCGGGCACGCATCCATTGGCCGCGGCCTCGCAGCTTCTGAACGACAACCGCCCGGCCGAGGCGCTGGAGATGGCGGAGCGGGCATTGGCCAGCGCTCCCCGCGACCCGCAAATTCTGGCGCTGGCCGGCATCGCCGCCTACAAAAACGACATGGGAGCGCGGGCGGCCGGATTTTTGAAAGACTCCCTGGCGATTCGGGAAGACCCGATGGTCCGGCGGATTCTCGACCAGGCGCTGCGGGAAAATTCGAACGACAAGAGCACTCAGGTGCTGCACAGTCCGCGCTTCCTGTTCCGGTACGACACGCAGGTGATGAGTCCAGAGATTGCGCGCACGGTGCTAGCCGCACTCGAAGAGGAGTATACGCGGATCTCGTTCGAACTCGGCTGTAAGACGGCCGAGCGCATCGCGGTCATCGCCCAAACTCCCGAAGACTATCGAAAGGCCACCGGCGCCGCCGAGTGGAGCGGGGGGCAGTTCGATGGGCGCATCCGCGTGGCGTCGATGGACGGCGCGCCCGGTGGCCCAGCAGCGCGGCGGACGTACGCGCACGAAATTGTCCATGCCTGCCTGGCGGCGACGGGTCGCTGGCCGGCCTGGTTCCACGAAGGGCTCGCGCAGAAATTAAGCGGCGAGACCTTGAGTGCGCCGCGCAAGGCGGCCATCCGCGAAATGGCCAAGGTGAATCAGCTTCCGGGCCTGATGGCACTGGGCCAAAGCTGGTCCCGAATGAGTTCGGGGCACGCGGCCATGGCCTACGCCACGGCTCTGTACGGAGTGGAGCTCTTTTTCGAACACCACAAAGACTACGGCATTCGGAATCTGATTCGGAACCCGGATCAGTTGGAGCGGATCGCCGCCTCACTCGACGCTTTGCTACGGACGAATTAGCGGGCGAACTCGCCGACCGCCGCCTGCGCGGCTCGCAAGTAGTCGCCCGGAGCGAGGAAGAGCTGGGTCCCGCGCTGACCCGCCGAAATCGAGATCACGTCCCAGAGTTCGACCGTGAAATCGACAAAGACCGGGAACTCTTTTTTCGCACCGAGGACCGTGACGCCGCTGCGAATATAGCCCGTCAACGGCGTGACCTCTTTCAACGGAACCATCTCCATGGACCGGTCGCCGGTCAGCTTCGCCAAGGCCTTGAAATCCAGCTCCATGTTGGCCGGGATGACGGCAAAGCAGCAGCCGTTGCGATCGCCGCGGACCAGCAGTGTCTTGAAAACCTGCTCGGGCGGCAACCCCACTTTGGCCGCGACGGTCACCGCGTCCAGATTCTCTTCATCCACCTCGTAGCTGTGAATCGTGAAAGGGATTTTCAACCCCTCCAGAATTCGCATCGCGTTCGTCTTCACTTAACGCCGGACGGACCAGCCTCGCTTTCTGTAGGTATCGAGCAGCGTACTGAGCTTGTCGACGATCTGCGGTTGCGCGGCTGCGACGTCGTTCTTCTCGCCCGGATCGGTGACCAGGTTGTAGAGCTGAGTCTTTGCGCCCTCCCGCCGCCATGGCGTGGCCGGCTCGCCCGGGAATTCCTTCTTCTCGACCAGTTTCCAGGGACCCTGCCGAATGCCGAACACGCCGTCGGCGTTGTGAACCACGGTCGCTTCCCGGATGGGCCTTTTTAGCTTGTCCTTAAACCAAGCGTCCCGAATGTCGTAGCTGTCCTCGGCGTTGCCCGCCGGAATCGGCTCGTTCAGCACACCCGCGAACGTCGCCATATGGTCGACGAGTTGCACGACTTCGTTCGATACGGACCCTGGCTTAACCTTGCCCGGCCAGCGAACCAGATAGGGTACGCGGAAACCGCCTTCGTAGACGCTGTGCTTGCGTCCACGCAGGTGGGCCACCCCGTTCATACCCACATCCTCTGCTTCGGCCTGCGCAACAAAGTAGTGCTTGGTCACCGCGCCATTATCATCGTTCTCCAGGATGAGTGGAAACGTATTCACCTCGCGGCGGCCGGCGTATTTGGTGATGACCGCGCCATTGTCCGAGCTGAAGACGACGATCGTGTTGTTGGCGAGATTGTGCTTGTCCAGCGTCTTCAGGATCTCGCCGACGCACCAATCCAACTCGGCGATGAAGTCGCCGTAGAGTCCCGCTCTCGATTTGCCGCGGAACATCCGGTTGGGCGTGACGGGGTTGTGGATGCCGACGGGCGTGAAGTACAGGAAGAACGGTTTGTCCTTCGAACGTTCGATAAACGCTACCGACTTTTCGGTAAGCGTCAGGTTGACTCGATCGTCGACGCGGGGTTTTGCAAGTCCCTTCGGTACCGTCCCGCGCGCGCCCTGTTCGTAGGGGACACCTGGTTCGCGACCGGCGATGTCGTAGTTCTCGACGTAGGCGCGCGTCACGTCGCCGTGGTTCGATGGCAATCCGAAGTGATAGTCGAAACCGAGTTCAAGCGGCCCCGGCTTTAACGGCTGATTCCAATCGACGCTGGCATTGGAGCCATAGCCCAGATGCCAC
>VFZO01000270.1 GCA_016871155.1 Acidobacteriota bacterium | reverse complement strand
GCGGGTTTTGCCTTCGCCGCGGAGCGCGGTACGCCCGTTGGGGTCGCCGCCAACTGCCGGATTTAGGTTCAGCGGATTCACACCGCAAAAGGCCACCAATCGATCTGGATAGACTGCCGCTTGCGACGCTGTCCAATCGTTCTCAGCTTTGACCCGCAGGTACTCATTCGCAACAGCGGGGCGAAAAGGGTTGCCGAACTGATAAGCGACTGAGAGTACGACACCGCGCCGAATTCCGGCATCATCCATCTGTCGAACCAAGTCGCCGGCGTTCAGCGCGAATCCCGGCGGAGGCGCAATCGAGGAACGAAGCAGGTGCAAATGATGATCTGCACTGGGCTGGGCGAGCAGACAGACCGCTCCGGCCATCGCGCTGTAAATGAAGAGACGCGAGCGCTGCATGATTTGTTCAGAATAACAAGGCACTATGTGGGGGACCTTGCGCGCAAGATCCCGGGATCTCTCGGGCAATGCTTCAGGAATATGTCAGCCGCTACCTCCGGGATCGCCGGCGGTCTAGGAGGACTGTCTCTACCCTGCGCGACACATCGCGAACTTGTCCGGGACCGTAGTCCGCGATATTCGCGTCAACGCGTCAATTGATATTGGCCAGAATTAATGGGCGTACTCTGGGAGTATGAGAAGCCTCGGCGAGGAACTCGCACTGCTGGACGCCTACTGGCGTGCGGCAAATTATCTTTCCGTCGGGCAGATCTACCTGCAAGACAACCCTCTTCTGCGCGAGCCGCTGCGGGCCGCGCACGTCAAGCCGCGCTTATTGGGCCATTGGGGCACGACGCCCGGACTCAACTTCCTGTACGTTCACCTGAACCGGGTTATCAAGAAATATGACCTGGACATGATCTACGTCACGGGTCCCGGCCACGGAGGGCCGGGCCTCGTGGCCAATACATATCTAGAGGGCACGTACTCCGAGGTCTATCCGCATATCGAGCGCAACGCGGACGGTGTCAAGCGGCTATTCAAACAGTTCTCTTGGCCATACGGCATTCCGAGCCACGTAGCGCCCGAGACGCCGGGTTCGATCCACGAGGGCGGCGAACTGGGCTACGCGTTGCTGCATGCATTTGGCGCGGCCTTTGACAATCCGGACCTGATCACCGCCTGTGTAGTGGGGGATGGCGAAGCGGAGACCGGGCCATGCGCCGCCAGTTGGCACTCAAACAAGTTTCTGAATCCGGTTACCGACGGCGCTGTGCTGCCCATCTTGCACTTGAACGGCTACAAGATCGCCAATCCCACAGTGCTGGCACGCCTGCCCCAGGACGAACTCGAAGCGTTGATGCGCGGCTATGGCTATGAGCCGGTGTTTGTGGATGCTTACGGGACCGTGGCCGCGGCGCACGAACGCATGGCAGGAGTGCTGGACGAGGTGGTGGAGCGGATCCGCGCCATCCAGCAGGCGGCGCGCGTGAGCGGTGTAACGCAACGGCCGGTATGGCCGATGATCGTGCTGCGGTCGCCGAAAGGTTGGACCGGTCCGAAGGCCGTGGACGGCATACCGGTGGAAGACACGTGGCGCTCGCATCAGGTGCCGTTGGCCGATGTGCAGTCGAACCCGGCGCGGTTGGCCGAACTCGAAGCATGGCTGCGCAGCTACCGGCCGGATGACCTCTTTGACGAACGCGGGCGCTTCCGTCCGCACCTTGCCGCGCTGGCGCCGGTCGGCCCGCGCCGGATGGGCGCCAACCCGCATGCCAACGGAGGCGTGCTGCTCGAGGAGCTCTCGCGGCCCGATTTTCGCGAGTATGCCGCTGACGTGCCGGCGCCGGGCGCGGCGATGGCCAGTGCCACACGCGTGATGGGCGAGTGGCTTCGCGATGTGGTGCGCCGCAACCCGAAATCGTTCCGCCTGTTCGGTCCGGACGAAACAGAGTCAAACCGCCTTGGCGCGGTGCTCGAAGCCACGCCCAAGGCGTGGCTGGCCGGGACACGCCCCACCGATGTGGGACTGGGGCCCGCCGGCCGCGTAGTGGAGGTGTTGAGCGAGCACTTATGCCAGGGGTGGTTGGAGGGCTACCTGCTGACCGGGCGTCACGGGCTGTTCTCTTGCTACGAAGCGTTCATCCATATTGTGGACTCGATGTTCAACCAGCACGCCAAGTGGCTGAAGACCGCCCGCCGTCTGCCTTGGCGGAAACCGATCGCCTCGCTCAACTACCTGCTCACGTCGCATGTCTGGCGGCAGGACCACAACGGCTTCTCGCATCAGGATCCAGGCTTCATCGACCATGTGGTGAACAAGAAGGCCGAGGTGGTGCGTGTCTATCTGCCGCCGGACGCCAATACGTTACTGTGCGTCGCCGATCATTGCCTGGAGAGCCGCAACTATGTGAATGTGATCGTGGCCGGCAAGCAGCCGGCGCCACAGTGGCTGACGATGGCCGAGGCCGAAGCGCACTGCGATGCGGGGCTGGGCGTCTGGGAATGGGCCGGCACGGCGAAGGCCGGCGAAGAGCCGGACATCGTGATGGCGGCGGCCGGTGATATCCCCACGCTCGAAGCCCTGGCGGCCGTTACGCTGCTGCGCGAACTCGTGCCTGGGCTGCGCATCCGTTTCGTGAACGTGGTGGATCTGATGACGCTGCAGCCCTCGCGCGAGCATCCGCATGGCCTCTCCGATGAGGACTTTGACCGCATCTTCACCAAGGACCGCCCGATCCTGTTTGCCTACCACGGTTACCCCACGCTGATTCACCGCCTCACGTACCGGCGGACCAATCACAACAACCTGCATGTGCGCGGATACAAGGAGGAAGGCACCACCACGACGCCGTTCGATATGACGGTGCTCAACAACCTCGACCGCTACCAACTCGCTTTCGATGCCGTCTTGCGCGTGCCGCGGCTTCAAACGGAGGTGGATCGGGTGCGGGAGTGGTATCACCGGAAGATGCAGGAACATCGCGCCTACGTCGCCGAGTACGGCGAGGACATGCCTGAGGTGCGGAACTGGCGGTGGCAGGCATGACCCGGAGGGAGGGAGTCACCATGACCAGGCGGCACTCGATTCTCACACTCGGCGGTGCAGTGGGAGCGGCGGCATCTGGTTATGTATGGTCGGAGCGCCGCGGCCTGATCCGGGCCGACCTATCCCCGGAGGCGCCATCAACCCTTTCCCCGCAACTGAGTTCGCTGCTAACCTACGCTTCCCTCGCGCCGAGCGGACACAATGCGCAACCGTGGCGCGTCACGGTGGATCGTGATCATCTGTGCCTCGGTTCCGATCGCGCGCGGTGGCTTCCCATGGTTGACCCTCACAACCGCGAGTTGGCTTTGTCGATGGGGGCCTTTCTCGAGAACCTCCTGATCGCCGCCCCTTGTCTTGGGTATCGCGCCACTTTCGAAGTAGTCGGGGCAGGGCCGAGCGATGACGATCTGGTCACCGTGGCATTGGCTCCGATGACGAGCACCGGCCAAGACGCGCTCCCGCCGCTCCGCCTGCGAAGAACTGTCCGCACCGGACAGCTCTCTCAGGCCCTGTCCAAGCCGGACGCCGCGACTCTCACCAGCTTCTTCGGTCCCGGCGCTCAGTATTTCGCCCAAGATACCCGTGAAGGCCGCTACCTGGCCGAAGCCACCATAGAAGCGAATCGAGCGCAGGCCCGCCGGAACGATGCCCAGGCCGAGCTTGCCTCATGGATGCGGCTCACCACACAAGACGCGCGGGCGCACCGCGATGGCCTAACGCAAGAGTCGATGGAGGTTCCCGGATTCGCGGGATGGTACGTCCGGCACTTCCTGGGACGGGATGACTTGATGAGCCAGTCGTTCCGCGACCAGGGAGTCGAGCGCGTTCAGCAGCAAGTCGCGAGCTGTGCGGGTTGGCTGGTGGTCACTAGCTCGGACTCCTCCCTTATCTCTCTACTCGAAACCGGGCGAAAAACGGAACGAATGTGGCTCGCCATGCGAGATCGCAAGATCGGCATCCATTCGATGACCCAAGTACTGGAAGAGCGGCCGTTCTGCGACGAGGCACCGAAGCAAATCGGAATCGCAGGCCCCATCCAGTTCATCCTGAGAGTCGGCTACGTCACTCAGTATCCCGAACCGGTGAGCTTGCGCAGAACCGTCTCGGCCATGCTTGCTCGTTAGCAGAGACGCGTTGGGAGAGACATGAAGCGCGTGATGACATTGGGCTTGGCGGCGTTGCCAACCGTGGCGGCTGGAATCGGCCTGGCCTGGTCGGCGGGCTGATCGGCTGGCCAGCGATGAGTGGCATGATCTGGCAAGCCAGCCTCCGCGCGCTGCCGGACCTCGCTATAATCCTTGCCGTCGTGTCGCTTCTTTTCGTAGTTCGGACTGTGGTCCGGTTCCATTGCCGAAAAGCAACAGCGTCAGTCGGAGTCTAAACATGCGCTACGCTCTCATCGCTCTGCTCGCCGTTCACGGCTTCGCTCATCTGCCTGGTTTTGCCGCGGCATGGCGGCTCATTGAAAACGCGGAGATGCCGTATCGGACTACCTTGCTTCATGGCCGTCTTGACCTTGGTGACGCCGGCATTCGGATCTACGGACTATGTTGGCTGGCCCTGGCCTGCGGATTCGCGATAGCGGCTATCGGTGTTGCTCAAAGGGCGTCCTGGTGGCTGCTGCTGGTGGAGGCGCTTGTTCTGATATCGGTGCTCTTCTGCGCTATCGGCTGGCCAGATACGCGGTTTGGGCTCTTGGCGAACTTGCTGACAATCGCGCTAGCATTCGCAACGCTCCACTTCGCGGGTAACGGCTTGGCAGTCCGCGACACCGATGTCGATGCGCTATGGGATCGCAGTGCGCCAGGCCGCGGGCCTTATCGCGCCGCAATGGCTTCGGGGTTACCGAATCCCGCGCGCCGGTTCGTGGAGCACGCGATCCGCGAGGGTACACCTCTCGCTTCGCGCGTGAAGCTCACGATGCATGGCGAAATCAAACTCGGACGCTGGTATCCGTTCTGCGCGGAACAGGTGATCACCGCGAATGGCGAGTTCGTCTGGGCCGCAACCGTCAGCATGTTGGGTATGCCGGTACGCGGCTCGGACAAGCTAATGAACCGTGAGGCCGCCATGACGTGGAAGCTCTTCGACTTGTTCCCCGTCGCCAGCGCCGCTGGCGACGACGTCACCCGTTCGGCGCTGGGGCGTCTTCACGGGGAGCAGGCCGTCTGGCTTCCATCCACCGTTTTGGAGAGCAACGTCTCCTGGGCCGAGCCAGGGCCTGGCAAGTTAGGTCTCAACATCGCTGATCCGGTGAGATCGACAGAGGTCCACCTCACGCTCGACGATCAAGGCCGAACAACCACGGCCATGTTCCGGCGTTGGGGTGATCCTGACGGCAAAGGAAATCGCGAAGTGGACTTCGGAGTGTTCCTTGACGAAGAGCGAACTTTCGGCGGATTCACGATTCCAAGTCGCATCCGTGCCGGTTGGTTTTTCGATAGCGAGCGATTTGAATCCGGCGGGGAGTTCTTCCGGGCAACGATTGACAACGCAGAGTACAAGTGAGCAGGAGGGTTCCTTGGGCTGTGCAAGACGTACGCACGCCAATGAATGACGCACTCGGCGCGGCCTCCACGGTCGATTCCGTTTTTGGATGAGGCGGACGAGTAGGCGGCCGGGTCTCAGGGCCGGTGTGGCGATAGGATGTTGCTATGCGGAAGCAGGATCGGGCTACAGAAGGCCGAATGAACTCACTCGGCAACTGAGGAGGTTACGATGGATCGCAAAAGAGCGCTTTCACTCAGTATTGCGTTGGCGGGTGCAGCCACTGCGGCCCTCACGTACAGAGCGTTTCGTCGCGATCTGGACCGGGCTCGAAAACGCATTTCGAGTGGGAGCGAAGTCGTTCACACAAGTTGTGGGCCCATCGAGTATGCATCAGTCGGCGTTGGCTTTCCGCTGCTCGTGATCCATGGCGCCGGCGGCGGCTTCGATCAACTGCGCGGCTTCGACTCAGACAATTGCCTGAGTAAACTTGGATTCCGGCTGATCTTCGTCTCTCGCTTCGGATACTTGCGAACTCCGTTACCGGCGGATGCATCAACAAGAGCCCAAGCGAAGGCGCATGCGGCGTTGCTCGATTCCCTTGGCATTCAACGGGCCGCTGTGCTCGCCGTCTCGGCGGGAGCACCGTCGGGGTTGGAATTTGCTGCGCAGTATCCGGAGCGATGCGCCGCCCTGGCTCTGGTGGTCCCGGCGGCATATGTCCCCGGTTTGGACGCAACTGCGCCCGAAGCTCCGCCGCTCATGCAGTTCTTCCGCGATACTCTCCTCAAGTATGACTTCGCGTTCTGGCTCGCGATCAAACGAATGCGCGGTACGATGATCGAGAACATTCTGGCTACGCCTCTCGAAGTGGCCAATCGAGCGAGCCTGGTGGACCGCAACCGAATGGACGGCGCTTTGATGGACATCCTCCCCGTCAGCAAGCGCCGCGCCGGGCTGAACAATGAATTGAGGGTGGTCGCTCAGCTTGAACCAGCCAACCTGGCCCGCATCACCGCGCCTACACTCATCGTGAGTGCGGAAGACGACTTGTATGGAACCTTCCGCAGTGCGCGGTACCTCGCGCGGGAAATCTCCGGCGCACGGCTCGTGATGTATCCGGAAGGCGGCCACTTGTGGATCGGTCACGAACAGGAACTACGGCAAGAGCTCGAAGATTTCCTGCGCCCACTTGCCGGTCGGGAGGAGTCCAAAGCACCGGGAGAGGCTGAGCCCCCGTAGGGAAGGCCGGGACCTGTTGATTCCTCCGCTGCGACCTACCCCGCCACAAACGCACCCTCCGCCAAACCCCGTTCACCAAACTTCGAAAAAAAGTTATCCGCAATCGATCCAACGGCTTCCAGCCACTCGCACCCCCTAAGAAACCCCGGAAATTTTTGACGCTCCTCTAGAATGGTCTTGTGGAGCGTAATGCGCCCACCCAAAAGCCCCTGGCCAAAAACCAGGGGCTTTTCAGTTTCTAAGGAGGCAATACAATGCAAAAGCTGACACGGTCCGCGCAAGCCAGAATCAACGGCGCCAAGTCGAAAGGCCCGAAAACTGAGGAGGGAAAGGAAAAGTGTGCCAAGGTCAATCTGAAGCACGCTGCCTACGCTGCCAGGGTCACCGTTCTCCCGCACGAGGATCCCAACGCCTACGAACTGCTCTGGGCCACCATCGTCGACCAGTTTCATCCAGGCAATGCGTTTGAGTACGGAATTGTCGACGAAATCGTCAACCATCAATGGGCCGCCCGGCGCCTCAGCCGCGCCGCCCAGCAGGTCACCGCAAACCAAATGCAGTTATTCCTGAGGAACTGCCCAACGGACCAAACGCCGGAGGAAGCCTACATCCGCGTCGAGACCGAAGGCTGCGCCGCCGCCGAACGCCTCGAGCGCAGAGCCCGTGCCCACACTCGCGACATCGCCCGCTTGGTCAAACTCCTCAACGACATACGCAAATATTCAAAAAGTGACGGAGGGTCCCAACCGGTCATCGAAATGATGAACCGCGCACTCGCCGCTGAAGTCGAACCCTTTCCGGAAGAGGAGCGCATCCATCCTCTCTTCCGCGAACGCAGCCCAGACACGGGCTTCCCTTCGGCTGCAGCGTGTGATAAGGATAACCCCGAGAAAGTGAGAACCGAATGACCAAGCGACTTGCGCTAGCACTGTCCGCTGCCGTGGCCGTCTGGGCGCAGGTAACCACCGCCACGTTCTATGCGATCGTCACCGACTCCACCGGCGCGGTGGTCCCAAACGCCACCGTCACCTTGGTGCACGAGGAAACGGGCACGGCAACACACCGCATCACCGCGGCGGCGGGCGAAGTCGCTTTCGACTTCCTGCGCGTCGGCGACTACACCGTTCGGATCGAAGCGCAAGGCTTTAAGCGCTCCGAGAATAAAGGCATGGCCCTCTCGTCCGGGCAGACCGTACGCTTGAGCTATCAGTTGGAAATCGGCGCGCTGACGGAAACCGTCAGCGTCGAAAGCGCAGCGCCTCTCGTTTCGACGGCCTCCTCGGAGCAGCTCCAAACCTTCGAAGGCTTCAAGGTCACTGAGCTTCCCCTCGGACGCCGCAACGTGTCGAGCGTTCTGCGCCTCGCCACCGGCGTCGACATTGGTTCCAACCGGACGCTGCGAATCAACGGCGTCGGATCGTCCGGTACGGGAATCAGCGTCGACGGAACCGACGCCAACTCCTATCCCGAACAGCGCGGCATGGCCCAATACGGTGGCAGGAACTATATCGACGTCATGAGTATCGACGCGGTTCAGGAAGTCCAACTCGTCCGTGGAATTCTTCCCGCGGAATATGGAGGCGTCCTTGGCGGCCAAGTGAATATCATCGCGAAGTCCGGCTCGAACACCTGGCACGGCTCGTTCTTTGAAAACTATCAGTCGCACGCGCTGAACGCTCGCAATCCGTTCATCGCGGCGCGCACTGCCACCGGTCAGGAGATTCGCAGGCCGCGAATCGTCTTCAACCAATTCGGCGCGGCGGCGGGTGGAAAGATCATTCGCGACAAGTGGTTCGTATTCGGCACCTACGAGGGGTATCGGGAGTCGGCCGCCCGCCGCGTGAATGGAACGGTTCCAACGGCGTCGTATCGAAACGAGATCCAGCGCGGGCAGCCTTCACCCGAAATGAAGGCGCATCTGGATCTGCTGCCGTTGCCGAACGTCGCCGTAAACGACGACATCGGCCGCTTCGAAGGCATTCGTTCCGCGAAAAGCACGGAGAATCACACGGTAGTGAAGAGCGATTACCGCATCACGCCGCTCAGCAACCTGGCGTTCAACTACACCCGGATGCGGCCCTTCGGCCTCGATCCGAGTTACTACATCAACGGCGGGAACGATCGGACGTTAGAA
>VFZO01000269.1 GCA_016871155.1 Acidobacteriota bacterium | reverse complement strand
CTCTAGGACCTTCGCGAATACTTTGCTACTTGGCCGCGCGAGTTCTCATACAGCGCGCTGGCGGTGGCCGCGGCCGGCGGCAGGACTAGCGCCGCCTGCCCGTATTGCGCCATGGCCAGCGGCGTCATGCCCTCGCTTTGGCGCAGGAAGGTCAGCGTCTTGCCGTCTTCGGCGAGACCGATTTGGATTAGGTCGCCCGGGCGGATCTGATCGGTGGCGATGAGATTGGCCAAAGGCTGAACCACCAGGCGTTCGATGGCGCGCTTCAGATGCCGGGCACCGTATTTGGCGTCGATCCCTTGCCCCAGCAGCATCTCTTTCGCTTCGTTCGTCGCCGAGAAGACGAACGACCGGTCCGCCGACGATGTGAAGATGCGCTGTTGGACGGCCCGGAGTTCGATGTCGAGAATCCGCCGTATCTCGTCTTCGCCGAGCGGGCGGAACACGACGATCTTGTCGAGCCGGTTCATGAACTCCGGCGTGAATTTGCGCCGCGCCGCTTCCACGCCGCTCCGCTCGATTTTGGAGCTGGTCTTCTCGTCGAGGTCCACCGGCCTGGTGCCGTTGCCGGCGCTGAGGCCGAAGCCCAGCCGCGGGCTCAGCATCGTCGACATTTCGGCCGCGCCGAGGTTCGACGTCATGAAGATCATCGCCTTCGAAAAATCCACCTTGCGGTTGTCACCCAGCGTCAACGTCGCTTTGTCGAGAATGCCGAGCAGCAGATTCCAGAGCGAATCGGAGGCCTTCTCGATCTCATCGAACAGCACGAAGCTGATCTTGACCTTTTCGGTATGGTGCTGATTGATGACTTCCTGGCTCAGCAGCGGGTGCGTCTCCCGGTGACCCAGGTATCCGGGGGGCGAACCGATGAGCTTGGCGATCTCGTGCGAGTGCTGAAACTCGGCGCAATCGATTTTGATCACCGCGCGCGGATTGCCGACCAGCGCTTCCGCCGTTGCTTCCACGATCCGGTTCTTACCCGTGCCCGTGGGTCCGAGAAAGAGAAAGCTCCCCACCGGCCGCCCGGGAGCGTTCATCCCCGTCAAATGCATCTGGTAGATGTTGACGATCTGGTCGATCGCATCGGGCTGGCCAACGACGAGGCGTCGAAGGCTGGAGTCCAGGCTCTCGGCGTCCTTTCCCGTACGTGACGGGTCCAACGTCACCGGTTGAGAAACCGCTTTATCCAAGTCCATCAGGTCTCGCATGGTTGTGTACTCCTGTCGCCACGGATTTTCCTGCTGCCAAATCTCGACGGGATTCGCCTGCCGGGCGCTCGCCCGGCCAGACGCGCCCTTCGGTTTGTCATTGTCTTTCTTGTCGCTGAGCCATCGGGTCATTCTTCACGCACCGCTTTCACTAGCTTTTTCGACCCGGCTTCCGAAAGTATGAATCGATTCGCGGCACAATCGTTTCGGCTAGTCCTTCCCCGGCCGCGACGGTCGAATCTCCACTCGGCTGATTAGCGTCCGGTCCGGCATACTCAAGACGGCATGTACGGCGTCCGCCACGTCTTCCGGTTGAATCTTCCACGCACTTGGTTTCCCGCTGGAGCGAGGAGAAAAGTTTGTATCTACGCTTCCCGGCATGATCTCGGTCACGCGAATCCCGTCGTAGCGATGGTCGAGCATCATGGCCTCGCTCATCCCGTTCATACCGAACTTGGAGGCGTTGTAGGCGGCTCCGCCGGCGAATGGGTTCTTGGCGGCCAGGCTACTCAATTGGACGACATGCCCCCCCGCCGGAGTTTCGCATTCGCGCGATCGCCGCGCGGGAACATAGGAACGCTCCCGTTAAATTTACATCGATCGTCCGGCGCCATTCCTGCAAGGTCAAGTCTCCAGCGGGCTTGAAGACGCCAAGCCCTGCGTTTGCGACCAGGATGTCCAGCCCGCCCATCCGCTCATCGGCAAGACGAAACAGCGCTTCCACATCCTGTTCAACCGATACATCGGCGGCGAGGCCCCAAACCTTCAGGGCGGATAATTCCCGCAATGCTTGGGCGACCGAGGAATCGCTTTGGCCGCAAAAGGTTACCGAGGCTCCCTCGCGCAGTAACATTGCAACGATGGCCCGCCCAATGCCTCGGGTGCCGCCCGTTACGATCGCTCGTTTTCCAGAGATGCTTTGTGTCGACATCTCCAGATAGTACAAGGGCCGCTACCGCACCCGGTACACGCCGGTCGGCCCCGATTTGAACAAAAGCTCCAGCCGGGGCTCGTTGGTGAGCCGCTCGTACAACTTTTTCTGCTCCTCGGCCGGCATGTCGCGCGCGAAATCGGTCTCGCTCAACAAAAAATACCCGAGCCGCTGCTGAACGGCGTGATCCGCGGCGCGAGCGTGGTCGGCGGTGCGCGCCGCATGGTCGTCCCGATACCAATGGATGGTCGTCAGCATCATTCCGGCGCCCCGCCGGCCGGTGCGCAAGTAGAGGAGCGGATCGTTCTCGGAGAGAAACGTCGCATGGGCCGGCAGGTTGTCCCGTATCCATTGCATGGCCGGTTCGGACTCCTCCAGTCTTCGCGCGTGAGAGGCGTAGAACTCGGGCAGCGTGCTTGTCAGCAGCGCAAACTGCCGGACCACGCACATGGTCAACACCGCCGCCACGGCCGCGCCCATGATGGCCGCGGCGATCTTTTGGTCCAGCTTCGGCTTGCGGAAGACTTTTTGAATATTCAAGGCCAGCGTGCGTAACTCCTCCCACAGTCCGGCTAGCCACAAAGGGGCGACGGGCAACATGAAACGCTCGTTGGGAGGGTAGTGCCAGATGACCAGCATTGCGACGTAAAAGAGGCTGAAGATCGCGTAGGTCGCCACGGGCGACTGCAGATCGCGCTTAGCCAATTTGTAGGTGCCCGCCAGGCCGGCGATTCCGGCGGTGAGCGCCACCACCTTCTCCAGCATCGACAACGACACGTCCGGCAGTACCAGCGCCCCCAGCCCGTGAACCACGCCGTCCAGGTTCTTCCAGACGTACAGGTACGCTTCCTGCCAGCTAAACACCCGAAGGTAAAACCCCACGTAGTCCGTATAGTAGAGAGTGATTAACTCGTTACCGCCGAAACGGTTCCGCGTTGTCCAGAGCGCCCAGCCGGCCAGAACGGGCAGAAAGATCGCCGCGAAGATACCGGCGTGGAGCCACCGCCTTCGCATCGCATACAACAGCAGCGCGGCCGGAAGAATGGCGATGCCAGCGGTCCTGGTCTGGAATGCCATTGCGGCGAAGATGGCCGCGGCCAGGACGGCAAAAACCGAGCGGCCGCTGAGCGCGATCATCGTCAGCAATAGCAAGGACAGGAACATCATCTCGCTCAGCATCGTTGTGCTGAACAGGATGACGTAGGGGTTCAGCGCCCACACCGTCGTCAGCAGCGTTCGCCGGTCCGGCGAGAATCCGGCCCGGCCCAGCCACCACCAAAGGGCGAGGGTCGAGATGGGCAGCCACATCCAGCACAGCGCCATCGCGTAAGGCAGGTTCTCCGGATAGTGGGGCGAAAGGTGCCAGGCGATCGAGAGAACGGCCGGCCAAAGGGGTGGAAACTTCGTCTGCGCCGGGTCTCCCGGGAAACTCTCGATGCGCGATTCGCCGCGTTCGGCCAACGACTTCGCAGCGATGAAATAGACGCCGTCGTCGTGGTACTCGCTCGCGTGCGGCATCGAACGCCACTCCCAAGCGAGCCAGCCACCGGGCGCGAGCGTGGCAACGAGAGCGATATACCGTAGAAACCGCAGCGGCACGTTAATGCGCGGACACGAGGTCGTGAGCGCCGAACAGGGTGGTCCGGAAATTGCCGGCCGGATCGAGCTCGATCGGCTCCGGATCGCCGAGAATTTCAAGGTCCGGGCGATCCTTGACGAGGGGCAGCAGATTCTCGCTCAGCGCCAGGGGCGAAAGCTCCAACGTATTCTTGATCCAGCCCAGGGTGACGGCGCCAGGGTCCAGCTTGCCGACCGTCGGCCAGAACTTCTCCAGGCACGTCAGGTCGCTGCCGTAGTGCAGCGGCGTCTTAACGGCGCTGGGGCTGGAGGCGGTGAGCGAGTTGATGGACGTCGGAGTCCAGTTGACCTTCGCAAGCAACCGGTCGTGCAGCACGTCCGCCATGCCAAGGCCCACGGCGTTGCCGTAGCTGAGGCTCGAAAGGTCCCGCACGTAGATGCGCTGGAACTTCGGTCCGGGCCAGGGATTGTATTCGCCGTTCACGCCGCGATTGGCCACCTTCGTATCCATGCCGGCCCCGGAGATGTTCTTACCGATCTCATCGATGATCAGAATGTCCAGGTCGCACGGCACGCGGCCCATCCACGTTTTGACCAGTTCCAACAACTCCTCTTCCCGTTGCTCCATGTTCTCGACGGCGACGGCGGCCAGCTTGGCGGTGTTGTGATAGGCGTCTTCCAGGATCGCGAGGCCGCCGAGTATTTTTCCCGAGGCCAGCACTTGGCGTCCGACGCTGCGGATGACGTTCTCCAGGCCCCGCGTGTAGGCATAGGTGTGATAGCGCTGCGCGCCGGCGAATTTGCCGAGGCCGATGGCCATCATCTTGAAAAGGCCGCTTTCGATCTTGCCGGCGAAATCGGTGTGCCACTTTACGCGCCCCACCAGCATCACGCCGTCGGCGTTAAACGCCTCCTTGTCGAGGAAGGCCTCGATGCCGTTGGAGTCCTTGCCCAGAGAGACGACGTCCAACTGGCTGACCACCGGGCAACCCATGGTCGCCTCGTGGATACCGTAATGGGCCAGCACGTCGGCCTGGCCTTCGGCCGTGGCCGCGCCGTGGCTGCCCATGGCGGGGAAGATGAACGGCTGGCAACCGGCATCCTTCCAGAACTGCACGGCCGCCTTCACGATCGTCGCAATGTTGGTTATGCCGCGGCTTCCGACGCCGATGGCGACGCGCCCTCCGGGCTTCACGCGCGAAGCGAACGGCGACGCCTTCAGCTCCGCCTGAACGGCTCCCGAAACGTCCTGAATACGGCGGTCCGGGAAATTCTGCTTGACTCGAAAGATGCGAGGGAGATCCATCACTAAGGGAGTATATCAAGAGCCGCTGTGATACCCTGCCGGTACGCTTCCAATGATCGATGCTTCTCCGAACTGGACACGGCGCGAGTTTGGCGCGTTCTCGGCCGCCGCGGCGCAAGCGGCGGCGGGCAGGCGCGTCGTGTTGACGTTCGACGACGCCGTCAAGTCGCACCGCACTTTTGTTGGACCGCTCTTAAAACAACTCGGGTTCCAGGCCACGTTCTTCATCACGCATCGATGGATGGAGGAGACGAAGCACTTTCTCTCCTGGGACGATGTGGCCGAACTGCATGAGATGGGCTTCGAGATCGGCAACCATTCCTGGACCCATCTGGACTGCTCGTCTCCGCGCGGCGCCGCGCGGCTGGAGGCCGAGCTGGCGCTGATCGAATATCAGCTCCAGCGCGTGAAAGTGCCAAAGCCCGTGAGCTTCGCCTGGCCCGGCAATAGTTTCGGCCCGGAGGCCGTCGAGACCCTTCGACGGCACGGTATCCAGTTCGCGCGCCGCGGCGCGCAGCCGGAGGCGGAGTACGGCCGCATGGTGACCGGGCCCGCCTTCGATCCGCGCAAACACCACCGGTTGCTGATTCCGACCACCGGCGACGCCTACCCCGACTGGACCTTCGAGCATTTCGAGAAGGTCCTCGCTTCGGCCCGCGACGGAGAGGTTGTGGTCCTGCAGTTTCACGGCGTGCCGGACGTCGTACATCCCTGGGTGCACACACCTGCCGATTCGTTCCAGCGCTACATGGAACACTTGAAAAAACTCGGCTTCACGACGCTGGCGCTGCGGGACCTGGGCACGATGATCGATGGCGATCCAGCGGATCCGCGGCTCGGCGACCGCTACCGCCCTCCGAAGGATGGCAAGCTCATTCAACCGGTGGAGGTGGACCAGACGCGCGCCGATCTTGGATATTGGCGCGGCGTGATGCAAGACCACGGGCTCACACCGGCCGAGGCGTCCCGCGTGACCGGGCAGACCGAACCGTTCGTGATTTCGAAACCGTTGCAAGGTCTGGCGTTGCGGCCCTATCCCGGCGGCCGCCACCCGCGCATCGGATTTCTGGAAGGCATGGTCGCGCCGATGCGCGGCACCAAGGCCACGGTGTTTCTGCCTTGGGACGATGCCGGTTACATCATCGTCGACGTTCCGGAAGCGATCCTGGCCAATGGCCGCATCCACTTTCTGGGGCATACCCACATCCCGACGGTTTGGGACGACAAGAACGTGATCCTCCCCAACCGGGATTGGGTTCGCGGCGAGGACGGCTCGCTGCGGAACGAGTGGCTGCTGCCCGATCAAGTCACGGCCGGGGCGCGCATCCGGCTAGCGGGCAGCGAGGTCGAGATGGAGTGCTGGATTCGCAACGAATCGTCCGAGTGGTTACGAGATATGCGGGCGCAGGTGTGCGTCATGTTCCGTAACGCGCCGGCGTTCGCGGCCCAGACCAACGGCAACAAGGCGCTGGGTGAGACCCGTGCCTCGGTTACCGCGGGCCAACGCACGATCGCGACCGAGTGGGACCACGTGCATCGGGTCTGGGGCAATCCTCGCTGCCCGTGCATGCACTCCGATCCGAAGTTTCCCGACTGCGGGCCGGGCCAAACAGTGCGCCGTACCGGGCGGCTTTGGTTCGAAGGCGCCTAGGCGCGGGCCAGCCAGGGCAGCCTGCCGAGCAGGGCCGCGCGGCGCTCCAGATACCAATCGCTCTCGACGAGACGCGTCTTGCCGGTC
This sequence comes from Acidobacteriota bacterium, assembly GCA_016871155.1. GTDB lineage: Bacteria > Acidobacteriota > Terriglobia > Bryobacterales > Bryobacteraceae. The sequence continues at coordinate 2,128 of VFZO01000269.1, read as the reverse complement.
GATAGCCCGATCATGAGCGCGACGACGCAAAGCGCCAGCAGCGCCGTGTCGAGCAGGCTCATTTTGCCCTTGAACGGCTCCGCCCAGCGGCCGTAGACGAGCTCGATATGCACCCAGTAGATGAACAGCGACGTTTGGCCGAGTTGTCTGGGCACCGAGAAACGCGGGCCGTGGCCCGCGCCGGCGCGGATGCGCGGCACCCACTCGTTCCAGAAGAATCCGAACGCCGCGACCATGAGAATGACGCCGATCTTGATCAGCGTCAGGCACGGGCTGTCCAGCCAGAACTCCGAGTGCGGATAGATGTTGTAGGGCAGGTTTGACACGTATTGGCCTGCGAAGGCGAGCGCGAAGCCGGCCCAGCCGGCCCACTGCATGAGCTGCTCGCGGCCTTCGCTCGAGACGCAGCGGAACAGGGTGCCGCAGGCCATGCCGAAGGCGACGAACGTGCCCCAGGGAAAGAGCGCGAAGGCGGCGTAGTCGGGCGCCATGTAGGCGCGGAACAGGCTCTCCGGCGCGGCGGCCTTCCAATCGCTGACGAAAGGCGCCCCGAAGGCGATGACAGCGGCGACGGCGAAGGCGCCGCGTACCCGGCCGAGGCGTTGACACGCCGAAACAGGCGCGAGCATCACGCAGGCCGCGGCCATGCAGTTCAGAATGTCGACGCGGAGCAGGTCCTGCCAGGGCGAGTTGGGCCAGTAGAACAGAAACATCTGGAGGCGGAACAGGATCGCGAGGCTGCCGAGAAAGGCTGCCCGGCGCAGCGCGGCGAACATGCGCTGTTTGGGTCCGGCACCCTTCTGTTCGCGCGAGTCGATGAGAAACGCGAGCGTGACGCCCGAAAGAAAGAGGAACACGGCGGGCGCGACGCCGCCGGGGAACTGGGACATCATGTAGACCCCGGTGTCCCGCAGGTCCTTGTGTGTAAAGCTCTCCCAGACGTGCCCTTGGAGCATAACCAGCGTGGCCGCGCCGCGGGTCCAGTCAATGAAGCCTAATCGATCCACTTTCGGTTTGGGCGCTGGCGCGCCGGCGTCCCGATCCCTGAGTGTGCCTGACGGGCTGCTCAAATAATCCCTCTCTAGCCACGTTATCGTATTTGAGATGGTCACGAGAAGAGATTGGATTGGCGGGCTGATGGCTCAGGCCGCGGGCGGCGACAGGATCTGCGATATTCATCAGCATTCGCCGTACTCCGGGCGGACCGACGACGGGTTGCTGGCGCACCAGGACCGGATGGGCATCACGAAGACGATCCTGCTGCCGGCCGGCGCGCGTTACGGATTGGCGGCGGGGGCGGGCGGCAACGATATCTGTGTGGCGCTGGCCAGACGCAGCCCTGGCAAGTACGTCTACTTCGCCAACGAAGGGCCGTCGCCGGACCGGACGCGGGAGGTGCTGGAGAAGTATCTGAAGCTGGGCGCCATCGGCATCGGCGAGCAGAAGTTCCCGGTGGACTCGGACTCGGGCCACGTGCGGTTGGTGGCCGAGATCGCCCGCGACTACAAGGTTCCCGTGCTGCTTCACTTCGAGCACAACACGTACAACATCGCCTTCCAACGCTTCTACAAGATTCTGGAGAAGTACCCCACCGTGAACTTCATCGGCCACGCGCAGACCTGGTGGGGCAACATCGACAAGAACCATGCGCAAGAGGTGATGTACCCGCGGTTGAAAGTGACGCCTGGCGGCTGGACCGACCGGTATTTGTCGGACTATCCGAACATGTACGGCGACATGTCGGCCGGTTCGGGTCTGAACGCACTGCTGCGGGATGAGGAGCATGCACGCGGGTTCCTGGAGCGGCACCAGAACAAATTGCTGTACGGCAGCGACTGTTCGGATCGCGACGGCCACGGCGAACGCTGCAGCGGCAGCAAGCAGATCGAATCGATCCGCCGGCTGAGCCCGCATGCCTCGATCGCGCGGAAGATTCTATGGGAGAACTCGGCGCGGCTGTTCCGGTTCGCCTAGCGGTCCACCCACTTCAACTCGGCGTCGGCACGGCGGACGTAGTTTGCGTCGAGCAGGGCCGGATCGGCGGGCCGCGCGAGTTTGGCGACGGCCGCGGCCAGGGCCTTGCCAGTGTAGACGCGCCCGGCGGGAAGAAAGGCGTCGAACGGGCCGG
>VFZO01000268.1 GCA_016871155.1 Acidobacteriota bacterium | reverse complement strand
CGCTTCGAGGTAGAACACCTCCTCGCCGGGCTGCTCGGAGGGGAGCATGACGATGGACGAGGCGCGGGGCTGATCGCGGAAGAACTCGCGGGGCGTAAGAAAGATAAACGCCAGGATTCCAATGACTATGATGTCGTACTGCCAGGAGGCGCGGGGGTACTCGAAGAACAGGACTCGTTTCAGCGTCGACATCAGTCTTCCTTCAGTTTATCGAACCGTGGCCGAGATTGTCCCTACGCCGTCGACGCGGCCGCCGACGCGGTCGCCGGACTTGATGCGGGCGCCCTTGGGGCAGCCCGTGGAGATGACATCCCCGGGGTGCAGCGTCTGGTAGTCGCTGTGGAAGCGGACCAGTTCGAGCGGACGCGTCTTCATGTTGCGGACAAAGTCCTTGGAGAAGACACCGCCGTTGTGTTCGGTGACCACTTCCAACGCGTCGACATCGGGGATTTCGTCCTTGGTCACAATAACCGGGCCAAAGCTGAAAAAAGTATCGAAGCTCTTGGAACGTGTGAGGTAGCGTGGATTTTTGGCCAACACGTCGAGCGCGGTTAAGTCGAGAGTTACGGTGTAGCCGAAGATGGCGTCGAGCGCTTCGGCGTGGTCCTTCAGATACTGGTTGCGCTTGCCGATCACGATAGCCAGCTCGCCCTCAGCGTCCACGTCGGCGGTGACGCGGGCCGGCGGCAAGACGATCTCCCCGCCGGGCCGGAACATGCAGGAGGCGGGCTTCATGAAGCTGCCCGGCTCCTCCGGTTGGACGGCATTGATGTCGACTGCATGGGAGTGATAGTTCAGTCCGATGCACCAGATCTTCGGCGGCACCGGGTAGGGAAGCAGGGGCAACACCTGGTCATAGGGTATGGCCGGAAGGCGATCGGCTGCGCGAAGGGGTTCTAGGTCACCGCTCTCAATGATGCCCAGAACAGTATCCGGAATGGCGGACCCGGTATAGACGTTGATGGCGGGAACCGGAACCACACCCTTTGCGGTGACGACACCGGCGTGCACCTGCTCGTGAAACGAGTAGCGAATCAGCTTCATTCGTTAGAAATCCAATTTCTCTAGCATCGCATTCAATTCGAGCTCGAGGGCGGACTTTTTCTGGCGGTGTTCGTTGGCCTGGTCGCGAAGCGCGACGATCTGCTGCTCCCGCGCCGCCAGATCGCGCGCGTAGCGTTGCACGGTCTCCTGCTGGCCGGATACGGCGTTGAGGCTGGAGATGTTCTGGCGCAGGCGATCCTGATCCTTCGTCAGTTCCCCCACGCGTTGTTCGGCGGCGCGCAGGGCGCGGTCGGTATCGGCGATTTGCCGTTTGTGCGCGAGGATCGACTCCAGCGCCTTGCGGCCGGCCGGCGACAGGGTCCGGTTGACGGCGAGGTTTCCGATTACGTCGGGCGTACTGTTCGACAGCGAGATGAATTCGTCGTGCACGAAGTCCTCTTTCACGACGAACGTCTCCTCGGAGCTGGGTTTCAAGGCGACGGTGAAGCGGTAGTTCTGCGCGGTCTGCTCGGTGGGCTTTTGATTGAGCAGTTTGTACTCGCTACGCAGAGGATGTTCGATGACGAGCGTTTTGGCGCGGGCGTCGACATTCTTGATGGTGTAGGTGGTGGTCTCTTCAATACCGGCCTTGGCGGTGACGACGCCGCGGCGGGCGGTGAATTGGAGATAGCGCTGATTGCCGGAATCGATATTGGTGGTCACTCGCGTCCCGAGATCGACGCCGTAGCCGATGAGGCGTTTGTCGCCGGTCTTCACGGTTTCAACGAGCGCCTCGCCGGCGTACGCGTTGTTGTCGAAGACGGTGATGGGGCCGCCATCCAGCGTCTTGCCGGTGCCGTTTGAAAGTTCGGCGGCGGTGCGCGGGTTGGCCTGGGAGCGATCGGAGTAGATCAGGAGCTTCCGGGCGTCGATGGGCTGCTGGAGGAAGGGGAGCATGGCGGATTGGTTGCGCCGCACGGTTACCGGCGCCGAGAACGCGTACTCGAAGAGCTCGCCGAGATCGCGGCCCTCGGTCTGCACGGAGACGCCGGAGGGCGCGGCCATGGCCGAATTGTCCATCGTCGCCATTTCGGCCATCACTTTTTGGCTCCGCGCCATTGCGCGGGTGGGAGGCGCCGCAAGCGCGCCGCCGACGACACCTGCGCCGTAGAGGACCGGTGCGGCGGCCTGCTCCTCGGCCAGTTCGGCGAATGGGCGAGTGATGAACTTCGGATCGTATAGACGGCTCTGGAAAGAGACGGGCTTGCCGGAAACGAGAGACAGGCGGATGTTGGTCCAATCGTCGTTCGTCGTGTTATCGATGATGGCCCAGCCCTCCAGCAGCGGCTTGGGGTCGGCACGGAAGATCAGGCGATAGCTGGACTTCCAGATGGGCGTCGGAATGAGGTAAGACGCGGAGAGCTTTCGCGCACGGGCGTCGGTGGAGTCGATGTAGACGCTGCGCTGCTCCTTGGTGCGCGCACCGGCCAGGGCGGAGAGGTACTCCCGAAGCTGCGATTGGAGAACGTTGTCGGCCAGACGGATCTTGGTCACCGCGGACAGGTCGACCGTTCGCAATTCGTTCGTGTCTGTGAGGACCACCAAATGATCGCGCTGGGGCTGGTCACCCGATTGCGGGATGGTCCGGCCGCTGACCAACGAACCGGAGATGGCGTCCAACTCAATGCGCGCGCCCTTGAACTGATCGAGGAACTGAGCCAGCGGGACCTGTTCGCCCACGCGGAAGGAGTACTCGCCCAGGCGGCGGTCGAGCGGTGTGGAAGAGTCATAGCGCAGGCCGGTGACCTTGCCGCCGCCGGTTTCATCGACAGTCAGCGACTTCAGGACATCGTTCATGTCGCCGGCCTTGAAATCCAGTCGGGCGGACTCGCCGCTGGCCAGGTCCCCCGTCCGCTCAAAATACCCGACGCCGTGTTTATAGAGGACCACCCGTTTGACCGGCAGCTCCGCGGCGGCGAGGGATGTGGCGGCCAGGACCGCCGGAACCATGCGATTTTGCATCTTGTCTCCTTTGCTATAGACAGATTCCGCGGCCGGAGGGTTCCTTTCGCGTCTGCTTGTAGCGGGCGGCTTTTTTGCCATCCTACTGATGATGACCTGTTTTTCCGTCTGGATGGCGGGGTGTGAGAAAATTGGGGATTGCCTTGCGGAGGAGTGAAGCCCGAGGTAAAGGTGCGCACGAGGTGCGCCGATAGAGCGAATGAAGGCCGATTTTTGCTCGCACGGACCATAGGATTGACGATTTTGGCATGCGCCGCATTGCCGGCGCAGCCCGGCGTGCAGCCGGGAGCCGGCATAATGGGTGGCGCGCGTGGCTTGGGAACGTCCGGAATGGGCGGATACGATGGCCCTGCCCTGCTTGGCCGGGGAGGGTTCGGCGTGGGCGCGCAGGGCGGCCGCGGCATCCCGATTACCGCCAGCATGGGCGTGGCCGGCAGCTACGACACGAACATTCTGGGCTTTTCCGTGGACGAGAACGGCAATTTTGCGCCCTCAAACTCGTTCGGCGTTGAGGGAACGGTGAACGTCGCGGGGCAGAAGCGATTTCGCCGCTCCTACGTCGGTCTGAACTATCTGGCTGGGTATAGCCACTACAACCGGGTCACTTTCTTTAACGGGTCGAACCAGTTTCTCTCCGTCTCAGGAGCTACCCAACTGAATGCGAAATGGGCCATTACGGCCGAGGCGGGCGCGGGCATTTCGAATCGTTTCTTGGGCTCGTACGGTTTCACCGGCGCCAGCGAACTGGAGTTCATCAACCTGCCCGCTTCGGAACTGTTCGACTCGCGCATCGTATTTGGCGGCGCGGCCATGAACGCGACGTATTTCAAGAGCAGCCGGCAGTCGTTCCGCTTCGGCGGCAACGCCAGCACCGCGCGGCGCAAGGCGAGAAGCCTGGCCGACATGCGGAGCTACGGCGCCAATGCAGACTGGGTCTACCGGCTGAGCCGCCGGACATCGGTGGGCTTGCAGTACACGTTCACCCACTTCGACTTCGAGAAGATTTTCGGCGAAACCGACATGCATATGGTCGGTGTCAGCCTGGCGCGCCAGGTTGGCCGGGACTGGCAGTATTCAGTCGAGTTGACAGGCTTTCAACAATCCACGGTGGGAGTGCGCACGATCCAGTTGGATCCTGTTCTGGTCGCGCTGCTTGGCCGGAGCAGTGGCGCTGAGGTGTTTGAGTCCAACAACTACCTCTACGGTTTCTCCGGATCCGCTACCCGGAATGTCCGGCGGGGCAGTTTCATGGCAAGGGCCGGACGCCGTGTGATACCGGGCAACGGGTTCTTTATTACGGCGGTCGATTCTTCGGCTAGCGTGAACGCGACGTACACGCCGAATTCGAAATGGAGTTTTTCAACGAGCGCCGGATACGGGCGGATGTCGAGCCTGGCGTTTGCGTCCGGTGTGTTTAAGGGGTGGCTGGCGTCTGTTTCCTCCCAGTACGCCGTGACCAGGGACATCAGCATGGTCCTTCGCTACGACACACGAGAGTACAACCTAACGCAATCGCGGTTTTCCCGGAACGGTCATCGTGTCTCGCTCGGTCTGAATTGGAACCCGCAGCGCGAATTGCTTACCATTGACTAGATACGGATGCGGATCCTTCTAGTGGATGACGATCCGACTCTGCTCCGGCTGTTGCGGAGGGCGTTGGAACGGGAAGGGCACTCGGTGTCGGCCTGCCTGAGCGCCGAGGAGGCGATGCGGCACTACGCAAACCAGGAGGCCAAGCCGGAATGGCTGGTGACGGACCATTGGCTGCCCGGAGCGTCAGGCGTAGAGCTGGCGGCCGGTCTCCTGCGTCAAGAGCCATCCATGCAGGCGGCCGTTTGCAGCGGTTTTCCCATCGACCTTACCGGGTTTCCGGACGCCGAGCGAGCACGCGTACGGCTCATCCAAAAACCGTTTCAGGTTGAGGAGTTGATCGAACTGGTTGCGCGGAGTTGACGCTGGACGCGCTATTGAGGTCCGGCAATCTTCTCGAGTGCCTGCAGCATGGCGCGCACCCGCTCCGGTTGGGCCGCGGCCAGGTCGCGCGTCTCGCCAGGATCCGAAGCCAAATCGTAGAGCTGCGCCTGTGGGCTATTGCCCAGTTCGGTCCGTGTCGACGCGTTTACGCGGGGGCCGGCGTTCGGCGCGATGACTTTCCAGCCGCCCTCGCGATAGGCCAGTCCGCGCGCGTGCTCGACCAGGCTAACGCGCCCCTCCGGGGAACTCCCCAGTAGGGCCTTCGACACGTCGACGCTGTCGCGCGCCGAATCCGGACGGGCAACTCCGGCGATGGCGCCAAGACTCGCGATGAAATCCAACTGGCCGACGAGCGCCTTCGATACGCCGGGGCGGATCCGTTCCGGCCACCGGGCGATCAACGGCACCCGGGTGCCTCCCTCGAACTGGCTATACTTACCTCCCCGCCAGGGACCGGCCGGCTTGTGGTCCCCCAGCTTTTCGACCGCGCCGTCTTTGTATCCATCGTCGACCACTGGACCGTTGTCGCTGGTTACCAGCACCAGCGTGTTGCGCGTCAAGCCATGTTTATCCAAGGCTCGAAGCACTTCGCCCACCGACCAATCGAACTCGACGATCGCATCGCCGCGCGGACCCATGGGGGTCTTGCCGCGGAAGCGTTTGTGCGGCAGCCGGGGTACGTGAATATCGTGAGTGGCGAAGTAGAGAAAAAACGGACTGGACCGGTGTTGCTCGATGAATGCCACAGCTTTGGCGGTCATGACACCGGCCATGTCCTCATCCACCCACAGCGCCTTGGCGCCGCCGGTCATATAGCCGATCCGGCTGACGCCGTTTACGATGGCCATGTCGTGCCCGTGGCTCGGATGGGTGGTGAGTTTTTCCGGATTCTTCTTGCCGGTTGGCTCATCGCCGATCGGTTTGCCATAGGCTACACGGATCGGATCGGCTGGGTCCAGCCCTGCGACTCGGTGATTTTCGACGTAGACGCAGGGAACCCGGTCACCTGTGGCCGGCAGCAGGAACGCGTAGTCGAAACCGACCTCCAAGGGGCCCGGTTTGATTTCGCCGTTCCAATCCAGATCTCCGTTGCCCAACCCCAGGTGCCATTTGCCGACAACGCCGGTTTTGTATCCGGCACCGCGCAGCGCCGAAGCAAGCGTCGGCCGGCCCTCCTCGATAATCAACCGCGCGTCGCCGGGCAGGACGCCGGTGCCTTTTTTGCGCCAGGCATACTCACCGGTCAGCATCGAATAGCGGCTGGGCGTGCAGGTGGCCGAGGACGAGTGCGCGTCGGTGAAGCGGAGTCCGCGGGCGGCGAGCGCATCGATGTTCGGCGTCCGGACGCGGCGGGCGCCATAGCAGCCGAGGTCGCCGTAGCCAATATCGTCGGCGTAGATCAGTACGATGTTTGGCTTGGACGCGGATTGGGCCAAGGAAGCCCCCGCGCTCAGGCGTAAAAACGTCCGGCGGTGCATGGTTTCTTGATTGTATCGGACACCGGATTCGGGTACTCTCCAAATATGGGAACGATTTCGAAGGGGCCGCTGGAGTCTCTAGATCAGTGGGACGACGACGTCCGGGTTCGCTACGACACGGACAAGAAAAAAGAAGAGTTTCGCGTCTACGACGACAAAACGCCGCAGGTGGTTCGAAACTTTTATAAGCTCAATCACGAGCAGCAGACCCTGGAGTTCGTTCTCGGCAAGAAGCAGCAGTACACCGGACTGACCACGGGCAAGATGGGCATCTGGGAAGCGATGGAAAAGCTCGACACGCTCGTCGACGACTCGGACCCCGACACCGATTTGTCACAGATCGATCACAACCTGCAGACCGCGGAAGCGATGCGCGCCGACGGACATCCGCGCTGGATGATTCTGACCGGATTTATCCACGATCTCGGGAAGGTGCTGACGCTCTACGGCGAGCCGCAATGGGCCGTGGTGGGCGATACGTTTCCGGTCGGATGCCGGTGGTCGGAAAAGATCGTTTATCCGGAGTACTTCCAGGAGAATCCGGACTCCGGCGACGCGCGACTGATGAGCCGGTACGGAGTGTACGACGAGCAGATCGGTCTAGAAAACATCCACCTTAGCTGGGGTCACGACGAGTACCTGTATCACGTTACCAAGCAGTATTTACCGGAAGAGGCGCAGTATATGATCCGGTACCATTCGTGGTATTCGGCGCACCGGGAGCTCGATTATCAATACCTGATGTCGGACCACGACATGAAAATGATGGACCAGGTGCGCAACTTCAACCCCTACGACCTCTACTCGAAGTCGGCGGAGAAGCCGGATCGAAAGACGCTGGAGCCTTTTTATCGCGAATTGATCGCCGAGTACTTTCCCGCCGAGATCCGCTGGTAGTTTGTCCAGAGGATCAACAGACGCAGCGGCCGGATCCCCGGCTGGCAGCACCGGAACCCGGCCCCAAAATTGACTTGCGACGGAGTCTAGAACGGGAACTCGAGAGTTGGCGCGTTCGCGTAGCGCTTCATGCGGAGCGTGAGCCGCTGGCCGGCGCCTGGCGCCAGTTCGACCCGCATTCGCGAACTGCCGCTGGGCAGGAACTGATGCTCGGCGTAGGCGCCGGCCTGCAGAATGACGGATCGCGGCTCGACGTTGTTGACGTTGACGAGTGTGACCGTGACTTGGTCCGCTTCCAATTTTTCGACCAGCGCCGCGACGTCCCGAGGCAGGCCGGCGCGGCGTTTCTCGGGATCGAAGTACCGGAGCCGGGCGTGCAGGCTCCAGATGTTGCCGCTCAAATGCGCGCCCATGGTCAGCCGTGCCAGCGCGTCGATCTCGACGGGGTTGAAGCCCATTAAATAATCGGCCAGGCGGGTGTCGGCGGTGGTGTCGTCCTCGCGCATCCGCTGCACGGACTTGCGTACGTCCTCAATGTCGCGCCGCAGGATGGCCTCCGGGTAAGCGGCGTTGTTGCCGTCCAGATACCTCAACCATTCGTCGGACTGAAGGTTGGTGCGATCCTTCGGGTCCATCGACCAGAGGTAGATGTCCAGCAACCGGTGCGCAAACAAGTTGGGCGTCCAGTTGTACCACTCCTCCTTGCCGCCGGTGAACTTATGCCCGCGCGGATCGCCGTAGCCGTTTGGAATCATCAGTTTTCCGTTGACCATCTTCTTGTGCGCGTAGAGATTCTCCATCTGCTTTCGAAGAGTTGCGATGAAGCCGGGGTCGCCCTTGCTGAGCAGCAATGCGTTTCCGAAGCCGGGCCAGGAGCCCGAATCGAAGGTATTCCGGTGCGCTTGCTGGTCGATTTCGCCGTCGAAGATCGTAAAGTTCCAGCCGTAGGTGCCTTTGTACCATTTGCCGCCGTACTCGCCGCCCGGCTGGCCGTTTAGACCGATATTGGTCGGGATGTTGCCGCCGTTCGCATCGGTTCGTTGTTTCCAGGCGCCCACATAATCGAGCGCCCACTGCCGGTATTTGTCCTCACCGGTGAGGGCGAAGGCGTTGAGCGCGAGGCCCGTGGTAGCCAGGTTCAGCGGGTGATCGCCGACGCTGTCTAAATACTCGGCGCAATGGGCCAGCATCTTGTCGTAGACGCTCATAAGGTCAACGAGTTGACCGCGGCCCTGTTTGCCGTGCAGTAGATGGAACGAGCCGGGAACGGCGTCGCCCACCCAGTCATACGTTGTGGCTTTGTGCAGCATGGGGCCTCTGGAGCCGGTCCAGATGCTCTTGATCACTTTGTTCACGGGGTCATAGTTGGGCGCGGCCGGATCCTCGTTCATATAGAGGCCGGCGAAACGCTTCATGCGGATTCGCAAGGCGGTATCGTTCGGGGCGGAGAGGCCCAGGAACATCAGGCCGCGAATGCCCTCACCGGTGTGAAACCAATCGGACTGCGTGATGAATTCCTTGTGGTAAGCGCCGTGCTCGGCCAGTTTGGTCTTGGTTGTCCGCAGCTCCATGTACTGGGCATAGTGTCCTTCCAGCGCCTTT
>VFZO01000267.1 GCA_016871155.1 Acidobacteriota bacterium | reverse complement strand
AGGTACTCCAACAACTGGCGGTCGCGCTCGAACACACTGACCACGTTCGCCTGCCGGCCCGCGGGCACTTCGTTTAGTGCCAGAAGTCCCCGGCGCTGGCGCTCCGCCTTGGACTCCATGCCCAGGGCGAAGCCGTGCGGGCAGTTCTTGTCATCGCCAAGCTTTTCGGCCAGCCGGGCTTCGAACTCCGCGGAAACGGCGTGCTCCATTCGCTCGGCTTCGTCATGGACCTTGTACCACTCCATGCCGAAAATCTCGGTGAGCATCCGTTCGATCAGATAGTGGCGGCGGATGAGTTGATGGGCGATCGCCGAACCGGACTTCGTTAACGAGAGGCGGCCGTCGCGCGCCACTTCGATGAGTCCGTCGCGCTTGAGGCGGCGCGTGGCCATGGTCACGGCCGGCGCCGAGACGTCCAACCAGCGGACCAGCGTGGCGGCGATGACGACTTCGCCTTCCGCCTCCGCCTCGGCGATGGCCTTGAGATAGTTTTCCTTCGAGATGGTGATTCGCACGCCTTGCCTATTTTATCCTGGTACCCTGAGTCCATTCCCATGCGAACACTGCTGCCCATAACAATTAGCCTCTGCCTGGCCGGGGCGGAGATGCACAAGGATATCGAGTTCTCCAATCCGGGCGGCGTGTCGCTGACGCTGGACGCGAGCGTTCCCGATGGAAAAGGGCCATTTCCCACGGTGATCATCGTCCATGGCGGCGGGTGGGTGAATGGCACGAAAACCAGCTATGTGCCGCCGCTATTCGAACCGCTGACCAAGGGCAATTTTACCTGGTTCACGATCAACTACCGGCTGGCGCCGGCGCACCAGTTTCCGGCCGCGCTCGACGACGTGAACGCCGCCATCCGCTGGGTGAAGAAGAACGCGAAAAAGTACAAGGCGGACCCGAAGCGGATCGCGCTGATGGGCGAGTCGGCTGGCGGGCATCTGGTCTCGCTCGCCTGCGCGCAAGGCAAGGGCGAGACCAAAGTGGCCGCCTGCGTACCGTTCTACGGTGTACACGACATCGTAGCCCGTTCGAAAAAGATGGGCGAGCCAGGAGTGAATATCGAAAAGTTCCTGGGCGTGAAGGGTATGGGCGCCGCCGACATCGAGAAGATGCGTGCCGCTTCTCCCATTGAGTACGTTCACAAGAACATGCCGCCATTTCTGAACATTCACGGCACGGAGGATAAGGCCGTGCCGTACGACCAGTCGCCTCTGATGTGCGCGAAAATGAAAACGGTGGGGGTGGCGTGCGAAGTCTTCACGGTGGAGGGCGCGCCTCATGGCGTCGGTCCATGGGAAAAGGTGCCGGCGCATCAGAAGTACAAGGAGAAAATGGTCGAGTGGTTACACCAGACGTTGAAATAGTCGAACGGGAAAAACAGTATCTCTTACAGAACTACGGGCGCTATCCGCTGGCCCTGAAACGCGGCAAGGGCGTCTGGCTTTACGACTACAACGGCAAGCGGTATCTGGACCTGTTGAGCGGTATCGGCGTCAACGCCTTGGGCCACGCACATCCGCGCGTAAACCGCGTGATTCGCGAACAGATCAACCTGCTGGTGCATTGTTCGAACCTCTACTTTCACGAGTACCAGGGCCGCCTGGCGGAGAAGCTTGCCGGCATCAGCGGCTTGCAGCGCAGCTTTTTCTGTAACTCGGGCACCGAGGCGATGGAAGGCGCGGTGAAGATGATTCACTCGCACGGCAACGGAGCGGGGGGCGGAAAGTTCGAGATCGTCGCGCTGGAGAACTCCTTTCACGGGAGGTCCACGGGCGCGCTCGCGATCACCGGACAGGCGAAATATCGGGCCGACTTTGAACCGTTGATGCCCGGCGCGCGCTTCGTGCCGGCCAACGATATGGCGGCGCTGGAAGCCGCGGTTTCCGATTCCACGGCGGGCATTGTGCTCGAAGGGATTCAGGGAGAAGGCGGCATTCATCCCATGTACGGAGACTTTCTGCGCAAGGCGCGGGCGTTAGCGGATCGCCACAACGCGCTGTTGGTGTTCGACGCGATTCAATGCGGCATCGGCCGGACCGGTAAGTGGTTCTCCCATGAATTGCCGGCGCCGGACGTGAAGCCCGATGTAATGGTCACGGCCAAACCGCTGTCCTGCGGACTGCCGCTGGGCGTGGTGATGTGTAACGAGCGGGCGGCGGCATCGATCCGGCCAGGCATGCACGGCTCGACGTTCGGAGGCAACGCGCTGGCCTGCCGCGTCGCGCTTGAGTTCATCGAAATCATGGAAAACGGCCTGCTGGATCAGGTGGCCCGCGTTGGGGCGTTTTTCAAAGCCGGCTTGGAAGAGTTGAAGTCGAAGCACTCCTTCATTAAGGAAGTGCGCGGCCACGGGCTTATGCTGGGCATAGAACTCGACCGCCCAGGCAAGGAGTACGTGACCAAGGGCATGGAGCAGGGAATTCTGTTCAACGCCACGCATGACACGGTGCTGCGCTTCCTGCCCCCGTACATCCTGACCGAGAGTGACGCCGGACGGGCGCTGCGCGTGTTGCGGAAGATTCTCAAATAAGCATGAATCGCAACGGGTACAAACTTGCATCCTTTTCCTCTCGCGCCGAATCGAACCCTCTATGGGCGCCGCGGCAAGAGGCAAACTACGAATCCCGCCAGCAACCGGTGCGCCGCGCCTGTCATCCGGCTTTCGATCTATCTTCCCGCGCGTTTCCCGGAATCCGTTTCCAACACGCGGCGCCTGAAATGTTTCAACCGGAGCGTTTCGCCACAGAGGTCTAGGACCTCTGCAACGATTGCGCATCCCCCAATCAAAGGAGAAAAGTCAAAACAATGCTTGGAGTCGGAGATCAATTCCCCAAGTTCAAGATGAACGCCGCCGTCAGCCTGGAAAAGGGCAAACAGTTCGCCGAACTGACGGATTCGAGCTATGAAGGCAAGTGGAAGGTGTACTTCTTCTGGCCCATGGACTTCACGTTTGTGTGTCCCACCGAGATCGCCGCGTTCGGCAAGCTGAACAAGGAGTTCGCCGATCGAGACGCACAGGTTTTGGGCGTGTCGACCGATAGCGAGTTCGTCCACCTGGCGTGGCGCACGCACCATGACGACCTGCGCGACCTGCCGTTCCCGATGCTGGCCGACAAGAAGAAAGAACTGTCCGAGGCTCTGGGCATTTTGGACCGCAACATCGGCATGTGCCAGCGCGCCACATTCGTTGTGGATCCCGGCGGCATCGTCCGCTTCGTCAGCGTCAACGACCTGAGCGTCGGACGCAACCCCAATGAAGTACTGCGCGTTCTCGACGCACTGCAAACCGACGAGCTCTGCCCCTGTAACTGGGAAAAGGGCCAGGACACGCTGAAGGTCTAATCGATCCACCCATACATGGGCGGGCCGTACCCGGTCCGCCCACACTCTGTTATGAACCTCGAACAACTCCTCGATACCGTACCGAACTTCGCCAAGGATCTGAAGCTGAACCTTGGTAACCTGTTGCAGCAGCCCGAGTTGACCAAACAGCAGACCTGGGGTACGGCGCTGACCAGCGCGATCACGGCCCGCAATCCGGTGTTGCTCAAAGCGATCGAAGAAAAAGCGCTGGAACACTTGAAGCCGGAGGCCGCCGAGGCCGCCCGGTCGGCAGCCGCGATCATGGGCATGAACAACGTCTACTACCGGTTCTTGCACCTGACCAAGAACGAGAAGTACGCCACGATTCCGGCGCGGCTGCGCATGAACGCCATTCGCTCCCATGGCATCGAAGCCCTGGATTTCGAACTCTTCTGCATCGCCGCCAGCGCCATCAACGGCTGCGGCGCCTGCGTCGACTCTCACGAAAAGGTCGTTCGCGAAAAGGGTGCGGACGAGTCCATTGTTCTCGCCTGCGTTCGCATCGCCAGCGTGGTGCAGGCCTTGGCTACCGTGCTGCCGGCGGCTTGAGTCCGAAACCGAGTTCCTGCAGTCCGCCGGCGATAAACTGAACGGCAAGCGCCATTAGCAGCATGCCCATCAAGCGCGTGAGAATGTGAATGCCGGTTTCGCCCAGCACGCGGCGAATCCCGTCGGCGCCGCGCAGCACGGCGAAACAGGCCAGCGCCGTTACGGCCAGCGCGAGAAGGATCAGCGCAAGATGGAACGGCTCCGGCCGCGGGCCGATGAGCACCATGACAGCCGAGATCGATCCAGGGCCGGCCAGCATCGGCATGCCAAGGGGGATGATGCCAACGTCCTCCTTGTGCGAGCCTTCTTCGGCCTCGCCAGGGACCTCATTGGTAGCGGGCCGCTTGGCCTGCACCATGTCCATTCCGATTAGTAAAAGGATCAGTCCACCCGCGACGCGGAAGGCCGGCATAGTGATGCCGAGCAGTTGAAAGACCTGGGCGCCCACCAGTCCGAAGCCGGCCAGCACGCAAAAACAGGTGACGGCCGCGCGCCGGGCCATTCGCGATCGCCGTTCCCTTGTGTGGCCCTGCGTCATGACGAGAAATGCCGGAACGGTCGCGACCGGATCGACGAGAAACAGTATCGACGACAAGGTCACGGCGAAGAACTGCCAGGAACTGGCGAAATCCATTGGCACTCCTTCCAGTATGGCTTCTCCGGACGGTGTGCCAAAATAGACCTCCATGCTGCCGTTCGGCGAGATTACGGGCACGCAGTGGCGAACGCTGCTGGCGGCGATGCTCGGCTGGATGCTGGATGCGCTGGACGTCATGCTGTACTCGTTCGCACTGCTGCCGATGCAAAAGGAGTTCGGGCTGACCGGCGC
Organism: Acidobacteriota bacterium; assembly: GCA_016871155.1. Classification (GTDB taxonomy): domain Bacteria; phylum Acidobacteriota; class Terriglobia; order Bryobacterales; family Bryobacteraceae. The sequence goes on along the minus strand of VFZO01000267.1, from coordinate 4,216 downwards.
GCAGGCGGGCACGCTGACGACGGTGACGCTGGCGGCGGCCGCGGCGGGCGGGACGCTGGCCGGCATCCTGGCGGATCGCTACGGCCGGACGAAGGTGTTGATGGGTTCGATCCTCACCTACTCGCTATTCACGGCGTTGATTGCGACCGCGCAGTCGTTTGAACAGTTGTTGCTGTGGCGCACGCTGGTGGGCCTGGGCCTGGGGGCGGAGTGGTCGGCGGGCACGGTGCTGGTGGCCGAGACGTGGCCGGCGGCGCACCGAGGCAAGGCGATTGGCATTACGCAATCCGGCTGGGCGATCGGGTATCTGGCGGCGGCCGGCCTCGCGGCGCTGATACTGCCAACATACGGCTGGCGGCCGCTGTTTGCGATCGGCGCGTTGCCGGCGCTGTTGGCGCTGTGGATTCGCCGGTCGGTGCCGGAGCCGCAGGTGTGGCGCGATTCGATGAAGACACCGCTGCGCGAGCGATTCCGGATCATCTTCTCCCCGCCGCTGGGGAAGTACGCGGTGCTCGCGATCGGCATGTCCAGCTTCGTGCTGTTCGCTTATTGGGGGCTGTTCACCTGGGTGCCGGCATACCTGGCGACGCCGGTGGAGAAAGGCGGGGCCGGGTTGAGCATTGTACGGTCGAGCGCGTGGATCGCGCCGATGCAGATTGGCGCTCTGGCCGGCTATCTGCTGTTTGGGGTCCTGGCCGACCGGTTCGGCCGGCGGCCCAGCTTCGCCGCGTTTCTGACGGGCGCGGCGATCGTGACGGTGCTCTACGGAGGCGCGGCGCGCAGTCCGCAGACCCTGCTTTGGCTGGGCCCGCTGGTCGGCCTGTTCGGGCACGGATACTACTCGGCCTTTGGGGCGATTCTGAGCGAGATATTTCCATCGACGGTGCGTGCCACCGCACAGGGGCTGTGCTACAACGGCGGGCGCATTCTGAGCGCCTTCGCGCCCGCGGTGATCGGCGCCGTGGCCGACCGGCAGGGGCTTGGTTCGGCGCTCACACTGACCGCCGCGTTCTTTCTGATTGGCGGCGTGCTGGTTTTCGCGCTGCCCGAGACCAAAGGGCGCTCCCTCTCCAGCGTCTAGGAGTGTGCGTTGTGACACACTAGTGCCGATGCGAAAACTGCTTTGGCTGGCCGGCGGCCTTGCCTTATCCGCCGGCGACAACTGCGCCGCGCTTCTTTCCAAGAAGTTCAAGTTACGGGAACCCAACTCCGCGGTGACGATTCACTCGGCGGCGATGACGCCCGCCCAGGGCAATCTGCCCGCGCATTGCGACGTTCGCGGCGTGATTTGGCCCGAGGCCAAGTTCGCGATCAAACTGCCGGCGGAATGGAACGAGCGGTTTCAGATGGTGGGCAACGGAGGGACAGCGGGCAACATCTCAATGGGGGCGGTGGACGGCGCGGTTCGCAAAGGGTTCGCGAGCGCGTCGACCGATACGGGGCACGATGTGGCCAAGGAACCGGTCGCGACGTTCGCGTGGGTGACGCCGGAGAATCCGCATGGCAAACGCAAGCTGATCGACTTCGCCTACCTGTCGGTCCACAATACGGCGGCGCTAGCCAAGCAGGTGGTAAAGGCCTACTACGGTAAGCCCGCGCGGTACTCCTATTGGGTGGGCTGCTCGACGGGCGGCCGCCAGGGGATGCAGGAAGCGCAGCGGTATCCGGAAGATTTCGATGGTTACGTGATCGGCGCGCCGGGCCTGTATTTGACGGGCAACGTGACGCGGCGCATGTGGGTGGCGCAGTCGCAGATGGGAGAGGCGGGTATTCAACCGGATCAACTGCCGGCGCTGGCCGAGGCGGTGATGGCGAAGTGCGATGCGATCGACGGTGTGAAGGACGGGCTGATCGACGATCCCCGGAAGTGCCAGTTCGATCCGAAGCGCGACCTGCCGCGCTGTGGCACGGCCCCTTGTTTCACCGAAAAACAGTTGGACGGGCTAAGCAAGATCTATGGCGGTGTGCGGAACTCGAAGGGCGAGTTGTTGTTTCCGGGCGAGCCGTTCAGCGGCGAGCCGGTTTGGGCGGAGAATTTGATCGGCCCGAGCAAGGTGGTGCTGCCGCGGTCGGAGAGCCAGATGAAGCTGGCGATGCTGGATCCTCCGCCGGGCCCGTCCTGGAGTTACACGATGTTCAACTTCGACACGGATCCGCCGCGGGTGGCGAAGGCCGCCGCAATGTTGAATCCGCGGAATCCGGACCTTTCGAAGGTGAAGAAGCGCGGCGGGAAGATCGTGCAATATTCGGGCTGGGGCGATCAGCAGGTGAACCCGTTCCCAGGCATCGAATATTACGAAGCGGTGGCCGGCAGGATGGGCCAGAACGCGACGCGCGACTTCTACCGGCTGTTCATGGTGCCGGGCATGTACCACTGCAGCGGCGGGCCAGGATGCGGCTCCGTGGATTGGCTGGCGGCGGTGATGGATTGGGTGGAGAAGGGAATAGCGCCGGAGCAGCTAATTGGCGCGCATGTGGAAGGCGGCAAGACAACCCGCACGCGGCCGCTGTGTCCGTATCCGCAGGTGGCGAAGTACAAAGGCAGCGGCAGCATCGACGACGCGGCGAACTTCGCCTGCGCGGCAACGTAGCCGACGGTTGCTGTATCAACGTCGAGGTGTCCTGCCACGCAAGGCCGGCGGCTGGCGCTTAGTCGAGCGCCGGCGGAATCCTGCACCGGCCCGTGTCCGGAAGGGCCCGGCAGGGAGAGAGTCCTCCGCCGGTTCCTTCGGGGCGGCCTCGTTGGCGGCATCGCGTTCCAGGGCGCGGTCCATCATTTCGATGACCTGTTGGGACCCTCCGTCACTTTTTGAATGTTTGCGTATGTCGTTGAGGAGCTTGACCAAACGGGCGATGTCGCGGGTGTGGGCGCGGGCTCTGCGCTCGAGGCGTTCGGCGGCGGCACAGCCTTCGGTCTCGACGCGGATGTAGGCTTCCTCTGGCGTTTGGTCTGTCGGGCAGTTTCTGAGGAATAACTGCATTTGGTTTGCGGTGACCTGCTGAGCGGCGCGGCTGAGACGGCGGGCGGCCCATTGATGGTTGACGATTTCGTCGACGATGCCATACTCGAAGGCGTTGCCTGGATGGAACTGGTCGACGACGGTGGCCCAGAGCAGCTCGTAGGCGCTGGGATCCTCGTGCGGGAGGACGGTGGCTTTGGCAGCGTAGGCGGCGTGCTTCAAGTTCACCTTGGCGCACTTCTCCTTACCTTCTTCGGTCTTCGGGCCTTTCGACTTGGCGCCGTTGATGCGGGCCTGCTCCGACCGCGATCGCTTTGGTTGTTGCATTAGAATGCCTCCTTAAGAAACTGAAAAGCCCCCGGTTTTTGGCCAGGGGCTTTTGCGTGGGCGCATTGCGCTCCACAAGACCATTGTAGAGGAGCGTCAAAAATTTCCAGGGCTATTCGGGGGCGCGAGTGGCTGAAAGCCGTTGGATCGATTGAGGATAACTTTTTTTGGAAGTTCGGTGAACGGGGTTTGGCGGAGGGTGGTTTGCGCTGGGCGGGCGGGGCCGGGGAGGGCTAGAGGTCGCCGTTGAGAGTGGCGTCACTCATTCACTCTCTTGCTAAGCTTGGACTAACCAGCGTTATGACCGAGACGCAGCGGGTAGAGAACGTAGCGCGAGACAAGCAGCAACTCGTTCTGTTTTCGGCGTTTGCCTACGGTCTGGCTTGGACGTGCTTCGGCCTGCTTGGACTCTCCCGCTCTGGGTTGGGGTGGCTTCCCTATGACCTTTCGATACCGTTGATGATAGTGGCTGGGAGTTTCGCTCCCTCGCTGGCGGCCCTAGTCACCCTCCGGATCACAGAGCGCCGTTGGCCGAGTCTGAATGGGTTGACTCTGCAATCGGCCGTCGTCGCGGCGATCGCCACGCCTTTGTTAATCGGGACGACCTTTGCTGTGATTCCGGCGATCATACTGACCACTGGACCTTGGTCCGCGTTGCAGTGGGGCAGCCTTCTTTCGGTATCCGTGTATTCCGTATCGACGATAATCGGCGGTCCGCTCGGCGAAGAGCCAGGCTGGAGAGGGTTCGCGTTGCCGCGCTTCCAGCGGCTGCTGGGCCCGGCCTCGGGATCGATCGCCTTGGGAGTGTTGTGGGCCGCATGGCACCTGCCTTTGTTTTGGACGAAGGCGTGGACCAGCAGCACGTTTCCGAGCTACGTTCTGATGGTAACGGGGCTGTCGCTCTCGATGACATTCCTCTTCAATGCCTC